>CAYZBM010000027.1:0-22539 GCA_964476705.1 uncultured Rickettsiales bacterium | reverse complement strand
TTATTCATTATTGTAACTGAAAAAATATCGTAAGATGTTTTTTCACGGGCAACTACTTAATTCCTATATATATATCAAGGATTGTATTTTGGGGGTCTAAGCTACGCTCATCATAAACTTCAAAATCTGCTATATATGACCTATTTCCGCCGAAATCTTCTGGGGTCATTTTCCAAGTTTCTTGCCACATTGCTATGCATACTTCTGGCATTGGTCCAGGGCTATTCGTAAATTTGACATATTTTTGTTCAGGAATAGTAAGTGTACTCAAGTTCTTATCTATGCCATCAAATGATGTTACCTCTTCTCCAATAAAATAAGTATATTCGCCAGTATGATCACTTTCAAAATTGGTGTAGATGCAAAAAGTTTTTTTAGGATTTTTTCTATTTTTTATTTGGTCCGGGAAATTTTCTCCAAAATATTTCTGCATTGTAATGCCAATTTTAGCAGTTTCTGGGTTCGTTTCTGAGTTGTTATTTGTTTTTGCTGTTATGCCAGCAAGTTTTATAGACCCTATTTGTGTAAATTCTTTTTTCATGATTTGGTATTTCTAAATATATTGATTTGGTTGGTCGGATTTCATCGTAGTTATTTGGTATATATTTTATTGCATAGGTTATTTCAATCATGAAATACTATATAATGAACTATCCTGGCTGTGCCAGGCGCAGCGCTTACGCGAAGCCTGGTGCCTCCGGAGAGGGTCGAACTCTCACTCTCAAAAGAGAAATAGATTTTGAGTCTATCGCGTCTGCCAGTTCCGCCACAGAGGCCTATTTATTAGAAAATAGATTTTACTCACCTAAAGCAATAGAGCTTAAAAGTCAAATAATATAATTGATTATTTACTTCAAAAGATTTTCAGCGCCATTATGATCGCAATGATACATAATTTTCATTTTTTCTTTAACTACGTCTGGCGCTTCGCCTTCACCTTCTTCTAAGATGATGCCGTAATCTTCAGCGTCAAAGTCGCCTTCTAAAATTGCTTTTTGAAATCCTAAGACATTATCTTTGCGAACTGCGATATAGAAATAACGTTTTTTGCCGTTACTATCTAAGTAAACGACGTAAGTTACTATATAGGCTTTACTATCTATTAGATCTTTAGGGATGTTGCGCATAGTTCTTTTATTTGCTTAAAGGAAGCTATGATAACAGGAGTTAACGATTGATTCAACAATAATTGTTGGCAGTATATAATTGCTATTTAAGCTTAACGTTCTTGGTCGGTATTGCGGCTATTTCCACCGCTAGCTTGGCCCAATTCTTTGCTCGGGATGCCTTGGTTTAGTAAGGTTGCTTCTAAAACTTGAGATACCCTAGTTTTTTCTTCTGACATAGTTTTTATCCCCTAAAATTATCTATACCTATACATTAAATTTAACATAATTTCTTAATTAATTAAAGTCAATGGACTATATTTAAGGAAGTGGATTTTTATTATTAACATTTAAGTTAATTTTTTCTTGGATATTTGTTGTTATTTAAACTATAGTGCGCGCTACTTAAACTAAATAGAAATTTGTAGCTTTAAGCTAAAATCCTAAAGGTCAAAATTAGATTACTATAATGGATAAAAAAATAGATTTTTGTACAATAGCTGTAGCCTCCGATCATGCTGGAGTTAATTTAAAGGCTTATTTAATTATATATTTAAAATCTTTAGGCCTTGAAGTTAAAGATTTTGGCCCAAGCGATCCTAATGTTTCAGTAGATTATCCGGATTATGCTTATAAGGTTGCCGATGCAGTTGCAACTGGTGCATGTAAATACGGAATAGTTATTTGTGGCTCAGGAATTGGAGTTTCTATAGCGGCTAACCGTAATCCACTTATTAGGGCAGCCTTATGTGTTAATCCTAATATGGCTGAGTTATCTAGATTACATAATGATGCCAATGTTTTGGCACTTGGTGCGCGAATAATTGATGAAGAAACAGCTAAAGAATCTGTACGAATGTTTTTAACTACCGACTTTGCCGGCGGTCGGCATATACAAAGAGTAAGTAAACTTTCTAAAAGAAATTAAATTAAGAACTAATTGATAAACTAATTATGAGGAGCGTTAAAATGGTAAATAGAAAAGATTTTTTTGAAGGTAGTTTAAAAGATAGAGATAATGAAATTTTTACTGCAATTGAGCATGAGCTCGGTCGTCAGCAAGATCAAATAGAGCTAATTGCCTCTGAAAATATTACAAGTCGTGCAGTACTTCAGGCTATGGGTAGCGTGCTTACTAATAAATATGCTGAAGGTTATCCAGGTAAACGTTATTATGGTGGCTGTGAGTTTGCCGATGTTGTTGAGTCTTTAGCAATTGAGCGGGCTAAAAAATTATTTAACTGCGGTTATGTAAATGTTCAGCCTAATTCTGGTTCACAAGCTAATCAAGGTGTGTTTATGGCTTTAATTGAGCCAGGAGATACTATTTTAGGTTTAGCCTTGGCATCTGGTGGTCATTTAACTCATGGGGCTGCTCCTAATCAATCTGGTAAATGGTTTAATGCAATTCAATATGGCGTAAAAAAAGAAGATGCTCTTATTGATTATGCTGAAGTTGAAAGGCTTGCTCGTGAGCATAAACCAAAATTAATTATTGCTGGATGTTCAGCTTATCCAAGAGTAATCGACTGGCAACGTTTTAGAAAAATTGCTGATGAAGTTGGCGCCTTTTTAATGGTAGATATGGCCCATTTAGCAGGACTTGTTGCTGCTGGTACTTATCCAAGCCCATTACCACATGCCCATGTAGTTACTTCAACTACCCATAAAACTTTACGTGGTCCTCGAAGTGGTCTTATCTTAGCTGTGGATGGAGATATAGTTGTCAGAAAAACTAAAACTGGAAATCCTATAACTTTAGGTCAAGCAATTAATTCTGCAATATTCCCAGGAATTCAAGGTGGTCCTTTAATGCATGTGATTGCTGGTAAAGCCGTATGTTTTAAAGAAGCAATGACTGATGAATTTAAACAATATGGTAAAGATGTAATTACTAATGCTCGGGCTTTAGCTAAAGTTTTAGTAAGTAGAGGTGTTGATATTGTATCTGGTGGTACAGATAGCCACGTAGTTTTAGTAGACTTAAGACCAAAAAAACTTACAGGTAAAGCAACAGAAGAAGCTTTAGAGCGCGCAGGACTTACTTGCAATAAAAATGCTATCCCATTTGATCCAGAAAGTCCTTTTGTAACTTCAGGAGTAAGACTTGGTACGCCAGTTGGAACATCTCGGGGTTTTAAAGAAGCTGAGTTTGAACAAATTGGTAATTTTATCGGGGATGTTCTTGATGGCTTAAGTAAAGGTGGTGACAATTCAATTGTTGAAAAAGCTGTCCTTGCTAAAGTAAAAGAATTATGCAAAAAATTTCCTATTTATAATGCAATTGGCTAGAGTTTTGGAGTTAAAATAAATGCGTTGTCCGTTTTGTGGTTTCCTTGATACTCAGGTGAAAGATTCTCGTTCATCTGATGATGGTGCAGCCATAAGACGGCGGCGAGAATGTGCCAAATGTGGCTCCCGTTTTACTACCTTTGAACGAGTAGTTATCAGAGAACTTATAGTTATTAAAAAAGATGGTAAGCGAAAATTATTTGATCGGGATAAATTATTAAGGTCAATAAATTTAGCAGTTCGCAAAAGACCAATTAAAGAAGAGCAGGTTGAACAATTAGTAAATAATATTGTTCGTAAGCTTGAAATGTCTTGTGATGGTGAAGTAACTTCAGGTCATATAGGTGAAGTGGTGATGGAAGCTTTAGCTGAGATTGATCCTGTTGCTTATGTTAGATTCGCATCGGTTTATAAAGATTTTAGACAAGCCAAAGATTTTGAAGATTTTGTTGGTAATATTGTTAATAAAAAATAATCTCTAATTTTAAAATATATTATTAAAAATATGATAATTGGACATATCGAGCGGGCTTTAGAATTAGCGCGTGATGCACTTGGTACTACTTGGCCAAATCCTGCAGTTGGTTGTGTTATTGTTAAAAATGGCCAGATTATTGGTGAAGGGCAAACAGCAAAGGGTGGAAGGCCACATGCGGAAATTGTAGCTTTAGCTATGGCTCAAGAAAATGCAAGTGATGCTGAAATGTATGTGACCTTAGAGCCATGTTGTCACATAGGAAAAAGTGGCGCTTGTACAGACGCTATAATTAAATCTGGCATTAAAGAAATCTTTATAGCCACTAAAGATCCTTATAAAGAAGTTGCAGGTAAAGGTATTCAAGTTTTAAAAGAAGCTGGGATAGAAGTTCATTATGGGCTTAAAGAAAATGAAGCTAATATAATTAATGAAGGTTTTTTCCAGGTACAAAAAAAATCTCGGCCTTTTGTTACCTTAAAACTAGCCATGTCAATTGATGGAAAAATTGCTACAAAAACTGGTGATAGTAAATGGATAAGTAATGAAAAATCTCGCAATTATAGCCATAAATTACGTAAAGAAAATGATGCGATATTAGTAGGTATAGGAACTATAATTAAAGACGATCCATTGCTTAATTGCAGATTACCTAATTATACAGATGTAGATCCAGTAAGAATAATTTTAGATTCACATTTAAAAATTAGTAAAGATTCTAAAATAATAAAAACGGCAGATAAAATCCCTACTTGGATTTATAGTACAGAAATTCAAAATAAAGAAACGCAAATAAAAAATCTAAATCCAGCAGAAATAATTAATTGCCAAACTACAAATGCCGGTCTTGATTTAGAATTTATTTTACAAGATTTAGCAAAAAGAGGAATTACCAGAATTTTAGTCGAAGGTGGCAGTCAAGTAGCCACTTCTTTTTTAGCATCAGGACTAGTAGATAGATTGCTGGTCTTTAGAGCCCCTATAATAATCGGCAATGATGGTATAGCTGCAATTAGCCCAATGAATAATATATTGCTGGTAGATGCACCTAAACTTAACCTAAAGCATATTCAGATGCTTGATGATAATATTCTTGAGGAATATGGGGTGTAAAGATAAGAATTTTAGGAGCGTATAATCTATACGTAGTTGCCCGTTAAAAAATATCTTACGATATTTTTTAACGGGCAACTATGAAGGGTTACATTAATTGAACTTTCTCCTCTAAGTCATAATAATTAAATGGAGATTCTAGTATAGTAGATGGTTCGGATCTAACTGAAGTAGGCTTATCTTTAAAGTTCATACTCAATAATCGCACTAATAAAGGAGTGTCTGGATGTTCCTTTTCAGGATTATTTTGGGTAGAGCTATTATTTGCCTTATTATTTTGAGAATTTGTATCAACAGAGTTATTAGCTATATACTGATCTATATTATTTATCCAATTATCCTTAAGGTGTGCTATACTACTAGGCGAAATAGGCGGTTCTTCTTCTTTAGAATTTAATTCTTTATTAATATTATCAATAATTGTTATTATTTTTTGTTTTGTTTCGACTGGATTAGTATCTGTAACTAAAATACAAAGAAAACCTAAGTAATCTGACTGATTTTTAAAGATATCTATATTTTTATCATGTTCTTCAGGATTATCATCCTGATTATTTTTTGCTAGAAAATCAATAGCCGTAAATATATTATTTAATATAGAAAATATAATTTCACTAGATGATACCCTCTCAGTTTCATATTCTTTTATATACTCTTTCACGGTATTGAGTATAAAAATCAAAGCTGTAGCCTTAGTTGGAACAACGGCAGTAGTTGCAGAAGTTTCAGGTGCGGCGGCTACTTCCATTGGTGCAGAAGGCTCTTCGCTTGCTTGAGTACTTAAAGTTGCGTCATCTGGAGTAGAAGTAGAAGTTGTTATAGCCTTAGCTACAACTTGAGTTTCGACATTATTCTCTAAGGTTGGGAATATATTAGTCGCAAAATTATCTATAGTTTCTTTCCATGAATTTATATTTATCTTCTCGGATTTTTGGTCTTTGTTTTTGCCTTTATTTTCTAAAATTTTTCCCTTATCATTTATATGTATAGTAAGTTTATCAATAAATATTGTCGCGATTTGAGCGAATGTAGGGTCATATAAGATTTTAAATTCTTGTGAGCTTTTTTCTGCGACCTTATTATTTAAAATATGAATTAAAGGTTGTTGTTTTTTATCGTTAGAAGTATCTTTATCCTCTTTTTGGCAGTAATTATTAATTACTGACTTTATATCAGGGAATATTTGTACTACTACTTGATTATAGGACAAGCTAGTATAATTTTTTTTAAGCATTTTTGGGTATTGAGTTATATAATCTTTAATAGTCTCAACTATTGCAGAAGTTATTTTTTCTTCTTGTTCTTGTGAAAGTTTATTATCTTGAGCCTGATCGGCCTCTTGTATTTTTGAGGTGCCTTCTGGTTTAGTCAAAGCTTCATGAGATTCTTCGTTTTTTCTTTTTGTTCTAGGAGGCATTATATAAATCCATTAATTATTTGTTTTATTAATATATTAACGTATTTATGGATAAATGGCAACTTCTTCTATCCATCTTGCCATTCTTTAGTGCGGGCAAGTAGTTCATAATCGTTATAAATTGGGGCTTTCTCTGGGGCAGGAGTTGCAAGATAAGGGGTGGTTTTGTTATTAAAAGTTTCCTGAAGTTTAAGTAACCCAACTTCTGCTTCATCAATAATTTTTTCTAAATCCTCTTTTTTAGTTACATTAATTTCTTGTACCGGATTTTTATTATTACCGCTTAATTTCCAATATAAAAGATCACTTATATTGGGATTGTTAATTTTATAATTTTCAATTTGGCCTTTAGTTACAATTAAAGCTTCAATAATCATTTGCGGGGAAAGTCCTAAATAGATATCTCTTTTGGTCGGGATAGTCCCGGTTTTATAATCAATGATTGTACAATTAGTCTCATTATTACTGTTATCTCTATTATTTCCTGGTGTATTACTAAACTCAATTCGGTCAGCTTTAGCTGTTATAGTCAGATCATTTATAGTTATAGAGGTTTTTACTTCAGCTAAAATATTTAACTCACTTGTTCTTCGCGTTTCTTCTTCATTTATAATCCATTTAGCAATATTTTCTAATTTAGTTTGCCAAAAATTATAGGTAATTGAACTTAAATTATATTCTTTAAAAAGTTCTTTTGCATAATTAACTAGATAGCTAAGTCTTTGCTCCTCATTAATTTCATTATAATTTTTACTAAAATTTTCTAAAGCATCATGAATAACATTACCAAAATCGGCCATGCTTGGTTCGTAATCTAATTGCTTTAGTTTTTTTAATTTTAGAATATATTTAGCATAAACTCCGTAAGGGTTGCGCATTAATTGCTCAATTGCAGTTACTGGTAGAGTTTTAGGCCTGGCCTCAATTGGTGGGGTAGGCGCTGGAGCAGCTATTTTTTCTAAATAATTGACCTTATTTAAAATCTCTAGCCATTTAAGATGTATTTTATCGGCATAAATTTTTTTCAAAAGATTAGTATGTTTTAAAATTACCGCAAGTTTAATTAACCATCTCGAGCTAATTGTTTTAGCGCCATTATTTTTAACGCTCCTGGTGATTAGAATATTATCATTATTAATTAAACTTAAAAAACTATAAGCTTCAGCGCCAAAATCTTTATAAGTTTTGCTAATATTTAAGCTCTTTAACATTCTTAAATTAAGATAAGTCGCATCAATTTTATTTGCGGGCCAAAATCCTTCATTAAAACTGCTTAAAATAATTTGGTCAAAATCTAAAAACTTAGCTTGTTCTTTAGGTAAAATAAAGATTTTCTGGGAATTATTATTGCTTAAGTTAGGTATAGTTCGGCCTTTTATCATATTTTCAAAAAGATCAGCATAATCAGCAAAATTCAGGATAAAAAACTCATTAGAGGCATGTTCAATTTCGGCAAAAAAATTATTTAATTCATCCTTGGCGGTATTTTTATAAAATTGATCTTTTCCGCTGGCTTCTTCATTATGACAAAGATTAAAAGCGCAAGCTAAGTGTGAATTTAGCCAATCTTTTAAATAAGATTTGTTTTCTCTAATTGTTAGAAGATTTTCTAAAGAAGATTTTATTTTTATAATAAAATCTGTAAGTTCGCTATCGCCTAAATTTTGCGCGCGAGTAATTAACTCCTCTAAGCCTTCTTTTAAGCTTATACCAACCAATAATCTAGTTTCAAGTTTGGCTAATAAATTAGCGTAAGTAAAATAATTAAACCCGAGATTAACTAAAGGATGCTTTAGTAAGCTAAGTAAATATTTAGCTGAATTAGGCTTGTCGATATAACTACAAATAAGCCGCATCAACATAATTTGTGGCGTTAAATTTAGAGCATTCTCTTCATTTGGGGCTATATCCCATTTTTTTAGAAAACTTTTTACTTTTTTAAGTAAAAATTCATCGCTGGTAATTAACCCAATTTTTTGTTTATTTTGACTAATATAATAACGTAAATATAAGGCAATTATTTCAGCTTCCTGATTTTCTGATTCGCATTCAATATATTTTAGATTTTTAATATCATTTTCTGAAATATCTTGTATTTCGTGCCAAAGCTTGGTTTCTTCAGGACTATACATTAAATAAGATAAAAGTTTTCCTCGCGAACTATTTTCTGATTGGGACTTATAATCAATAATATCATTTCTAGATTTTTTTATATTATTTAGAAAATTTTTAAATTCATATTGCGGATGGATTTCGCTAATTAAATTCCATTGTTTTTCATCTACATATTTATCCAGCAAATGAAAAATAATAAAATGTCTTTCTTGGTTAGATATAGCCAACAATAAACTACCATTGGTTGAATTTATAGTTCCAGCATAAATTATTGCAGATTGTTTGTTGATGTCTTGGTAAATAAAATCACTTAAGATTAATAATAATTCTTTTTTTTGATTATCTGCGCTTATAAGATTTTTTGCGGCTAATAATTCTGGCCATTTAGTTATAATTATGCTTAAAAAGCCTACAGTTTCCTGCCAGTTATTATGAAAATCTAAGGGTATTATTTTAAGTAAATCTTCTTGCGTAATATTCTGTTCTTTAATTGTGGATAAAAATGTGAGTAAGTTATTCGCAATTAGCGCGGCTTGCTTTATTGAAATATTATTTTGTAATTTTTTTTCCTGAGCCCATTTTATAATTAATTTAGTTAATAATAGCTTTTCTTTAGTTTTGGATAAAGTTTCAGGAAATTTTCTAGGCTCTTTACTAGTGCAATTTAAATAAAATATTGCCTCTTTAGCATCGAGATTATCTAGGGCTTCCATTTTCGGTAAAAGAGCTGCTTTATTAGCTATTAGCGATAAATATATTTGGGTAAATTCATTACATAGATTTCTATTATCTAAATAGATTATAAGGTTACTTATTTCTTCGGGCTTATCTTGATATTGCTCTATAACAAAGCAGGCTAGTTCTTTAAGAAAAGGTGAGTGGGTTATATTAAAATATTTGGCCATATTTTTTATTATTTAAGCGGTTAAAAAATATAGCAGATCAAGCAATGATTTTCCACTTTATTTACTTACATAAATCATTGCTATGATTCTGCATATCCCAGATTTAGTCTGGGATCTATAAAAAATTTAGGTAACCGCAAGCTTTAACGGCTATATTTTTACAGGACCTCTAATCATCCCCAATCTTCAATGCTGCAATAAAGGCACTTTGTGGAATTTCCACATTACCAATATTTCGCATTTTCTTTTTACCCTTTTTCTGTTTATCAAGGAGCTTTCTTTTACGGCTTATATCGCCACCATAACATTTAGCAGTCACATCTTTACGTAAGGCGCTAACAGTTTCTCTGGCGATGATTTTGCCACCAATTGCAGCTTGAATAGCGATCTTAAACATTTGTTGCGGAATTAGTTCTTTAAGTCTAGTACAAAGCTGTCTGCCGCGATTTTCAGATCTTGCTCTATGAGTCATAATAGCTAAAGCATCTACGGGCTCTGAGTTCACTAATATACTTAATTTAACCATGTCGCCGTCTTGATAATCAGAAACATGCCAGTCAAAACTTGCATAACCTTTAGAACAAGATTTTAACCGGTCATAAAAATCAAAAACCACTTCGCTTAATGGTAATTTATAAATTAGCATTACTCTATTACCAACATAAGTTAGTTCTTTTTGAATTCCTCTTTTTTCGGTACAAAGAGCTAGAATATTTCCTAAATAATCATCTGGAGTCATTATAGTTGCTTCAATCCAAGGCTCTTCTATATGATCAATTTTAACTGGATCTGGCATATCAGATGGGTTATGCATTTCTATAATATCGCCATTACGCATATGAATTTTATAAACTACCGAAGGGGCCGTAGTTATTAAATCAAGATCAAATTCTCTCTCTAGTCGTTCTTGAATAATTTCTAAATGTAAAAGACCTAAAAATCCGCATCTAAAACCTAAGCCTAAAGCGCTTGAGCTTTCCATCTCAAATTCAAAACTTGCATCATTTAATCTTAATTTTTCTAATGAGTCTCTTAAATGGTCAAAAGATCCTGATTCTACCGGGAATAATCCACAAAATACTACAGGTAGATTAGGTCTAAAACCGGTAAGTTCTTCAGCGCAAGGATTGGCATCTAAAGTGATAGTATCTCCAACTTTACAATCAGCAACTTGTTTAATTGCTGCAGTTAAAAATCCTACTTCGCCAGCTTTTAAATCTGCTACCATAGTTTTCTTTGGTGTGAAAATACCAACATTGTCAACTTGATAAGTAGCTCCAACTCGCATCATGCGGATTTTTTGCCCTTTTTTTATCGAGCCATCAATCACTCTAATTAGAATTACTACCCCCAAATATGGATCATACCAACTATCAACAAGCAAAGCTTTAAGTGGAGCGTTGATATTACCTTTAGGAGCTGGTAAATATTTTACAATAGCTTCTAGGACATCTTTAATTCCAAGGCCAGTTTTAGCTGATATTTCCACAGCATTACTAGTATCTAAACCAATAACATCTTCAATTTGTTGTTTTACACGATCAGGGTCAGCAGCGGGTAAATCTATTTTATTTAATACCGGAATTATTTCGTGGTTATTATCTATTGCTTGATAAACATTGGCTAAAGTTTGTGCTTCTACACCTTGCGTTGCATCCACTACTAATATTGATCCCTCACAAGCGGCCAAAGATCTACTCACTTCATAAGCAAAATCGACATGTCCTGGAGTATCCATCAAATTAATAATATAATTTTTGCCATCCAAAGCTTTGTATTTAAGCTGAACAGTTTGCGCCTTAATAGTTATGCCGCGTTCTTGTTCAATTTCCATTGAATCTAAAACTTGTTTAGTCATTTCTCTGGCTTCTAAGCCGCCACAAGTTTCAATTAACCTGTCGGCTAAAGTTGATTTGCCATGGTCGATATGGGCGATAATTGCAAAATTACGGATATGCGATAGATCGGATAAATTATTTTCGGTCATATTTTTTTTCTTTATCTTAAATTGCCACCAAGCTCAGTGATGCTTGAAATTATATTCTTACTTACATTCTCTAATTCTTGTTCGTTAAGTGTACGATCCAGAGCCCTGAGTGCTACAGAAATAGCTATGGATTTTTTATTATCTTCAATATTTTTTCCAGTATAAATATCAAATAAACAAACATCTTCAATAAGTTCAGGATTTACTTTTTTAATTTTTTTTATGATCTCCAAAGCTTTTACTTGTTTATCAATGATAAAAGCAAAATCTCTTTTTGAACCTTGAAAATCCGATAATATTAAATTCTTTTTAGTTGTCGTTTTTTCTTTTTGTGCCGGCAGATTATCTAAAAATATTTCAAAAGCAACAGCTTTTATATCCAAGCCAAATTCTTTAGTAATAGTTGGATGTATTTCGCCGAAATAACCTATAATTTTATTGCCTAATTTTAGCTCAGCACTTTTTCCTGGATGATAATAATTAGGGGCGCTATTATCGATTTTTACGCTGTCAAAGTTTAGGTTCCACTTGTCTAACACGACCGAAGCTAATTGTTTGCAGTCAAAAACATCAACGTCACGCGCTGGTTCATGGGGGTTTCGAGTAACGGCTTTACCAGTTTTAATTCCAGCAATACTTAAAATTTGTTCTTCTGGGTTAGTACCTTTAAATATTCGGCCAATTTCAAATAATCCTAAATCTGCAAAACCACGATTATTGTTTCTGGTTGCAGCCTCAAGTAAATTAGGAATAATAGTTGGTCTTAAATAATCAAGTTCACTACTAATTGGATTACTTATAATCAAATTAGTATTTATGGAAGTAAATAAGTTAGCTTTTCTACTAGACATAAAGGACCAAGTTATGGCCTCATTTAAACCTAGAGCCGCCATTTTATTGCGTAAAGATTTGCTAATATTTTGTAAATTATTTACGGACTCTTTAGTTTGTTTTTGATTATCTATTTTATATAGGGGTAAATTATTATAACCATAAATTCGCGCGATTTCTTCAACTAAGTCAGCTTCTATTTGAATATCATGGCGCCAGCTTGGAATAGTTATTTGGTTATCATTAACTTTAAATCCTAAATTCGCTAAAATTTTCTGCATCTCTAGTTTAGCTATTTTTAGGCCAGTTAAATTTTCTACATTATTATAATCAAAATTTATTTCTAGTAGTGGAACTTGGTTTTGTCCTTGGCTAATTACATTACTTACTTCGCCATCACAAATTTCAGTAATTAATTTTGTAGTTAAGCTCATTGCTGAATTTAAAAAATTAGCATCAACTCCGCGCTCAAATCTAGCTCTTGAATCACTTAATATATCTAGTTTTCGACCATTTTCTATTACTATATCTTTAGCAAATAAAGCAATTTCTAAGAAGATATTTTTGGTATCTAAAGAGCAAGAGCTATTTTCGCCGCCAATAATTCCGGCAATAGCTACAGCTCCATTATTATCTCTAACAGTTAAAATTGAATTATCTAATTCGTAAGTTTTACCATTAAGTGCTAAAAAACTTTCTTTATCTTTAGCTAAAGCCACTGTTAAATTGCCAGATAATTTATCGGCATCATAAGCATGTAAGGGGCGTGCATAGCTTAAAGATATGTAATTAGTGATATCAACTATAGCAGAGATAGATTTGGCCCCAACGGCCTCTAAACGCTCTTTTAGCCATTTAGGTGAAGGCTTATTATTAATGTTCTTAAAATAACGGCCTATAAAGCTTAAGCATAGATTTTTTTCTTCTATGGTAACTGTAATAGGAGAACTAATTTTTTCTTTTTTCTCTTCTATTTCTAGTGGCTTTAAAGTGCCAAGTCCGCTTGCAGCTAAGTCCCTTGCAATTCCATAAACTCCTAAACAATCAGCACGATTAGGAGTTATATTAATATCGATAACCGGATCATCTTGGTAAATCTCAATAAATTTTTTGCCAATATCATTATCGGTAAGTTCAAGTTCAACAATACCATCATTTTCAGCTTTAATTCCTAATTCTTCAGCAGAACAAAGCATGCCAAAACTATCTATTCCGCGAATTTTAGAGGCTTTTATCTTTAAAGCATTAGCTGGAATTAAAGTTCCAATAGGAGCTAGTACTACATAAATTCCGGCCCTAGCATTACTTGCACCACAAACAATTTGTATAGTCTCTTTGCCATTTTGCACCTGGCAAATATTTAATTTATCAGCCTCAGGATGTTTGTCGCATTTGATGATTTTGGCAATAATAAATGGGTCTAATTCTTTTTGTTTATCACTTAAAGATTCAACTTCAAGGCCAATATCTGTAAGTTTATCGGCTATTTCTTTTAAACTAGCATTAGTAATTAAAAATTCTTTTAACCAAGACAAGGTAAATTTCATTTAAAGGACTCCTTATGTTTTTTTAGAGGCCAAAGCCATAATGATTGAGCCATCTAACATCGCTATCAAAAAATGCGCGTAAATCTGGAGCGCCATATTTAAGCATAGCTAATCTTTCAACTCCAACGCCAAAAGCAAAGCCTTGATATTTAGTAGAATCAATTCCTACATTTTCAAGTACATTAGGGTGAATCATGCCGCAGCCTAATATTTCTAACCATTTATCTTGTTTGCCGATAATTACTTGCGTGCCGTTTTTTTCATAACCAATATCAACTTCTGCAGATGGTTCAGTAAATGGAAAAAATGACGGCCTAAATCTGATTGGAATATTTGGTATTGCAAAAAATTCACTTAAAAAATCATATAGGCAACCCTTTAGATGGCCCATATTTACGCTACCTATAGTATCGACATACACGGCTTCAATTTGATGAAACATCGGAGTATGAGTCATGTCATAATCACTTCTAAATACTCTGCCATGCGCTATAAACTTAAAAGGTGGTTTATTATTTTGCATTGCTCTTATTTGTACCGAAGAAGTATGGGTTCTTAGAAGTTTATCTCCTAAATAAAAAGTATCCTGCATTTGACGGGCTGGGTGGTTTTTAGGGACGTTAAGGGCAGTAAAATTAAAAAAATCATCTTCAATTTCCGGACCAAATTGGCTAGAAAAACCCATTTTTTCAAATATTGCTACACATTCATCAATCACTTTACTGATTAGATGAATATTACCTTTGTTGTAAGGCCTTTCAGGAATTGTTACGTCGATCTGTTCTTTTTGTAAAATTTCTTCAAGCTCTTTAGCTTGTAAAAAAATTTTCTTTTCGTCAAGAATTTGAGTAATTTCTTGTTTGACTAAATTTACTTTAGCACCAAAATCTTTACGCTCTTCCTTAGGTAATTGGCCTAATTTTTGCATTTCTAAAGTTATACGACCGCTTTTTCCTAGATAATTAATTCTTATTTCCTCAAGATTATTAGTACTTAAGGCTTCAGTAATTAATTTTTTGGCTTCATTTTTGATAAGATCTAGTTCGTTATTCACAACTTATACATTCCGATAATTAATTATATTAAAAAAAAGGCAATACGAATAATGAATAACGTATTGCCTCTAATTTTTAAAGCATAAATATAGCAGAGCAAGAAATGATTTACTTATAAATATTGTAATTACCAATCATTTTTATCATGCTGCATACCCTGAACTTGTTTCAGGGGGGCATTTATATAAAATTTGATCAATAGTAAATCGCTGATTTGCTAACAATTAACTATAAAAATACAAAGTAAATTATTTTTGTACTTTAGCCAATGCTGTTTTTGCTTGCTCAACAATTACTGCGAAAGCAGTTGGATCTGTCATAGCTATATTTGCTAAAATTTTACGGTCAAGACCAATATTAGCTAATTTGATACCGTTGATAAATTCAGAGTAAGTAAGATTATGCTCACGTGCTGCTGCATTAATTCTTTGGATCCATAGACCTCTAAAATCACGTTTTTTAGCTCTACGGTCACGATATGAATAACGTAAACCTTTTTCTACTTTCTGAATAGCAACTCTATAACAAGTACTTGAACGACCTCTATAGCCTTTTGCTAATTTTAATATTTTTTTATGACGATTTTTTGAAACTTTTCCACTTACTGCACGAGCCATATGGATACTCCTATTATATGTATGTTAAGATTAATTATTTTTTCTTAGGTCTGCTAAAGAATAGCTTTACGATTCTTTCGTCAGCAACACATAACAAGGCCATAGCACGCATATTGCGGATGAATTTTTTGCTACGTTTAACCATTCCGTGCTTTTTGCCAGAAGGCTTATGTTTAATTTTACCAGTTGCGGTAAATTTGAAGCGTTTTTTAACGCTACTTTTGGTCTTTAATTTTGGCATTTTTTCCTCTTATAAAATATAATAATTACTAAATGGTCCTCCAGGCATGCCATTAATATAGCCTCGGAGAAACCTAAAAACCTTAAAGATAAATCTTAAAGTGAAGGGATGAAATAGAGCAATTCTTTGCTTTATGCAAGGGGAAAGTTGATTTAATTGGAGAGAAGTAAGGTTTTTAAAAGAAGAGAGTCTAGTTAATAAACTAATTATTACATATTTTTATTAATCCTCTTATTTGCATATTTGCATTGTTAGGATAACAATTATAGTAGATAAATTCTTGTTAGATTTAACAGTATAGGTTATAAAACTAAATTATTTAGCTCTATTTTAAATAGGTTGAGATTATGGATGACCAAGATATGTCGGAAATATTTCCGCTGGGAATAATTGGGGTCGACTACAGAAGAAATAGGTAGAAGACCGAGTAGGGAAATACATGAAAGTGTAGTGCAAGCGCTACAACGAAGAGGTTTTATGAGGGGGGACATGGGAAATCCTACGGTGCCTAGTACACTATTAGTAGATGGAGCGTTATCTGAAGTTGCAATTTTTACCCAGCTTGGACGGTTACATTAGATTGACATATATTTCGATCTTATGTTATATATCTTCTATATTCTTTAGGGAGTAGCTACCTATTATTTTTATAGGGTTTACGTCAACATACTTGATTTTTTTTGAAAATCATGGCGTAAGCAGACTTTTTTGAAAGTTTTTGCGAGACTATCGACTATTACGTCTGCTTTTTTTTAAAAAAAGCCAGGGTAGACGTAGTGGTTGATTTGTTTTCTTGCTGGCTTTTTTGAAAGTTTATTTTATATGGAAGCTCTTCTTATCTCAACATCTGTGGTTGCTTTAGCCGAAATTGGCGATAAAACTCAATTATTAGCTCTTATACTTGCCGCCAGATTTAAAAAACCGCTACCAATTATTTTTGGTATATTATTGGCGACTATAATTAATCATGGGATTGTGGGTGTTTTTGGTGCATTACTAACTAAATTTATTAGTCCTGAAATTATGCGAATAATCTTAGGTGTTTTATTTATAGCTATGGCTATTTGGACATTAATCCCGGATAAAATAGAAGAAGAAGAAACTAAAATAGCTAGTCATTTCGGAGTTTTTGGCGCGACTTTTATAACTTTTTTCTTGGCAGAAATTGGCGATAAAACTCAAATTTCAACTATAGCTCTAGCCGCACATTATTCTTCCATTATTTATGTAGTTATAGGAACAACACTGGGTATGTTAATTGCTGATATACCAGCCGTTTTTATTGGTAATAAATTTGCAGACAAGCTTCCAATGCGTTTAATTCATATTATAGCCGCACTTATATTTGCTATTTTTGGAGTAGTAACTTTGCTTAATTAAAAGAGATAGTGTTTTATTTAATTTTGATTATTATCTAATAAAAATTAAACCACTAGATTATTTATTGGGTTTTTATGAAAATTATTCTTACCATCTTATTATTTTTTACATTCTCACTCTCGGCCTATGCTATACCTTATGAAGTAGAGCAGAAAGTAAATACCTTAAAAGATTATGTAAATGCGAAAGAATTCCAAGAATGGGATTTTGTGGGTGCCATAAAAAAAATACTGGGAATGAATGATGATAAAAAAAATAATCAGCCGCTAACTCCGCAGCAAATTGAGCAGCAAAGACAGCAAAAAATACAAGCTCAACAGCAGGCGGCAAATAAAGCTGGATATGCTATGTATATGTTTTTTACAATAATATTATTTATAGGGCTAATAGGATTTTTAGTGATAGTCTGGCTTTATTTTCGTTCACGCTAAATTTAAGCAATTTAATTTATCCTATATTTTTATTTGACATAATAAATTAAATCTCTAAGACCATTAACTCTTTAATGACTGTGAAAATTAGGAGATTAATTATGGCAAATGGACGTACAATAAAAGAAGATAGTAGATTAAGAAAAGCAGGTCCAGAAGAAACAAAAGAACAAAAAGCAGCTGATCATAAAGCAAGCGAGTTAGCCAAAAAACTTCCCTTTTCTATGAATTTAAGTACTTATGAGGAAGAAGCAGGAAATAAAAAATATAGCTTATATCAGGAAGCTATTACTTATTTAAGAAAAGATGAATCAATAAAAAAAGGTATAGAAAAATTAGTAGAATCTGCCAAACATAAGCCCTATGGACTCGGTTATTATGAAGCTATCTTACAACTAGAAAGTATTTATAAGGCAAGTAAAAATAAAACTAGTAGATTTTCTGAGTATAAAGATGTTTTAGCTTCTGGGCTAAAAGAGGTTAATGAGACAATTTCCCCTTATACAAAGATAGATAGTGTTTATACTACTCCTCCAAGTACTTTTAGGATAACAGCAGTCTAACACTTAAATTTTATTCCTAATATAATCAGGTACTGGGGTTGGTTTAAAATTATGGTTAATACAAACAACTATAATCATCATGCTGGCTAGTTTTTGATTATTGGCAAAAACTTCTTGCTTAAAATGGATACTAGCCTTGCCTATATGAGTTATTGTAGTTTCTATATTCAATAAATCATCAAGGCGACCGGGTTTAAGATAATCTATCTCCACGGTTTTAACTACAAAGATAATTCCAGGATCTTTAGCTAGATTAACTTGAGAAATATCTAAGTCTCTTAATAAGTCTGTACGGGCGCGTTCAGCAAATTTTAAATAATTAGCATAATATACTATGCCGCCAGCATCCGTATCTTCGTAATAAACTCTATATTCACTTTTATATATTTTCTCGGCCATTTAACTCCTCCAGTAAATCTAATTGTATTGCCATGGGCCTCGGTAAGGCTGCCCCAATATGTTTAAAGGCGTGAATAGTTAATACTCTACCCCTTGATGTTCTTTGAATAAAGCCTTTTTGCAGTAAAAAAGGTTCGATAGTTTCTTCAATTGCATCTCGTTGCTCGGATAATCCGGCGGAAATAGTTTCTATACCCACAGGTCCGCCTTGATATTTTTCGGCAATAAATTTTAAATATCTACGGTCAGCATTGTCTAATCCTGCTTCGTCTACTTCTAATCTAACTAAAGCGCTATCGGCCATATCTTTATTAATATAGCCATTATTTTCGATAGCAGCAAAATCTCTAACTCTTCTTAAGAGTCTTAGTGCAATACGTGGAGTTCCCCTAGAACGTTTAGCAATTTCTAAGGCTCCGGTTTGATCAAGTCTTGCATTTAGTATTCTGGCTGCTCGCTCAATTACCTGTAATAATTCGTCAATTTCGTAAAAACGTAATGGGGTAGGTATACCAAATCGATCGCGCAATGGATTAGAAATAAGTCCAAGTCTGGTGGTAGCTCCAACTAAAGTAAAAGGTTTAAGATCAATTCTAATAGTTCTAGCTGCAGGTCCTTCGCCAATTATTAAATCTAATTTAAAATCTTCTAATGCTGGGTATAAAACTTCTTCAACAGTTGGATTTAATCTATGGATTTCATCGATAAATAAAACATCTTTTTCTTGTAAATTGGTTAATATCGCAGCTAAATCTCCAGCTTTGGTTAAAAGTGGACCTGAAGTTGCTCGAAAATTTACGCCTAGTTCTTTGGCAATAATTTGTGCGATAGTAGTTTTACCTAAGCCTGGAGGTCCATAAAGTAAAATATGATCTATGGCTTCTGATCTAGCTTTAGCAGCATCGATAAAAATTTTCAAATTACTTTTTGCTTGGGTTTGCCCGATAAAATCATCTAAATATTGCGGGCGTAATGAAGGTATAAGACTATCTTCTTCATCTTGCTCATATAAGATATTAGGATCGATAATTCTTGATTCGGACATGGAATTTATATTTTATCTATGGTGATTTAATAATTATTTTTAATAATTTGAAGCAAAATTAAAATTAATGAGCTAGTTCTTTTAAGCTATATTTAATTAACTCGTCAATATCCGGGTTATCTCTGCTACTTAAGGCTTTATTTACAGCCATATAAGCATCAGATCTATTATATCCTAAATTAACTAAAGCTGAAATTGCATCAGTAGTATTGTCTCTTGGTGCATTGGCTTGGCTACCAAAAATATTTTGCGAGCTTAGACTTAAGCTTTTATCAAGTTTATCTTTTAATTCGGTAATTAAGCGGGCCGCAAGTTTAGCGCCAACACCTGGAGCTGAAGTTAAAACTGCTTTATCTCCGGCATGAATTGCGGTGATAATTTGAGTTGGTGATAAGGCTGACAACATAGCTATGGCTAGTTTATTGCCCACACCATTTACTTTAGTTAATTGTAAAAATAGATTTTTTTCTTCAAAGCTAGCAAAACCATATAAATGAATATGATCTTCTCTAACATGAGTTTCGATAAGTAAGGATACTTGAGTTTTTTGATTCTCAACTTGCGAAATAGTTAACCTAGAACAAAAAACTACGTAACCAACTCCATTTACATCGATTATAATATGATCTTCAGAGATAGTATCTATAATACCTTTTAATTTACCAATCATAATTCAAACTCTATATTACTATATATTAAAAATTCCTATAGGGAGAATTTATATAACTTGCATGACAAATAGCAATAGCTAAAGCGTCGGCTTCATCTTCATAAGTTATATTTGCTTTGGGCAATAATTGATTTACCATCATAATCATTTGATCTTTTGTGGCGTGGCCATTACCAACTATAGATTTTTTTACTAAATTCGCTGGATATTCGCCAATAGGAATTTGCGCGACTTGTGTAGATAATATTAAAGCGCCTCTTGCGTGACCTAATTTTAGTGAGGATAAGGGATTTTTATTTACAAAGGTTTCTTCAATACCGCAATGTTGGGGTTTATAGATATTTATAATTTCGGTTATTTCTTGGTGAATTTGATGAATTCTTATAGCTAGAGAATTTTTATTATTAGTTTTTATAGTTCCTGAAGCAATATAACTAATATTATTAGCGATAGATCTTATAATCCCCCAACCAGTTGTGCCTAAGGCTGGATCTATTCCTAAAACTATAGTCATAATATATAACTTATATTAAAGTTTTTAATTAGCTAAATGCTTAAATTTGATAAAACAAGTTAGGGTTACTTTGTTTTCACCCTAAATTGTTTATATTATTACTTAATAGACCAAGTCAATCTTTAGCAATTCACTTAGAGTAGATTATTTATCTATCGCATCTAATATTTCTTGAGAGATCACAAAGTTACCAATTACTTCTTGAACATCGTCACTATCTTCTAATGCATCTACTAATTTTAGGATTGTTTCGGCAGCTTCTTTATTAAGAGCATTTGATTCTTTAGCTCGCCAAGTTAATTTAGCAGTTTCTGGATCGCCATATTTTTTTGCTAATATATCGCGAACAGTACCAAAATTATCTGGCGATGCGGTTATATAGTGAAAACTATCATCAGATTCGACATCGTCGGCACCGGCTTCAATTACTGCCTCAAATATTTCGTCATTATTTGCAACTTCTTTTTTATATTCAATAATCCCAACTTTATCGAACATAAAATTTACGCAGCCAGTTTCGCCTAGTGCGCCACCATATTTAGTAAAAGCAGTTCTAACTTCAGAAGCTGTGCGATTGCGGTTGTCCGATAAAGCTTCAACTATTATAGCCACGCCGCCTGGGCCATAACCTTCATAACGAATTTCGGCAAGGTTATTTCCGGCTATTTCGCCAGTGGCTTTTTTTATTGCGGTTTCTATACGATCCCTTTGGACGCCGGCTTTGCGTGCTGCACTTAAAGCGTTTCTTAACCGGGGATTAAATCCAGGGTCAACAGATCCAGTACTTGCTGAGATTTGAATTTCGCGGACAAGTTTAGTAAATAACTTTGCTTTTTTGGCGTCTTGCCCGGCTTTACGATGTTTTATATTAGCAAACTGCGAATGACCTGCCATTTATTTTTATTCCTTATATATAATTTTTATAGAGGTTGAGTGTTATTAATTGATTATTTTTGACCAAATTCACCTTTAAAGCTTTATAGGTAAAAAAATATTAAATAATATAAAAAATTTTAAATTTCTAGGAAAATTAATATATAATAGTAAGTTATAAGGCTTATATAGGTTGGTTTATAGAGATTTTTGAAAGTTTTTTAAATTTTTTTTAAAATGTCTATTGACTTGAAGTGAAACAAGTCATATAAGCAACGACCCGGCCAACAGGGATACACATTAAAAGATGTAAATCTCTAGCGGCTAAGGCTCTTTGAAATTGTGAATGTGATAATAATTAGAAATATCCTATAAAGCATTTTCTTTATATATTTAATCACGAAAAACAGTCTTTATTGATTGTTCTAGTGACTTAAAGAAAAATAATAAGAAAGTGGGATACTAACCGCATCAAATAAGATTGATGTTGGATGTGCTTTGTGATTTATGAGTGTGCAATTTTAGTTCTGCATATGACATTGAAGATAATGCAAATTAAGCATTTTAAGGGCATTTGGTGGATGCCTTGGCAGTTGCAGGCGAAGAAAGACGTAATACGCTGCGATAAGCTTCGGGGAGGTGCGAATATCCTTTGATCCGAAGATCTCTGAATGGGGAAACCCACTACATTTATGTAGTATTAGTTGCTGAATACATAGGCAATTAAAGCTAACCCGGTGAACTGAAATATCTAAGTAGCCGGAGGAAAGGAAATCAAACGAGACTCTGCTAGTAGTGACGAGCGAACGCAGACCAGGCCAGTAGTTATACTATAAGAACCAAAACGTTATGGAAAGAACGACTATAAAAGGTGATAGTCCTGTATGGGTAGAAAATAGTATAATTCTTGAGTAAGGCGGGACACGTGAAATCCTGTCTGAACATGGGGGGACCACCCTCCAA
>CAYZBM010000026.1:0-23010 GCA_964476705.1 uncultured Rickettsiales bacterium | reverse complement strand
TAAAAGGGCCCATAGTGGACTTTCACCACCTACTTAACATCCATGCCTAGCGCACCTAAAAAATATTTTTCTAGAATTTGAAAAATATAATATTGATGAAACTACTCTAAAAGCTATTAATTGCATACTAAATAGAACCGAAATAAATAAAACAAAAATTTCAATGTTAGATAATCGCCAGAATCATCATAAAGCTTTAGATGCCTTAAATAAGGTTTTTGTTCGTATAACAAATAGAGAAGAATACGAGAAAAAGCTGACTGCCAAAAGTCCAGATATATTTAAACCAGAATGTTTTGGAAGTCTCATAAAAAAAATTGAGGATTTTGTAGCTAGTAAAAGAAAATTAGAAGAATTAAAGCTTTCTAATGCAGTTACTGAAAAAGGGAATACCGGGCCTACATCAAGTTTATCAGATATAGGAATAGAAAAAATTAATGACGGAGTAAGATATGAATCATTATAACATATTTTAGGTCATAGTACCCCAGACTTTTTGAATTACTGCTCTTCTCTACGTAAAAAGCTCCACTCGACGTCATCACGGTTCCCATTTATCCCGAAATTTCATATTTTGTAGGATAAAGGAGGGCACCGTGACCCATTTTTAGTTAAACTGTTAATTATATAGTATTTCACAAAGCAAAATTAAATTCTTTTTGAGAAATTTTTAGGCGAAGGTTACTTAAAGATACCTAGAGCGTATTCTTCAACGTTAAGGACAGCTTTAGTAAACTTCAACGACAAAATTACCAAAAAGAATTTAATTTTAAAGCATCTCCTCAGTTGCAGCCATAATAGGCTTACTGCCCTCAACTATTGCCGCAAGTAAGCCATATTGCAGGGGAACTATTTTTTTCATAAAAAATTTAGCGGTAACTAATTTTGCTTGATAAAATTTTTCATCAGCAGTTTTATTTTTTATAGCCTCAAGTGCAATTTTTGCCATTCTAGCCCAATAAAAAGCAAAAACGGCTATTCCCATTAAGCGTAAATAATCAACCGATACTGCCGCCGCCTCATTAGGATCAGCCATACCATTTGCTGCTACCCATAGGCTTGCTTGTTGAGCATTTTTAAGCGCAGCATGAAGTGACTTGGTATATTCAGCCATTTCAGGATTTTCTTTATTATCTGCAACAAATTTAGTTGCGGGATGGAAAAAACTCCTTAAATAACGGCCAGCTTTTTTAGCTAATTTTCGCCCTACTAAATCTAAAGCTTGAATACCATTCGCACCTTCATAAATTTGGGCAATTCTAGCATCCCTTACATATTGTTCCATGCCATATTCAGTGATATAACCATGACCACCATAAATTTGCATGCCCATATTGGTCATCTCAAAACCCATATCAGTAAAATAAGCTTTTAAGATAGGAGTTATAAAATTAACAAAATTTTCTGCTTCTTCTTGTGCTTTTGGATCTTGATGCCTTTTTGAAATATCAATATGTAATGCCGTATCTAAGGCTAAAGCTCGCGCACCTTCAGTAAAGCTTCGCATAGTTAAAAGCATTCGTTTAATATCCGGGTGCACAATTAAAGGATCAGCTTTTTTATCCGGATATTTAGGCCCTTTTAAATCTCTGCCTTGCAATCTTTCTTTAGCATAATTAACCGCATTTTGGTAAGAAACTTCTGCTAGCCCCAAACCTTGTACCCCGACATAAAGTCTAGCCTCATTCATCATGGTAAACATAGCCTTAAGACCTTTATGTTTTTCACCAATTAAATAGCCTTTAGCATTTTCATAATTCATTACACAAGTAGGGGACGCATGGATTCCCATTTTATGTTCAATAGATCCACAAGTAACTCCATTGGCTTGTCCCAAACTTAAATCATCATTAACCCAAATTTTGGGTACTAAAAATAAACTGATTCCTTTAACCCCTGCTGGTGCATCAGGTAATTTGGCTAAAACTAAATGGATAATATTTTGGCTCAAATCTTGCTCACCTGCGGAGATAAAAATTTTAGAGCCGGTAATTAAGTAAGTATTGTCATTATTGGGGGTAGCTTTAGTAGTGATTAATCCTAAGTCAGTACCACATTGCGGTTCGGTTAAACACATAACGCCAGTATTACTACCATCAATTAATTTAGGTAAAAACTTTCTTTTAACTTCGTCACTTCCATGTAGATTAACGGCATTATAAGCCCCATGGGTTAAACCTGGCGTCATACCAAAAGAAAGATTAGCTGAACAAATCATTTCAATCATTGGCATGTTTAAAACTTCAGGTAGCCCTTGTCCTCCATATTCCGGATTACAAGTAAAACTCGTCCACCCAGATTCTGTATAAGTTTTATAAGCCTCTTTAAAACCTTTAGGCATAGTGACTTTGCCATTTTCAAATTTTAACCCCTCTTTATCACCAGTTTGATTTAAAGGAAATAAAACTTCTTCACATAATTTAGATCCACCATCTAAAATAGCACTAATTAAATTACTATCAATATCAGTAAAACCTTGTAGATGTTTATAATCGGTAACTTTTAATAATTCGTTTAAAACAAAATCAAAATCCCGAACTGGCCCTTTAAATATAGGCATATAATTTACTCCCATTTATTAACATTAAAAAAAGCTTTAAAGAAAATCTTTTTTTAGTTTTATATTGTGTTTATAAATCCTGAGAGCGGCTCTCAAGCTTTATAAACTAATTTCAAAAAAACACTGGGTTATTTTTTTATAATTAAAATTTGCCAGTGCAAATTTTAAAAGAATTCATAATCTATATATAGGGCCGCTCCCAAATATAGATTATTCCTTATTTATACTTAAAAAACTATTCCTAGTTTTTTAAAGATAATTTACTCCCCTTTACCTGGTACAACAAAACTTAAATTAGTAATTACTGGATAATGATCAGAACCTATAGCAGGACCCGTTTGTTTACTATCCGATATAATCCAATCTGAAATTAACATTCCATCAATTGGAATATTAAATATTTTCGGTAAAAAAGCCGGCCAACTACTATGCCAGCCCGTACCTTCTGAACTATCTCTTAAGCCACTTATTTTTTCCGCTTCCTTTAAATATGGTGAAAATCTTGTCATATTAAAATCACCTAAAAGGATTTTATGTAAGAATTTTTCTTTAGCGATACTTTTACTTGCCGCTAACACATAATTATTTCTACTTTTGGCTTTTGCAGGTAAAGTTGGTGATTCTGGATGAATAGCATATAAAACAAATGGTATATCATTATCTAAAGTTGAACCTCTAATCACAATAGCTGAATTTTCTTGATTAATTTTTTGAATCTCTAATTCATCTACCAATAACTTACTTAAAACAATTACACTTCTTCCGCCCCTAACTTCCTGCGTAATATGATAAGGATATAACCATTTAACTCTTTCAATAGCCACTTGCCATTTATCAGTTACTTCAAATAATACTAATATATCAACTTCTTCAGCATGATCTACTATCCATTTAGCAATATCATTAACATGCTCATTTTTTCGATCAACATTATATTGCATAATACAAACATGATCGACCTTTGAGTTCATTAATCTACTAGCTACAGTTGTTGGTTTTCGCCACATAGGTAATAAATTAAATATTTGGGTAAAGGCTAAACTAATTGCTACAAACATCCATAAATATCTTCGACTAAATAATAAGCATATAGCAAGAAACACCAAAATTATTAAATATTGGAAAACAAAATGAGTAAATAATTCAAAAAACCAGCCAGAAGTTCCAAAGAAAGAAAATCCTATAGCTAAGGCTACTAAAATTAATATTCTAACAAAATGCCGAGAAAATACTTTTTTCTTATATTTTTTTGTCATAATTAGTTCCTTAATGGCTTCCCATTTTCAAGCATATTTTCTATCCTATCTAATGTGCCTTCATTTTTAATTAATTGCATAAAAAATTCTACTTCTAAATCTAATAATTGTTGTTCAGTTATAGTAATTGTAATATCAGTATTATTTCCACTTAAAACATGTGCCAAAGCATCAGAGACTATCTGATCATAAGGAGTGGCTTTACCAGTTTTTACAAAGGAACTAATTGCCATTTGTAATGCTACATAAGCAGTTTTTCCCGGTAACTTTAATTCTGCAGCTTTAGGCGGAGTATAGTTTTTAGCTAACTCTAAACATTTAGCTTTAGCATCAGGTAGTAATCTTTTGCGGTTCATGGTAATGCCATCTTTTTCCCGCAAAATTAACATATCTCTAGCTTCCTCTGCAGACTTTGCAACTTTTGCCGTTGCAATATATTCAAAGGCTTTACTAATTGCTGGCATAGTATTAATCGTATTAATTGGATGCCGCAATGAGGCACTACCCTCTCCGGCTAAAGCTTGTTTTACAGCTAAAGCAAACATCCCACCTTTTTTAGCAATACTTAAGCGCTTTACTGTTTCTGATTCTAAATGACGTAAAATCATTTCTTTACAACCACCCCAACCAGGAATTAAACCTACTCCCACTTCAACAAGGCCTGTATAAGTTTCTATGTGAGCTTGAATGGCATCAGCATGCATTAAAATTTCGCAACCTCCCCCTAAAGCCATCCCAGCTGGCGCACATACCACAGGGAACGGAGCATATTTTAATCCCATATAAACATCTTGGCCTTTTTTAATGATGTCTTTAATTTGAGAATATGAAGCAACATTAGCCGCAAATAATAAAACTCCTATATTTGCACCAATAGAAAAATTCTCCCCATCGTTAGCTATAACTAAACCTTTATAACCTTCTTTAACTATTTTAGTGGCCTTCTCAATCATCTCTAAAATTAAAGGATCAAGACTATTCATTTTTGAAGTATATTCTAAACACAAAATCCCATCGCCAATATCCCAAAGACTTGCTGAAGGATTTTTAAGCACAGGTTTTTGACCAATTTTTTTATCAGCCAACATAAAGACGGCTGGATCTAATTTGATTTCTTGCTCTTGGCCTTTTATATCTAAATAAAAACGTTTATTATCTTTTATATTATAAAGTTTTTTACCCTTGGCTTGTATTAGCAAATTTGGTACCGCAATTTTTTCTTTTTCTAATTGCCCAATTAACCAATCTACGCCATTTATTTTTTCATCCCCTAAGCGGTCAATTAATTCAAATGGTCCATATTTCCAGTTATAACCAAGCTTCATTGCTTCATCTACATCAGTAATATTTGCTGCAATTTCAGGAACAAGTGATGCGGTGTAAGCAAGTACATGTAGCATTACTATTTTAGCAAAATGCGCCACCTTATCATCATATTCAAACATTAACCTTAAGCTTTTCCGAGAAATTTCGCTCGCCGCAACATTTGGTCTTTGAGCCTGATAATATTCTCCAGTTTGCAGATCTATAACTTCTTTTTCTTTTTTGCCTCCCCCCTCTTTTAAACGATAAAAGCCACCTTTTCCTTTACGCCCAGTATAACCATCTTTAATCATGTTAGTGATTAAATCTACTTCTTTATAAACTTGCAAGAAAGCATCATCGGCCGGTAAATTTTGTTTAAATGATTTGGCAATTAAAGGCATTAAATCAATACCGATTAGATCAAGTAAACCAAATACTCCAGTTTTTGGAACACCAATTGGCTTTGATAAAATATTATCAGCTTCTTCAACAGTTATTTTAAGCTCAATTGCAGTAAGTACTGCTTTAGTCATCCAAAAACAACCAATCCTATTGGCGATAAATCCTGGTGTATCATTACAATTAACTACACCTTTACCTAAATTAATATCGGCAAAATCAGCAATTTTTTTAACTAATTTTGAATCATTATCTTTTGTGGTAATTAATTCAAATAACCGCATATAACGTGGCGGATTAAAAAAATGTGTGATCATAAATCTACGTGTAAATTTACTATCCATACCTTCACATAAAGTTTTTAATGGCAAGGTGGAAGTATTTGATGAAATCACACAATCTGCTGAACAATTTACCTGTAAAATTTTATAAAGATTTCTTTTAATATCAACATCTTCTAGAACTGCCTCAATAACCCAATCAACATTTTTTAGTAATGCTAGATCATCTTCTAAATTACCTGGAGTTATAAATTTAGCTTTTCTTTTATGAGTTAGAGGTGCAGGATCTGCCTTTAATAATTTTTCAATTGCATTTTTGGCAAAAACCGAACGATCTTTAGCGTTTTTTGGCACTATATCTAATAATACAACTTCAGTATTACTATTGGCTATGTGGGCAGCAATTGCCGCACCCATAACTCCCGAACCAATTACTGCAACTTTTTTTATTTCTGTCATATTATACTGCCTCCAAAATAGTAGCTATTCCTTGACCACCACCAATACACATTGTAGCTAATGCATATTTAGCTTTTTGCCGTTTAAGTAACATTGCCGCCTTGCCAGTAATTCTAGCACCAGAGGCGCCTAGTGGATGGCCAAGTGCAATTGCTCCACCATCTAAATTAATTTTAGCCATATCTAATTTTAATTCTTCAATAACCGATAAAGCTTGTGCCGCAAAAGCTTCATTTAATTCAATAACATCAATATCATTTAAAGTAAGATTAGCCCTAGCTAATGCTTTTTTGGTAGCACCAACCGGACCTATACCCATAATTTCTGGTGCGCAACCAGATATAGCAAAAGATTTAATTCTAGCTAATGGTTCCAGATTATTTTTTTTCGCATAAGCTTCCGAGCAAATTAAAGTAGCACTGGCTCCATCAGTTAATGGAGACGATGTTGCTGCAGTTACGCTACCTTTGGTATCAAAAGCTGGTTTTAGACTAGCCATATTTTCTAAACTAGCATCAAATCTAATGCAGCCATCTTTACTAATCTCACTAGTTTCAGATTTTATACTGATAATTTCATCATTAAAATAACCATATTCTATTGCTTTTGCCGCTTTTTGATGACTAAGAAGAGCAAATTGCTCCTGATTTTTTCGCTTAATTTTATATTTATTAGCTAAATTTTCAGCGGTAATTCCCATAGATTCATAACTTTGAGGATATCTTTCATAAAGACCTGGATGCGGTAAAGGATTAAAGCCAGACATTGGAATCCGGCTCATTGATTCAACTCCAGCTGCAATATAAACTTCACCACATCCTGCAATTATATTAGCAGCTGCATTATGAATAGACTGCATTGATGAACCACAAAATCTATTAATAGTAACTCCACCTACCGTAATAGGTAATCCGCTTAAAAATATCGCCAGACGGGCAATATTTAAGCCTTGCTCTCCTTCTGGAAATGCACAGCCTGCAATTAAATCTTCAATATCAGCACTATTTATTTTAGATCTAGTAACCAATTCTTTAACTACTTGTCCTAACATTTCATCAGGCCTTACTGTAGCTAACTCACCTTTATTGGCTAAGGTGAAAGGCGATCTTAAATACGACGCTATAAATACATTTGTCATTGCCCTTTGTTCCTATCTTTTAAAAATATTAATCAGCATAATTTTACAAATCTTTTTTAGAAATTTTTCCAATTGTAGTTTTAGGTAATTTATCTCTAAACTCAACTAAAGTAGGAATTTTATATCTAACTAAATGTTCTTTTAAAAATGCAGTAAGTTGTTGTTTAGTTAATTCCATATTTGGTCTTAAAACTATACAGGCTTTAACTGCTTGACCTTTATTTTCATCTTTAATTCCAATAACTGCAACTTCTAATACTGCCGGATGAAGAGATATAGCCACCTCAACTTCTTTTGAATAAACATTAAAACCATTTATAATGATCATATCTTTTATTCTATCCACAATAAAAAAATAACCCTCATTATCCATATAACCAACATCACCAGTTCTTAAAGCTCCTTGGCAAAGAATCTCTGCACTATGTTTTTCATCTTTATAATAAGCTTTCATTACTTGAGGCCCCATAATACATAATTCTCCAACTTCACCGATTGGCAATAACTCCCCCTTTTCATCAATAGATCTAATTTCAATAATTGTTTGCGGAAATGGCAAACCAATAGAACCAGTTTTATTTTTACCATTTAAAGGATTAGCACTAACTACTGGAGAAGTTTCAGTTAAACCATAACCTTCAATTAAAGTACAGCCGGTAATTTTTTCAAATTCTTTTTTAACTTCAGGAAGTAACGGAGCACCCCCCGAAATACATCTTTCTAACGAAGATAAGTTATATTTTTTAATTAAAGGGTAATGACATATTGCTGCAAAAAGACTAGGCACTCCTGGCATAACTGTTGGCTTTTTCTTAATTATATCTTTAAGTAATAATTTAAGATCAAATTTAGGATGCAGCAACATTACACATCCTTTAGATATCGACAGATTCATAATTACCGTCATGGCAAAAACATGAAATAACGGTAATACCCCAACTATAATCTCTTTACCCTCTTTTACTCCCACAAACCACATCCCGGTTTGTATAGTATTGGCATAAATATTAGCATGGGTTAACATAGCACCTTTAGATACTCCAGTAGTGCCACCAGTATATTGTAATACCGCTACATCTTCATTTGCATTTATAACTGCCGGTAAAAATTTATCTGATTTTTTAAGTTCAGCTAATAATTTTTCGAAAGATAAAATATCCGCAGTAAAATTAATTTTTACTAAATCTTTCGACTTAAATAATTTAAATAAAAATGACTTTAAGCATGGTAAATATTCAGCAAAATCACTAACTATTATACTTTCAAAAATTTTATTTTTATGTAAATTTATTACTTTATTGTAAATCAAAGCTAAATTAACTGTAATTACCGCTTTAGTATCAGAATCTTTAAGCTGGCTAGATAATTCTTTTTCGGTATAAAGTGGATTACAATTAACCACTATTGCACCTATTTTGGTTATTGCATAATAGGCAACTACAAATTGCGGACAATTAGGTAAAATTAAGGCTATTTTATCACCCTTGCTAAAACCTTTTTTTTGTAAAGCCAAAGCAAAATCATCAACTAGTTTTTTTAACAAACTATAGCTAATTTTTTTATCTAAAAAATCTATTGCGATATTTTTTGGATAAGTAGCAGTAGTTCTAGCCAATAAGTCATAAATTGGCCTAACATCAATCTTTGCATCCCACAAAATACCTTCTGGGTAATTATCCAGCCAAGAAAATCTACTATTACTATTACCTTGCATCTATTTTCTACTTGAATATATGAGCTAATTACCTATAAATTACATTTTCCATATGTTTTATATTTATATACGTACGTATAATAATACTATAATGAATATGTATTTAATCTTACTACCCTTAAATTAAGCCCGTTTCAAGAGAAATTAAACTAATAATAGAAAAATATGAACCATAATACTACAATTCTTAGTACAGATATAATCATTATTGGCGCCGGACCTACCGGGTTATTTACAATTTTTGAAGCCGGGATGCTAAAAATGCATTGCCATGTCATAGATACTTTAGAAATGATTGGCGGTCAGTGTTCTGCCCTTTATCCAGAAAAACCAATTTATGATATTCCAGCCCATCCAAAAATATTAGCCCAAGATTTAATTGAAAATTTAAGCAAACAAGCAGAGCCTTTCCATCCAGTTTATCATTTAGGACAAAAAGTAATCAAACTTGAAACTGATAAAACTGAGCATTTAGTTACCACTGATAAAGGTACAAAAATAAAAGCCAAGATAATTATAATAGCTGCTGGCTGTGGTGCTTTTGGCCCGAATAAACCACCAATTAATAACATAGAAGATTATGAAGGAAAAAGTCTGTTTTATTTAGTACAAAAAAGAGAAGATTTTAGAAATAAAAATATAGTAATTGCTGGTGGTGGAGATTCTGCAATTGATTGGGCAATAAGTTTAAGTGAAGTGGCAAATTCAATTACTTTAGTTCATAGAAGACCAAAATTTAGGTGCGCTCCAGAAAGTTACGATCAAGTATTAAAATTGGTCGCGGCAAAAAAAATAGAATTAGCGATACCTTATCAATTAGATAGCTTAGAAGGTAATAACGGACAAATATCTGCAGTTATCTTAAGTGATTTAGAAGGCAATAAAAAAACTGTTCAGGCTGATAGATTATTAGCCTTTTTTGGCCTGGCTATGGAACTTGGTCCTATTGCAGAATTTGGCTTAAATTTAGACAAAAAACATATTTTAGTTGAACCAAGTACTATGCAAAGCTCAAGTCCTGGCATTTATGCTATAGGCGATATAGCCCATTATCCAAATAAACTTAAATTAATTTTAAGTGGTTTTGCCGAAAGCGCAATGGCTTGCTATAGTGCCAGAAAAGTTGTATTTCCAAATAGTGAAAATCATTTTGAATATTCTACAACTAGCGGCGTTCACGATTTTTAATATTTTTTTATTACAGGTTTATAATGTCAGAATGTAAAATTATTGATGGTAAAGCTTACGCCCAACTTATTCATACGCGTATAGCCAAAAATGTTGCAGAACTAAAAGATAAAAAGCATATTATCCCAGGACTTGCTGTAATATTGGTTGGAAGTAACCCCGCATCTCAAGTTTATGTAAGCAATAAAGCTACAAAAACGCGGGAGGCCAAAATGAATTCTTTTGAATTTATTTTACCAGAAGATATTAGCGAGGATAAGTTGCTAGAAAAAATATATGAACTTAATCAAGATTCAAACATTCATGGAATATTAGTACAATTGCCACTGCCTAAACATATAAATGAAAATAAAATTATCAATGCTATAACTCCAGAAAAAGATGTTGATGGCTTTACTACAATTAATGTAGGAAAACTAGCTATCGGTCAACAAGACGCAATGATTCCTTGCACACCAAAAGGCTGTATTATGCTACTAAAATCAGTACTTCATAATCTTGAAGGTTTAAATGCGGTAGTAATTGGCAGATCGAACATCGTCGGAAAACCTATGGCACAATTATTGCTTAAAGAAAATTGCACGGTTACCATTACCCACTCTAAAAGTAAAAATATAGAGCATATAGTTAAAAATGCCGATATCGTTGTAGCGGCCGTAGGTATTCCTAATTTTGTTAAAGGTAGTTGGCTTAAAAAAGGCGCAACTATTATTGATGTAGGCATTAATCGAGTTATCGATAATGATAATAAAAGCAAATTAGTTGGCGATGTTGATTTTGCTTCCGCCAAAGAAATTGCAGGTTTTATAACTCCAGTCCCCGGTGGTGTAGGACCTATGACTATAGCATGTTTACTAGAAAATACTTTAATAGCAGCAACAAATGTCAAAAATTGATTATGATATAATTATAGTTGGCGCAGGTCTATCTGGTCTTAGCATGGCCAGTTATCTAGCTAATTATGGCTTAAATATTTTAATTATTGAGCAAAAAGATTTAAATATAGAAATTTCTAAAAATCTTTTTGACGGCAGAGCTTACGCTATATCTTATGGCTCATATAAAATTCTACAAAATGCCGGTATTTGGCAATATGTCGAAAATGATGCTGGCCCCATACTTGATATCTTAGTTAGTGATTACGGCTCAAAAACTTTTCTACATTACGATCACAATTTAGCATCATCCGAGCCAATGGGTTATATGATAGCAGCTGAGAAATTAAATCTTGCCGCTTACAATCACGTAAAAGAAACTACAAATATAACTATTATTTCTAACCAAACTATAGACTATATAGAAAATAATCCGGACAATATTAGAGTTGCAACTAAAGATAATCATAATATAACTGGCAAATTATTAATTGCCGCTGATGGTAAAAATTCTTTTATCCGTAAATATTGTAAAATACCAACTATAAAACATAATTACGAACATGACGCTATAGTTTGCACTATACAACATACTAAAGCTCATAATAATTTAGCCAGAGAAATATTTTTACCTACCGGCCCTTTTGCTTGTTTACCTTTAAAAGATCAATTTTCTTCTTCATTAGTTTGGACGGAAAAAAAAGCTTTAATTCCTTTATATTTAAAAATGGAAAAAGCCGAAATTAATGAACAAATAAAAATTAGATTGGGTAATTATTTAGGAGATATAAGTTTAAGTAGTGAACTTAAATCTTTTCCGCTAACTTTAGTTAAAGCTAAAAAATTCTATGCACATAACATAGCTCTAATTGGTGATGCCGCACACGGAGTTCACCCTCTTGCAGGACAAGGTTTAAATTTAGGTATAAGGGATATAGAGATTTTATCTAAATTAATCTTAAAAAATCAACAACTGGGTTTACCTATAAACTCAACCTCTCTACTTAAAGAATATAATAAAGTTAGAATGTTTGATAGCTGGTCATTAATTTTTCTAACTCATGGTTTTAATAGCATTTTTGGCCATAAAAATATTATCTCCAAAACCACCCGAAGATTAGGCCTATCCCTAGTTAACAGATTACCTAGCTTAAAGGCTAGATTTATTAAACATGCTAGTGGGTGTTAGTCGCTATCCTTTTAAAAACATCTTATTATATTTTTTCACGGACAAAAAGTTAATCATCATAAAGTGTCTCCGGAGCTATATCAGCACCGTTTGGCCAGGCAACCGTCCAACCATCAACAAAAAATTTTTTGAATTCCTTTTTTTCTTGTAAAGGTTCAAAAATACCACCTTTCAACCATTTAAGACAATCAACTATTTTTTGCTGACCATTATCAAATGTAACTTTAATTTTACAATCCTTAACGTAAAATGAAACATTCGAATTATTATTCCAAAAAACATTGATATATAAGGCATAACGAATATCAGCACTATAGTTAGAAAAACATTACAATAATTATAACAAATAGCTCTATCATTACAAACTTGAGTTTATTAAATATACCTATGTTTCTAGAATTCTATACCATTATTTAAATTTTAACAACAATCTAACCCCTATAGTAACTATCGCATAACCTAATACAATAACTGGACCTGCAGGCAGATCAAAAATAATTGAGATAATTAAAGCCGATATTAATGAAAATATAGCTGTAGAGTAAGCGATAACTAATTTATCTTTTGCTTTATAACTAGCAATAGCTGGTAAAATTAAACTGGCAAAAACTACATAGATTCCAACCAATTGCACAGATGAGGTAATTGCCGTTGCAAAAATAAGATAAAATAAACTACCCTTTCTTGCTTGTTTTTTATAGGTAAACCAGACTAACATTATCGCCAAATAAATTGGTATATGTACTATCAAATCATGCCAGGTAATAAAAAGTATTTGCCCGGATAATAAATGTTCAGCTTCTTCAGCGCCATGAGGATTTTTAGAAAGTAGCAACAAACTAAGCGAGGCTACAACAACAAAGCTACTGCCAATTATTGCTTCTTGCTCTTTAGGTAATTTTTGTTCTATTAAATAGAAAAAAATTGCTCCCATAAAAGCAAAACTTAAGGCAAAACTTTGGATAATTATAAAACTTGGCTCATGGCAAAGATAATTAGCTAAGACTAAGCCAAGACCTGCAAATTGTGCGATTGATAAATCAATAAAAATTATTCCTCTTTTGATAACTTCCAGTCCTAAAGAGGCATGGGTCACGGCAATTATAAGACCAGCTATAAAAGCTGGTCCCATAATTTGTAACAAATCATAATTAAATAGATTATTCATAATTACCTATTTAGTGAAGTTTTTAAGATTGCGATAGTACTATCAAATAAAGAAAATAGATCTTTACTCTCTTTATTCCCATCAACAGTAAAAGGTAGTTCTAGCATTTTTATTCCAGTTTTTTTATTTAACCACTCACTATCATTTTGGGGATCAAATGGGGTTCTAATAATCAACTTTATTTGGTTTTGTTTAGTTAGAGCAATTAAATCCTCTAAATGACTACTGGTTGCTGGGATTCCCGGCTTTAATTCTAAAGTTGCCACTCTTTTTAAACCTAACCAATTTTCTAAATAAGCAAAAGTAGTATGATGAGTAATAATTGCCATATCTTTTAAAGAAGCTGCTTCATTTTCCCATTTTTTAATTGCTTCTTGCCATTTTTTATTAAAAATCTGATGATTAGCTTCATAATAACTAGCATTATCTGGATCAATTTTTTGTAATCTTACATTTATTTCCTTGGCCGCTAATAAAATATTATAAGGGTTTAAATGTAAATGTGGATTACCTTCAGGATGAACATCTCCATCCTTACGATCAATAGTAAACGGCCTTTCTATTGTTTTTACAATATCGGCTATTTGTAAGAATCCAACATTGCCAGGTTGGACTTTACCACTTCCTGCTGCTTGTAATATAATTGGTAGCCAACCTATTTCTAGACTAGCTCCCGAACATATTACAAAATCACTTTTCCTCATTTTAGCAAGTAAACTTGGCCGCGCTTTAATATAATGAGGATCCACTTGAGCAGTAGTTGCCGAAAAAATATTCACTTTATTTTTACCTATTTCTGCAACCAAAGATCCCCATTCTGGCTCACAGGCAAAAATATTTAATGCCGCATTAGCATTAGTTATAGTTGCAAACAACGATAATAAACTTAAAAATATTATATAAAATATACGCATATTATTATTCCTTATACTAAACATTATTTTTATAATTAATATTATATATGGTGGACCCTGAAACAAGTTCAGGGTATGTAGCATCATAGAAATGATTTAGAATTATAAATATTAAGATTAAAATCATTTCTTGATCTACTAAAATTTGTGAGCTCCATGGGCACCAAGACTGATTATATATTGGAGCATAATTTGATTATCAATTACGTCTCGACTTAACTGCTCGCGATTAAATTGTAATCTTATGCGGCTAAATTCACTATTAGTCCAATCAGTCATTAGTGCATAATTTTTTGGGTTATAACCATTTGAATCTAGAACTCCACCAACTAATTGCTCTGAAATAGTAGGAGCTTCTAACATACTATACCTTGCTCCAACTCTAAATTGTGGGGCAAATTTATAAATAGCTTGGGTATACCAACCATTGGAGTTTTTATTATAATTTACATCACTGACAGATATTGTACTGTCACTATATAAACCATCTTCATTACGCCATAAATATTCGCCTTGTAGTACTATTTCTTGCTCAGCAGAATTACCCGTTGGAGCAATAACATAACGTAAATCTAGAGCATAAAGATTACTTTGCCCTAAGAAGATTAAAGAATCATCATTAGTAGTTCTGTTACTTGCATTATTTCTAAGCCAAGAAGCGCCAATTTGCCAGGCTTGTTTAGAGCCAATATCACCACCAATTTTCGCATAAGATGAGTAAGCTCCACTACCTTTACTATTAGCTGTAGTAGATCCAGGAAAATCTTCACTTCTAAAAACACCGCCACCTATTTCAGTATAAATATCCGTAGGTAACACATAAGAAATTTGTGCGCCATCATCATTAAAGCCATTATTTAAAAATGCTCGGTAAGGTAATGGCCTATCAGCAAAATCATCCGAATGAGCATGATGTTCATTTAAATAACCAAAATTCCACAATGCTCTACCGGCTTTAACTGTAAGACCTTGAGGCAGTCCTATACCTGGCAAAGTTTGAAGATAAGCTTCTTCAAGTTCTATTTTATCTTCACCATTATCTCTTACAATTGAAGCTGTTACTTTACCTGAAAATTTATCATCGGCATTAGCTGAAAAATTTATTTCAGATTCATCTAATCCAAGACCTTCTTTACCTCTGGTTCCTTCATCACCTGTAGCAAAACCTGGCATATTAGAATCTTTCTTAGAAAAATTAGAATATTTACCGTTTAATATAATCCCTACTGCTGGATTAAAAGCACTATTACTATTACCAGAAACTACTGCATTATTTCTCGTATTATTGTTTACTATATTATCAGAGTTAGTAAGATTAGCCCTAGTATTACTAGCTATATTATTTATATTATTAGCATTTTGCACTAAAGCAGAATTACCATCTTGTTTTTTAGCAGATTCCATTTTTTCTAACCGCTTTGACAATAATGAAATTTTCTTTTCATAACTAGCTTGCATTAGTTTAATTTCTTGCCGCAAAGCCTCAACTTCCGCATCAGAGGCAAAAGCTGCAATTCCATTATAACCAATAAAACAGCTACTTAATGCCAAAATTTTTACAAATTTTTTCATAATTTATTCCTTATATTCATTTTACAATTTATTTTCTCTTAATTTTTATAATTAAAATAATCCAAGCCCAAAAAACAGCCCAAGAAAAAACTTGAAGCCTATAAAGCTGCTTATCTTAAAAATAAATTTTTTATTCAATTAAACTGTAAATAAAGGAGGGGAACGCGGAGAGGAAATTAGATATTTAGCTTTTGAGACAGCTAAATCAGCAATTATAATATTTTCAACTATATAAGTTGTAGGTAAAATATTTAAACTTAAATCTGGAGTTTTATTTAAATTAAAATGATCAGAAAATAATCCAATTTCACATTGTTTATTATCATGCAAATGCGGCAAAAAACCATGGCTTGCCAAATGTACAAACATAAAGCCTTGTACATATAAAACCAAAAATGCCAATAATATGCTTAATCTACTGCGCAATTTAAAAAATCCAGAATTAATAGATTTAAATTTTTCAAGCTCAAAGTCATACAATACAAAGAACAACTTATCAACAAACTCTTTGTTCTTCATTAAATTTATCAAAGCTTACCCTCATTAACCATCTACTTGGTTGGGGTGAAGGATCAGTTCTTTGCTGCCTACAATGTAACAAATTAGTATTAGAAGCTATAAAACTACTACCTGCAGGCAGAGTAATAGTCTTAATCATATCACTATTATTTCTTAATTCTGTAAGAACATTTTGCATTTTAAGCAACAATCCATCACCTTCCTTATAAAAAGCCCTAAATAAAGAATTATATTGTATAGCTACATCACCATTATCTTGCCTGGTTAATATAGCAGGACGATAAGTAAAACCATCCCTATTTGTATAATAGAAACAATCTTTTCTAGACAAATATTCAATTTCTTTATCCGTAAATTTTTCTAATAAAGCTGCTTTAGAAATAAACTGAGTTCCTATTTTACTATCATTATTTATAACACATAAAGCCGTAAGCTTTGGTGGACATTCTGCTTCCCCATAATCCGTGTGATATTTCTCAACTAAGTTATCTGCTGGCCTATTATTGCTAGCTCTAATATGAGTAACTACTTCTTCTTTAGATACATCACCTGACCATAAAGGTAACCCTGCAATTTTAAAGAAAGAAAGCATATATAGCTGAAAAGGTAATGTCGGCAATAGATTATCTCTATCGATAAAATCAGGAACTTCTATATTTCCTGGTAATAAACTTTCTCCACCTTCAAAAATAATTATGGAATTCTCCCCAATCGCTTTTGCAACTTCTTTTCTCAAATTATTAATCTTCTCATCCCCCATAAGTGTAGCGAGCTCCTTAAGCGAAAGATTGCTAACCATATCAGGAAAAGGGGGAACTCTACGTATTATAGCAGATTTTATATATTTTTCAGTAAAAAGAACTTTTCTTTTTTCTACAAAATGAGTAGCTACAGCAGAAAATTCTTGGACTTTATATTCTCTTAAATTAATGTTATACTGACCAATAAATCTTAAACTCCGAGTAGGAAAAACCGATAAAACTTGGCGAATTTTTGATAACATAGTAACCACATCCTTAAAATATTAAGGGGTATCAAACCATATTTAGCCAATAAAATCAAATGTTTTTATTAATTTATTAAGATATTTTTCTAGCACTATCTACAAGCATAATCGGAATCCCATCTTTTATGGGAAAAGCAAGGCCAGCCTTAGTACTAATTAACTCATTATTTTCTGCATCATAAACAAGCTTAGTTTTAGTTAGTGGACAAACTAAAATTTCAAGTAATTCTGGGGCTATTTTCTGAAGATTAGACATAAAAGAACATAAATTAAATTGCTAAGATAGATTTTTTAACATAAACTTTGAGTTTATTATAAACAAGGTAAAATTTATTAATTTCGAGCTAAATCTATGGTTGCATTAGTCACTCCTAAAACTACTAAACAGCGCATAGCGCCAGATTTTAAATTAAAAAATATCGATGGCAAATTTTATAGCCTTAAAGATTTAGCCCTAGAAAATGGTTTAGTTGTAATGTTTATTTGCAATCATTGCCCTTATGTTAAAGCTATTATAGAAAAAATAATCAGCGATATGTCAGAGTTAAAAAATTACAAAATAGGCTCGGTTGCCATTATGTCTAATGATACAACCCAATATGAGGAAGACTCCTTTACTAATATGCAAAAAATAGCCGCGAAATATAACTTTCCTTTTCCATATTTATTTGACGAAACACAAGAAGTAGCCAGAGCCTATGATGCAGTATGTACTCCAGATTTTTTTGGCTTTAACGGTAAGCTTGAAGAACAATATCGTGGCCGTTTAGACGATTCCCAAATGAAAAATAATCTGAATAATGAACGTGAATTATTTAATGCTATGGTGCAAGTAGCTAAAACTGGTATAGTAACCAACGAAATAAAACCGTCTATTGGTTGCTCAATTAAGTGGAAACAACCTGAACATATTATCTAGAGATTTAGTAATTACTATGAATCAAATTCATTATTTACCAAATATAGTTATCCTGCTATCGGCAGCTATTTTTATTGTGGTTTTTTTTCGCCGCATGCATTTAAGTCCTGTACTTGGTTATTTAGTTGCCGGAGCTGCAATTGGTGAATTTGGCTTAGGATTTGTTAATTCTGCTGATCTTAAAATATTAGCTGAATTTGGTGTAGTATTTTTATTGTTTGCAATCGGCCTGGAATTAACCATCGAAAGATTAATGTCTATGCGCTGGCATGTATTTGGCTTTGGTACCGCTCAAGTATTAATCACCGGCACTATTATTAGCTGTATCACTTATTATTATTTTAAACAACCTATAGAAGCTTCAATTATAATTGGCGGCGCCTTAGCCCTATCATCAACTGCAGTTGTACTTAGAGTATTGTCGGATGAGCATCTTTATAATACTCAAGTAGGAAGGCTTTCTATTGCTAATTTAATTTTACAAGATTTTGCTGTTGTTCCACTACTTGTTTTAGTACCGCTTCTTAGTTCCGAACATACTAATCTTACTTTCACTTTAAGTAGCGCCATGGGTAAGGCTTTTTTATGCATGATCCTTATTTTTATTTTAGGGAGAATAATTTTAAGACCATTATTTAAGCTTATCGCCTCGGTGCAAAGTAAAGAATTATTTACCGGCGTTACCTTACTTGTAGTTTTAGCAAGCTCACTTTCTACTGAATATTTGGGCTTATCACTTGCAATGGGTGCCTTTATTGCCGGATTACTAGTTGCCGAAACTGAATATCAACATATGGTTGAAGAAATTATATTACCCTTTAAAGATTTACTGATGGGTTTGTTTTTTATGACCATAGGCATGAGCCTAAATATCGAAATTATTTATAATAATTTATTTATCATAACTTTAATCACTATTGCTTTAATTTTAATTAAAGCAACCATAATAATGGCTCTATCACGGATATTTAAATTTCCTCTAGGATCTGCTATTCATACCGGACTGATCCTATCACAAGGCAGTGAATTTGCTTTTGTATTATTTAATTTAGCAGCTCAAGATGGTTACAACCTTATATCCAAACAAACTGCAGAAATTTTATTATTAACCGTAACTTTAAGTATGGCCTTAACACCATTACTTTCTGCTTTAGGCAAGAGCTTAAGCCAAGAATTAGAATCCTCTGAAGATTTAGATCATATAAGTTTTGATGATATAAACGATATCAGACAACATGTCGTAATAGTTGGCTATAACGTAACTAGCGAGATGGTAGCCAATCTTTTAAAAATTCAAAAAATAAATTATATTATTTTAGAGGCCGATAGTAAAAAAGCCAAACAAGGTCGAAAAAGATTATATCCTGTATATCATGGAGACGCTAATAAATTAGATTGTCTACAATCATTAAATGTTGATAAAGCAAAAGCCGTAATAATTACCTTGGCAGATAATTTAATGCTAAAAAAAGCTGTACGCAGTATTAATCGTTTTTATCCTCACTTACCAATTGTGGTAAGATCTGAAGATTTAAGCCAAGCACAAAGCTTAAAAAGAATTGGCGCTACTTCAATAGTCCCAGAACAATATGAATCAGGTTTACAACTTGCTGGAGAATTATTAAAAGCTGTAGGAGTATCACCATACGAAATTAGCAAATTAAAAAATCAATTTCGTGCGAGTAATTATGAGCTAACCAAAGATATAATACAAAGTCATGAAATATAGGAAATCAAGAAATGATTTATTTATAAATCTTTCCTATGATTTCCTATACCCTGAACTTGTTTCAGGGGCCCTTTATAAAAAATCTTCAAAACAAATAAAATTTAAGAGGAGACAAAGGTCAATTTTAATGAAGTTTTAGGAGCTAGAAATATTTCTCCCGCAGCGTACATAAATGTACGTGAGGACAGAAATTTTTCTCGTAACAACAAAATTCGTAAAATTCACCGAGTATCATAGATATGTTCGGCAATAATCCAAAAAGACCCATCTTAAAAGGTGACGGTAATAATTTAGAAGTCCAAGAGATTTTTTTAACCATTCAGGGTGAAGGACCTTACGCAGGTCACAGTGCTCTATTTATAAGACTTGGAGGCTGTAATCTTGCCTGTAAATTCTGCGATACCGAATTTGAAAGCTTTAAATACATGTTACTAAGTGACATATTAAAAAAGGTAACTTTGCTAAACAATAATAATACTAAACTAATTGTTATAACTGGTGGCGAACCATTTAGGCAGCCTATTGAATTATTATGTCTGGAGTTAATTAAACTAGGTTATAAAGTGCAAATTGAAACTAATGGTACTTTATATCGGGAATTACCGAAAGAAGTCGATATTGTCTGCAGTCCAAAATCTAGCCAAACTGGTTATAGTAATATCAGGGAAGATCTACTTACACGAATTAATGCTTTAAAATTTATTATAAGTAGCAGCAATCCTAAATACCAAATGGTCCAAGAAATTGGCCAAAGCAAATTTAATATTCCTGTATATATTCAGCCAATGGATGAGTATGATCCAGTTAAAAACAAAGAAAATCTTGAATATAGCTTAAAGCTAATTGCCCAAAATGGCTATAGACTTTCATTACAAATGCATAAAATAATTGGTGTTTCTTAAAAAGATAGTTATAATCCCTTCTCTATTAATATATAGACATCTAATAAAATTATTTAATTATTAAAATATAAGAAGAAATAAAAAATGACCAATATAGTTCACCAAAATGATTTACCCAGTGATGTTATTTTTAAACATTCAGTTGCAATTGATACTGAAGCTATGGGTCTTAATAATCATCGCGATAGATTATGTTTAGTCCAAATAAGCGCCGGTGATGGTCATGCTCATTTAGTTCAATTTGATAAAGGCAATTATAATGCGCCTAATTTAAAGAAATTATTAACTGACCAAAATATCTTAAAAATTTTCCATTACGCCCGTTTTGATATGGCAGTAATGAAGCGTTATCTTGGAGTGGATGTTGAGAATGTATATTGCACCAAAATAGTTTCTAAATTAGTTAGAACCTATACTGATAGCCACAGTTTAAAGAATCTTTGTGAAGAATTACTTGATAAAAAACTCTCTAAACAATGCCAATCTTCAGATTGGGGTTCAGCTAAACTTAGCAAAGAACAAATTCAATATGCAGCATCAGACGTGCTTTATTTACATGACCTTAAAGATGCTTTAGATAAAATGTTAGCCCGTGAAGGTCGTGAAGATTTAGCTATATCTTGTTTCAATTTCCTAAAAACTAGAATTGCTCTAGATTTAGGCGGCTGGATTGACCATGATATTTTTTCTCATGGTGGTACTGGCAGTAAAAGTTAGTTTAATATATTAAGAAGGATAAATTATGCATCCAGTTTCAGTTATACGGACTATAGAAACAAGTACTCATGAAAGTGCGTCTCCTACTAATAATGAAGTCAATGCTTTTGGAAAATTTCTATTCGAACAATGGAGTAATAAAAGCAGTCTTTTTAACAGGAATATCGTTACTAAAGGATTAGTGGCGGCAACAAATACTATCGGTGGCTTTTTAGATGTTTTAATCAATACAACTCTTGATGCCGCAGCTAAAATTAATAAAGCTACTTCACTTCCTCAAGTATTTGCGGAAGAAGCAAAGTATAGTCGTACTTTAGATCAACAGAGGCAATGTCCGGAGGAAGATAAAAATAACCTTCCTGAATGCACAGGAGGAGATACTATGCAAGCAATTTTTCTGGCAGATCAAAAGGCTATAGTTACAGCTACAAATACAAAAGATGGATTTCAAATTATTATGAAATATCCACCAGATCCCCAAGCATCTGAAATTATAGAAAATGCAGCAAAAATAGCCCGAAAGGCTGGCAGATGCCATCTAAATGAAGCTAGGGTTTCAGTAGAAAGACCAGGGATTAAGTATGATAAGGAATAATATGCAATTATCTTAAGTAGTTATATAAATAATTTAATAATTATTGATTATAGGTAAATTATTTCCTGATCTACTATATTTTATAAAGGATAAATTATGCAAGCAGAAAATTCAGCAGTAACATATAATCCCTACAGTGCTACTCCGCACTCCACAACCTCCTTCTCTCCACTAGAAAAAAATGAATATTATGGACTGGGAAATTTTCTATTTGAACAATGGTATAATAGTAAGAGTGCTTTTAACCGTAATATAGTTACTAAAGGAGTAGTGGCAGCAACAAATACTATCGGAGGTTTTTTAGATTTTTTTATTCACACAACTAAAAAAATTCCAGAGATAAATAACGCGCTAAAAGTAAGAATACACGAAACAAAAATTGCAGAGATAAAATTAATTACTAAGGCTATCTGCTCACAAGAAGAAGTAGAAGACCTAATATATACCGCTGAAACTGATAGTTTAGAAATTAATGCTACTACAACAAATAACCCTACCCCTACATGCTTAGCTGGAGCTACAGAGCAATCACCTACCGAAAGTAGTTTTGGGGTATGTTCAAATAACTGTGTCAAATAGTTAATCATATAACGTATAATTGTGTA
>CAYZBM010000025.1:16312-23269 GCA_964476705.1 uncultured Rickettsiales bacterium | reverse complement strand
ACTAGCTGCAGCACAATATAAGTTAGCCAATTGCTTGGAAAAAGGAATAGGTTGTGAAGTAAATAAAGAGGAAGCATTAGAATATTATAAAAAAGCATCTAGCCAATATTATGGAGTTAGTGAAAAAACATATAAAACAGAATATTATCAAGAATGTTACAACCTAGGAAAGATCTTTGAAAAAGGAACCTATAGTCTGAATAGTAAGAAGGATATAGTAAAAGCCATAAAATGGTATAAAAAATCAACTGAACAAGAAAACCCTCAAGCACAATATGATTTAGCTGCTGAACTAGACGATCTAGATGAACCATTCGCAATAAAATGGTATCAGAAAGCAGCATATTCTGGACTAGCGGAAGCAGAATATAAAATCGCTAATTTTTTATATAACGGAATCTTTTATCCAGTAGATCAAAATAAGGCTGTAATATTTTATAGAAAGGCTGCGGAACGTGGAATTACTAAAGCATGCTACGAGTTAGCTAACAGCTTAAGATATGGAATAGGTTGCAAAAAAAATGAACAGGAAGCGGTAGAATACTATCGACAAGCGGCCATAGACGGCATAGCTGCAGCAAAATATGAATTAGCTATTTGTCTAGAACATGGAATAGGTTGCGAAAAAAATGAACAGGAAGCGGTAAAATACTATCAACAAGCGGCCAGAGAAGGCATAGCTGAAGCAAAATTAAAATTTGCTGCTTACTTAGAATCTACAACAGATATGATAAATCAACTTGAAGCCGTATCATGGTATGAAGAAGCAGCAAAACAAGGACTACCTGCAGCACAATTCAAATTTGCTACTTGCTTAGAATGCCAAATAGATCATGGGAGAAAACAAAGTGAAGCAATATTATGGTATGAAAAAGCAGCAAAACAAGGACTGCCTGAAGCACAATTCAAATTTGCTACTTTTTTAGAATTTGGAATAGATTGCAAACAAGATCAACCTGAAGCAGTAAAATTTTATAGAGAAGCAGCTAATCAAGGCATAACTGAAGCACAATTTAAGCTTGCTACTTGCTTAGAATTTGGAATAGGTTGCAAAAAAAATGAACATGAGGCAGTTAGCTGGTATAGAAAAGTTGAAGAAAAAGGATATCCAGAAGCCTCGGTTAGATTATCTATCCTTTTCAACAAAATAGGAATGAAGCCTTACAGCTCTATAGATTCAGCAGAATTAGTCGCAAATAATATCAGAGCCGCAGATGTACCTGCCTCACGGAGACATAGCTTTTAGCAACATTTGTACAAGATGTAAAAAATGAAAGTCTGAGATCACAATTTTAGGGCTACATTCTTTCCTTTATGCATTCATTACAACCCCTCCTTTTTCTTGATATTTTTACAATTTTTTTACACCATAAACTCAAATTTTTACACTATTTATACAGCAAAAAATATAGATTTGCTCATAATTAAAATTAATCAAAAATAGTTTATGAGTTTAAGTTTATGGATTTTTTATACCTAGCAATTGTAATAGCCTTTTTCCTGCTGTCTTTGTCCCTTATTACCTTTAGTCATAATCTTAAGGGAGCTTAAAATATGATCACTTTATATGTCCTAGCCGGAATAACGGCTTTAGCTCTTTTAATTTATTTATTTGTTGCACTTTTAAAACCTGAGATATTTCCATGAGTCTTAATCTAATTCCAGTTTATAGCTGGTTACAAATATTGTTATATTTTTCGGTATTATTTGCCCTAGTTAAACCTCTTGGGAGCTATATGGCTAAAATATATCAAGGAGAAAAAACCTTTCTTAGTTTTATAATTTCTCCAATTGAGGGTTTAATTTATAAAGTAAGCGGGGTAAAATCCAATGAAGAAATGGATTGGAAAAATTATTCCCTAGCATTAATGATATTTAGCTTTGTTGGATTTTTTATTCTTTATGCTATTTTAAGATTACAAGGATTATTAATTTTAAATCCTGCAAATTTTAGCGGAACTTCTCCAGACTTAGCTTTTAATACTGCAGCTAGTTTTATTACTAACACTAACTGGCAAAGTTATGGTGGTGAATCTACTATGAGTTATTTTACTCAAATGTCAGGTCTTACTGTGCAGAATTTTTTATCAGCTGGAGTAGGAATGTCAGTACTAATTGCTTTAGCCAGAGGGTTTAGTAGAAAAAAAGCAACTACCATAGGAAATTTCTGGGTAGATTTAGTTAGAAGTAATTTATATATTTTACTACCACTTTCTTTAACTTTAGCAATATTACTTGCCTCGCAAGGAGTAATTCAAAATTTTAGCTCTTATGTTGATGCTAAATTTATTGAAAAACAATATATAGAAGTTAAAGAAGGTAATAAAACTAATATTCAGGAAGTTACTAAACAATCTATTGCTTTAGGTCCGGTTGCCTCACAAGTTGCGATAAAACAATTAGGTACTAATGGTGGTGGATTTTTTAATACTAACTCCGCTCATCCTTTTGAAAATCCTACCCCATTTTCTAATCTTTTAGAAATGTTAGCTATCTTACTTATTCCAGCAGCCCTTTGTTATAGTTTTGGCAAAATAGTTGGCGATACCAAACAAGGTTGGATGATTCTTTTTGCCATGACTATTATTTTCATACCACTTTTATTATTTTGCACGATGAGTGAGCAAACTGCCAATCCTCGATTTGCCGACTTAAATATTACGCAAATAAATAGCGGAAATATGGAAGGTAAAGAAACTAGATTTGGCATAGTTAATTCTACCCTATGGGCTACAGCAACCACTGCCGCTTCAAATGGCTCGGTAAATTCAATGCATGATTCATTTACTCCGCTTGGTGGATTAGTACCATTATTACTAATTCAATTTGGTGAAGTAATATATGGCGGCGCTGGTTCTGGTCTTTACGGTATGCTAGTTTTTGTTCTTATTTCAGTATTTATAGCCGGACTTATGGTTGGTAGAACTCCTGAATATTTAGGTAAAAAAATAAATGCTTTTGATATTAAAATGGCATGTATAGCTATTTTAGTTCCCCATCTTGCAACTTTAATTGGCACGGCAATTGCAGTGTTAAGTCCTCTAGGTAAGGCAGGAATATTAAATCATTATGCCCAAGGTTTTAGCGAAATACTTTATGCTTTTTCTTCAGCTAGCAATAATAATGGTAGCGCCTTTGCAGGCTTATCTGCCAATACTCCATTTTATAATATGGCTTTAGGTATCGCAATGTTATTTGGTCGTTATTGGGTAATGCTGCCAGTACTTGCCATTGCCGGATCTTTTGTTAGCAAAAATACCGTACCTAATTCTGCTGGAACCTTGTCTACAACCTCAACATTATTTATGGGAATATTAATTAGTGTTGTCGTGGTAGTTGGAGTTTTAACCTTCATTCCAGCTCTAGCTTTGGGACCAATTGCCGAACATTTCAATTTATATTTCAACAAATAATTACAACCTAACACGGAGAATTTTATGAGAAAAACTTTAATTACAAACTTAGCGATAATTACAATTACTGGATTATCATTAACAGCTATAGCAGATGATGCTAAAAATACTAAATCAATACTAGATTCAAATTTACTTCAAGGTAAATTTAGCGGAAATTTTGGCGCCTATAGTGATTATAAATTTAGAGGTATTTCACAAACCATGCAATCACCATCCGCTCAAGGAAATCTAGAATTTTTAAGCAATAGTGGAGTTAAAGTTGGTTTTTTTGGTTCCAATGTTGATTTTGGCAATAGCAGTGATGCTAGCAGCGAAATGGATTTATACACTTCTTTCAATAAAAGTTTTGATAAATTATCTACAGAAACTGGTTTTATTTATTATGGTTATCCTGGAGCAAAATCGGCTAATAATTATGATTATAGCGAATTATATGAAATAGTTGGTTATGATTTTGAGGTAATAAAAATATCTGGCTCATTTAACTACTCGCCTAATTTCTTGGCCGATTCTGGAACAGCTTATTATCCTAAATTTACTGTAACTGTGCCAATTACTAAAGAAATAAGTCTAGATACCTCTATTGGTCATCAATGGGTAAACAATAATGTAAAATATGGCGTACCTGACTATACAGATTATACATTAGGAATTGCTTACTCCCTAAATGATTTTACGCTTAGAGCTGCTTATATTGGCACTAATTTAAATAGCCAAAAATGCGCCTCAGATCTATGTAGGAATGGCGTAATTTTAAGCCTTGCTAAATCATTTTAATTAAACTTAAAAATTTAGGAACTGTTTATGTCTAAACATGAACTACCAACTATGAATATTTTACAACCAGAGCTGATAAAAAGCTTATTATATCAGGCTATAAGAAGATTAACTTTTCCTTATCAGGCGCGTAACCCGGTAATGTTTATTGTATTTATTGGGGCTATTTTTACTACTTTAATATTTATAGCCAATTTAATAAAGCCAACAGATGAACCCAGCTGGTTTATCGGGGCTATTGCCGCATGGTTATGGTTTACTGCTATTTTTGCTAATTTGGCAGAAAGCATAGCCGAAAGTAAAGGTAGAGCACAAGCGGCTTCATTAAAAAAAGCTCGCCGTGATGTCATCGCTAAAAAATTAGTAAATCCTAGAAATTTACTCGCCAAGGATTATACTGAAGTTAGCGCTAGTAGTTTAAAAGTTGGCGATATAGTACTAGTAAATATTGGCGATTATATACCAGGTGATGGCCAAGTTATAGCTGGAATTGCTTCAATTGATGAAAGTGCGATAACTGGTGAAAGTGCCCCAGTTATAAGAGAAAGTGGCGGCGATAGAGATGCCGTAACCGGCGGTACAAAAGTAATCTCTGATTGGGTAATAGTAAGGATAACTGCCAGTGCTGGAAATAGTTTTTTAGATAAAATGATTGCTTTAATTGAAGGTGCTAAAAGACAAAAAACTCCTAATGAAATTGCTTTAGGAATTTTACTAAGCGCTATGACTATTATATTTTTACTAGCTTGCGCAACTCTTTTACCTTTCTCTTTATTTAGCGTTGAAAATACCGGGCAAGGTAAAGTCATTAGCATAACTGTACTTATATCACTCCTGGTTTGTTTAGCTCCAACTACTATTGGCGCCTTAATTTCAGCAATTGGCATTGCTGGAATGAATCGTTTGATTAGAGCCAATGTTATCGCAACTTCTGGTCGTTCAGTTGAGGCTGCGGGAGATGTTAATATTTTACTTTTAGATAAAACTGGAACTATCACTCATGGTAACAGACAAGCTGTTGCTTTTTTTCAAGCCAACGGCGTTTCTATGGAAGAATTAGCTGAAGCTGCTGAACTATCCTCACTAGCTGATGAAACTCCTGAAGGAAAAAGTATCGTAGCTTTAGCTCATAGTAAATATAATATTAAAGAGAAAGATGTTAAAAGTTTAAACGCTAGTTTTATTCCTTTTAAAGCTGAAACTCGTTTAAGTGGTATAGATTTAAATGGGCAAATTATTTTAAAGGGCGCTGGGGATTCAATCGAAAAACATATTAAAGCACAAGGTGGAAATATTCCAGAATCAGTAAATAAGCAAGTTGAAATTATAGCTAGACAAGGTGGAACTCCATTAATTGTTGTTGAAGGAAAAACAGTTTTGGGAGCTATTTATTTAAAAGATATTGTAAAACCAGGCATAAAAGAACGACTAGCTGAACTTAGAATGATGGGAATAAAAAGTGTAATGGTAACTGGGGATAATCCATTAACCGCAGCATCTATAGCCTCCGAAGCTGGAGTTGATGATTTTATTGCTGAGGCAACGCCAGAAGCTAAATTAAATTATATCAAAAAGATGCAAGAAGGTGGTGAACTTGTTGCCATGGTTGGTGATGGTACAAATGACGCTCCAGCCTTAGCGCAAGCAGATGTTGCTGTTGCTATGAATACGGGTACGCAAGCTGCTAAAGAAGCCGGCAATATGGTTGATTTAGATTCCAACCCTACTAAATTAATTGAGATTGTCGAAATTGGTAAACAATTATTAATGACTAGAGGCTCGCTTACAACTTTTAGTATCGCCAATGATATTGCCAAATATTTCGCCATTATTCCGGCCGCTTTTGCTAGTACCTATCCGATGCTAGGACGCTTAAATATTATGCATTTAACTAGTCCTTTAAGTGCAATATTAGCTGCGGTAATTTTTAATGCTGTAATTATAATTTTTCTAATTCCTCTAGCTTTAAAAGGCGTAAAATATCGTCCAATTGGCGCAGCCAAATTACTACGTAATAATATACTTATCTATGGAATAGGCGGAGTTATAGTTCCTTTTATCGGTATAAAAATAATCGACATATTATTAAAATCTATAGGAGCATTCTAACATGTTAAAATATTTTATTCAGGCTATAATATTATCAATTATATTTACATTTTTACTAGGATTTGCTTATCCAGAAATAACTACCCTTATTGCACAAAAATTATTTACCTCTAAAGCCGGTGGAAGCTTAATCACTAAAAATGATGAGATTATAGGTTCAGAACTTATTGGGCAAAATTTTTCTGATCCTAAATATTTCTGGGGTAGAGTTTCAAAAACCTCTCCCTATCCATATAATGCAGCAGGCTCTTCAGGAAGTAATTTATCACCAGCAAGTACTGATTTATTAGCTTCAGTTAAAGAACGTGTAGCTAATCTTAAGAAATTTGACCCTAATAATACAAAAAAAATACCTATAGATTTAGTAACTTCATCAGCCAGCGGTCTTGACCCTCACATCAGTCCTGAAGCTGCAGAATATCAAGTAGACAGGATAGCCAGTATCCGCAAAATTAATAAAGAAAAACTACTGTTATTAATAAAAGAATATACTAAAGATAGGCAGTTTGGTATATTAGGAGAACCTACAGTTAATGTATTGATGCTTAATTTAGCCTTAGATAAAGATAAACCTTAAAAAACAAAAATGTTCTTAAAACTTCTCCCTTATTTTTGGTCATTATTAGTAGTAATATTATGCACTTTTATTGGCGCT
>CAYZBM010000025.1:0-16212 GCA_964476705.1 uncultured Rickettsiales bacterium | reverse complement strand
GAAACTGAAAAACTTAAAAATTCTTTGCTTAGCTCAGTATCGCATGATTTACGAACACCACTTGCAACTATAAGCGGCGCTTCAAGCAGTATTGCCCTTGATTATAAAAATATGCCTAGGGAAACAATTAAAAATCTGGCTAATTCGATTCAAAAAGAATCATCTCGCCTGGCAAATATAGTCACTAACTTAATGCATATAGGAAAATTGGAAGCTAATTCTTTAACCTTAAATAAAGAACCTTATTATATTGAAGAATTAGTAGGTAGCGTACTTACACGAATGGAAGCACAATTAGCAGAATATAACATAATTAAACATGCAGATCCTGAGCTACCGGTAATTACCATAGATGCAGTTTTAATCGAGCAAGTTATTACTAATCTGCTAGAAAATGCTATAAAATATACAAAAAAAGGCAATAATATTTATATATTTGTAAATATTAATAAAACTGAAATTAAGGTTACAATAGCAGATAGTGGTCAAGGTATTATCCCTGGTAATGAACAAAAGATCTTCGAAAAATTTTATACCGAAGAAAAGACAAATAAACATAATAATAGTGGCCTAGGACTTACTATTTGCAAAGGAATTATAGAAGCCCATAAAGGTAAGATTTGGGCAGAAAATAGACTTGAAGGCGGAACTAAAGTAACTTTTACTTTACCCATACTACCATTATAGAGTTATAGAGATAAAATTATGACATTAAAAATCCAAGTAGTAGTTATAGAAGACGAACCAGAAATTCGTAAATTCTTAAATAGCATTTTATCTAATCATGGTTATGAAGCTAAATTTGCTGAAAATGCTAAAGATGGAATTAATTTAATTTCTTTATATCCGCCAGAATTAATAATTCTAGATTTAAGTCTACCAGATATAGATGGTATAGAAGTGATAAAAAATATTCGTGCTTGGTTAAGCGTACCAATAATTGTGCTTTCAGCTAGAGGAAAAGAAGAAGATAAAGTAAATGCTTTAGAATTAGGCGCAGATGATTATATAACCAAACCTTTTAATTCTGGCGAACTACTTGCCCGTTTAAAAGTAGCCATAAGACACAGCCAAAAAAATACCGATCCTAATTTAAAAATATTAAAAATTGGCGACCTTACTATTAACCTTGAAAAAAGATTAGTTTTGCTAAAAGATATAGAAATCCACCTAACTAAAATCGAGTATAAATTACTTATCTGTTTAGTAAAAAATGCTGGAAAAGTTTTAACTCACAAACAATTACTTAAAGAAGTATGGGGGAAAAATTCTCTAGAAAACAATCATTATCTACGTATATACACCAAAAATCTTAGAGCTAAACTCGGTGACGACCCTATGCAGCCTAAATATATTATTACTGAAGCTGGCGTTGGTTATAAATTTAAGGAATAATCTTAAGCAAACAGCCATTTTTCTAAAACAAATGTCAATTTTCATATACTATAATATCTTAAAAATACAAAAAGTAATATAGTATACTATATTAGATTTGCTATTTATAGCATAATATGTTACTATAGTAATAGATAAATTAACCATATTTACCTTAATTTTATGGAAATATACGAAAAAACAGAAATATTTAACGTCTTAAATAATTATAATCCTTGGTGGCAGGGGAAAAATAGTTCTATTGAGCCTAATAAAAGAATAGTATTTCATGAATTACAAAAATGGGTAATTAACCCTCCAGCTAAAAGAGCCATTTTATTAAGCGGCGCAAGGCAAGTAGGCAAAACTACTTTAATGCAGCAAATAATAGATGATTTAATTAAAAATCAAAATATACCACCTGAAAATATATTATACTTAACTTTTGACCACCCGCTAATTAAATTAATTGGCATTGAAAAAACAATTGATTTCTGGCAGGAATTAAAACTACAGAAAAATAAATCAACCCAAGAATATTTATTTTTAGATGAAATTCAATATGCAGAACATTGGCAAACTTGGCTTAAGCATCAAGTAGATTTTCACAAAGAAAGACAAATTACCGTAACAGGATCAGCAATACCATTACATAAAAAAAATACAGAGTCTGGTGTTGGAAGATGGCATACTATCAAATTAACTACTCTTTCTTTCTACGAATTCCTGCAATTTAAAGACATACCAACGAAAAATTTTACTGGTATAGAAAATTTTATTGATTTGCAGAAACTAAAAGAAAATGATTTAATTAATTTAAGCGTAACAGCAAGATCTTTTTTACCTTATTTCAATGAATATATTACTAGAGGCGGCTTCCCTCAGCTAATTAATATCGACTTTAAAGATGCCCAGAAACTCATTCGTGAAGATCTGTTGGATAAAATTTTAAAACGCGATTTAACTACAATATTTGATGTAAGGAATGTACTTGATGTCGAAAATTTATTTTTTTATCTCTGCGTTAACGATGGAGGAATATTCAACTTAAATACTGTTGCTAGTAATCTAGGAATCCAACCAATTTCAATTGCTAATTATCTAAAAATACTAGAAGCAGCTAATTTAATTTATCGTTTAAAACCTTACGCTTCAGGAAAATCTATTCTAAAAGGTCAGCCTAAAATATATCTTGCCGATCCAATACTTACCTCTAGCATGTTATTAAATAGCGATAATGTTTTACAAGAAAGAAAAAAGCTAGGCCAAATTATTGAAAGTATTTTCTTAAAACATTTATATGCAAGATACTACGATATTAGTCCTAATTTTTATTATTTTAGAAACCCAAGTGATCAAAAAGAAGTTGATATAATTTGTAAATATGGAGCAGAAATTATAGCTTTTGAAGCTAAATATTCTTTAAGTCAGGTTACCTGCAATAAATTAAAAGGCTTAATAACCTTATTACAAAAAGAAAATGTAACTAGATCTTACGTAATAACTGGAAATGACAGCGATCTAGGATACCTCAAAACTGATAATCCAGAATTAAAAAAGAAAATATTTTTAATTCCAGCTCATATTGCTTGCCTAATAGCTGGTAAAGATAACAAAACTATCTTAGCTTAGAGTTTAGCATAAACAAACCTAATCCACCTTAACCTTCTCTTTCCATAAATTAGGAAAGACATAGGCAATAGCTCCAACTACCACTAGAGTCATAGCCCCGCCAAAGATAATTGAGGGAACTATCCCCATTAATCTTGCGGCAACCCCAGATTCAAAAGCCCCAATTTCATTTGATGAAATAATAAACATACTATTTACCGACGAAACCCGACCGCGCATATTCTCTGGCGTTAGAACCTGCATTAAAGTAGCTCTAATAATCATGCTAATACTATCAAAGACTCCACTTAAAGCCAAAAAGAACATAGCCATAATAAAGCTAGTGCTTAAGGCAAAGCCCAGCATACAAAGCCCAAAAGCCGATACCGCAAAAAACAATAAAGAGCCTTTAATATTTTTCATTGGTTTTAAAGCTAAAATAAGTGCAGTAATTATAGCTCCTAAGGCTGGAGCTGCCCTAAGTAACCCTAGACCTTCACTACCCAAATGCAAAACTTCAGCAGCAAAGGCTGGCAATATAGATACCGCTCCACCAAATAAAACCGCAAACATATCCAAAGTCATAATCGATAAAATTATTTTATTATGAAAAATAAATTTTATTCCCGCATGAATACTTTTTACCGTAGCTTCTCTTTTATTACTATTTTTATAAGTTTTCGGATGATTACCAATAGCTAGTAACAATATAAAAGTTATAGTTATTAATATAAGTGGTAAAATCCAAGCAATTTTAACTCCATAACCACCATAAACTAAACCAGCTATTGTAGGACCAATTATCGCAGAAAACTGAAAACCACTACTCATCCATGCTGAGGCCGCTGGAAATTTATCCCTAGGTACAATTTGAGGAAATAATGAAAATGACGCCGGCATAACAAAACTACGAACTATCCCAGAGAAAAACACTCCAGCAAAAATTATCTTAATTTTAGTGCTATCTGGCACAGAAATTATGCCGCCGGCAAATAAATAAACTATAAAAACATTTATAACTAAAAAACCTATACATAATAAATATATTTTATAAGGTTTACTATTATCTACAATATGCCCGGCAAAAAGCGCGCAGGCTATGGCTGGTAAGGCTTCAGTAAGCCCAACTAGTCCTAGCATTAAAGGATCATTAGTTAATGAATAAATCTGCCAACCTACAATAATGGCTTGCGCTTGCATTGCCATCAACGCACAAATTCTTCCGGAAAGTAATAACCGAAAATCCCGAATTTTTAAAACCGCAAAGGATAAAGCCATAATATTTAATAGAAAAATTTATTAAAAACGAGTTAAATATAAAATTAAAATAGAATTTTCTTTTACTATTAACAAGATTATTGTTGACAAGACGAGCCAAGACTGTAATGATATTAAGACAATAATTATCCCAACTTCAATTAACATTTAAAGCTCATACATTATATGCCAGGCGATTTAACAGTAAATACAACGTACGTGGGTACATCAACAGGTTCATTACATGATCATGTTGGCTCTAATGGTCAACCTGTTTACAAAACTAAGCCTTTGTATCTGAAGGGGGATAAAGTTTATGAACAAAGTGATTATGATAAATCTGTTGAACCTGATTATACTGTTACCTTGTATAAAACACCATCAGATGAACTTGTAGATCGTGTAGTCAACAAGATAAATAATGAAGGCACCGTTAAAAAAGATCCAAAATTAAATGTTCCTCTCAAAAGATTTAGGAGATTCGTAACAGACCGCGTTATACCTCCACTGATCAAACATGTAGAAGCATGTAAATTTGTTTTATCAGGCAAAACTATAACCTTTACTAACGATTTACCAGAAAATACAAATACACACGTTGATGAGAAAGGAAACATTAAAATAAGGTACGGTCTAGATCCTGAAGATTTGAATTTTCAATTAAGAGCCGGGACAATCGCTGCACAAGTAGAGTGGTCTATTACCAATATAAAAGAAATTGCAAATAAGTGCTCTGAAGGAATTTCAGGATCCATAGAACCTCTAAGATTACTATATAGAAATTCTCTTTCTTGTGCTAAATCAATACTCAAAGCTAGCGATCTAAAGAGTAAATTCGGCTTAGATAAGTATAATTTCAATACACTTTTTCCACGGTTAAAAGACGCATATTCAAAAGATATCGATCAACCTGAAGGAATAGCTACTATAGCTACTTTTGCAGCCTTTGCCGAAGTTAATGCAGATACTAAAAAAACTAACGAATGTGAACAATTTGCTAAAAAATTATGGGAGGTCCCATTTACCTTCTTAAGAGATTGTACAAAGAAAGATGGTAAATCTGCTAATGATAGACCACAAGGAAGAGAGTAAAATATTTTAAAAAAACTTTCCCAAGATTAGTTTATAAATTACAATTTCTTGTACAAAGCCATAGCTTTATCTCGTGCCTCGCTATGCTCCACTAGAGGTTTTGGATAATTTTTACCTAAAGTAATATTAGCCATTTTTAGCTCAATATCCCCTGCTGTCCAAGGCGCATGAATAAATTTTGTCGGCAAATCTTTTAAAACTGGTAACCATTTTTTTATATATTCGCCATGGGGATCAAATCTTTCACCCTGTAATATCGGATTAAAAATCCGAAAATAAGGAGCTGCATCAGCGCCAGATCCAGCTACCCATTGCCAACTTGAAATATTATTTGGAATATCAGCATCAACTAAAGTATCAAAAAACCACTCGGCTCCATATTGCCAATTAATTAAAAGATGTTTAGTTAAGAACGAAGCAACCACCATTCTAACTCTATTATGCATGTAACCGGTTTCCCAAAGTTCACGCATACCAGCATCAACTATTGGATAACCTGTTTTGCCTAATTGCCATTTTTTTAGTAATTTTTTATTATCTTCCCAGGTAAACTTACTAAATCTTGGATTGAAAGGTTCTGAAATAAGTTTAGGAAAATGATATAATAAGTGATTAGAAAATTCTCGCCAACCAAGTTCACTAAAAAAACGCTCTATATCATTTATGCTAGCACCCTTAGCTAGATCACCTATTTCCATTTTCATCTTAGTTAGACTAACTATATGCCTAACACTTATTTCCCCAAAATGTAAATAAGGAGAAAGACTAGATGTTGCTGCTTTTGCTGGAATATCCCGACCATTTTTATAAAAACAAATAATATTTTCTAAAAAATATATTAATTTAGCAAAGGCTGCTTCCTCCCCTACTTGCCAATATTGATTAAGCTTATCGGCCCAATTATAATCTTTCGGTAATAATTCCAACTTTTTTATATCTAAACTTAAATTAGCAATATTTTTTAGAGTTTTATTTTTAAAATCAGGATTTGGCAAAACTTCAATATCATCAAGTTTTATTGATAATGACTTCCAAAATGGTGTAAATACTTTAAAATAGCCACCTTGTTTATTTCTGATTTTTCTAGGATCAAATAATAAATTACCATTAAAACTTTTAACCAATATTTTCTTTTTGGTAAAATATTCAGCAATTTTTGTTTCTAATAATACTGATTTAGGATCATATAAATTATTAAAATATATTGCATTAGCACCGCTATTTTTAATAATAACTTCCAACTCTTTTATAGTATCACCTTTAGCTAAAATAATATCTGCATCTTCTTTTTGTAGAGATTTTTTTAGAGATAATAGACTATGATATAACCACCATTTACTAGCCCCACCCATTTTAGTTAAATTAATTTCATCTAAAATATAAACTGGTATTATAGCGCCATCCTTAACTCCATGGTATAAAGCTGGATTATCCGCTAGTCTTAGATCTTGTTTAAATAAAATAATAGTTTTTTGCATATTAAATAGATATAAATTGTTGTACTACAAAGAAGTTATGGCATAATCTTTATTAATCGCAAGTTATAAAATTATTTAGCAATGAAAAAATATTTTCAACAATTTAATAAAAATGCAAAAAAATTAAACCGAAAAGAGATAATTCCAGGTAATAAAAAAATATCTGAAATTTTAGAGCAATTCTCAGATAATATAGAAAGCAACAAAATAAGCTTTAATGATATAAAAGCCGCTTTAGGTGAAAGATCTTTTGCTTTACTAATTATAATATTTACCTTACCAAATTTTATCCCAGCTCCAGGAATTTCAGCTATTTTTGGTTTATCTATAATATTTATTTCTATCCAGTTATTAATCGGCAGGAAAGAACCATGGTTTCCTAAATTTGTTGTCGATCGTAAAATTAATCGTAAGGACTTTAAAAAAATTATTAATTATTGTCTTCCCTATATTAAAAAAAGTGAAAATCTAATAAGACCACGTTTTTTGAATCTTACTAGCATAAAAATGGAAAGATTTATCGCTTTTTGGATTTTAGCACTTGCTTCAATCTTAACTTTACCAATTCCATTTTGTAATTGGTTACCAGCCTTTACAATATTATTGCTGGCTATAGCTATATTAGAACGTGATGGTTTATTAGTAATCTTTGGTTTTATAAGTACAGTAATAAGTTTTATAGTTACTTTTTTAGTGGTAGGAACAGCTTTTCATGCAACTATTTTAGCTATTGAAAAAATATTTAATTTTGCGTTTTAGCAATATAGTATTTCTTAATTGAAATGAATGTATTTATGGAGCCTTCAATAAAACATAAAATAGTATTGTAAGTATATGTTTTTTCGGGATATGTAGCATTATAGAAAGAATTTATTATATATGTATTTTACTGTCAATTCTTTCTTAATCTACTATATCTCTAATTTTCTTTACAATCGCAAAAAATCCATTACTCCGGCTAGGACTTAAATGTTCTTTTAAGCCTAATTTGCTAAAAAAATCTTCCACCTCAAAGCTTAAGATTTCCTCAGAATTTTTGCCATTATAGATTTTAAGTAAAATGGCAAGCAGACCTTTAACAATATGAGAATCGCTATCAGCATAAAAATAAAAGCTTTGATCTGGCCCTTTTTCAGCTTTAAGCCAAACTTGACTAGTACAACCCAAAACCTTAAATTCATCTATTTTATACTTATTATCCAAAAAATCCAGATGCTTACCTAGATCTATAATATAAGTATATTTATCTTCCCAATCGGAAAATAATGAAAAATCCTCAATTATACTCTCTGCTGTATTTTCTATATTATTATTCATCTTTTTTATGAGAAAAAACCTTGCAACTAGCTAAAAATCGGCGTATAACCGCAGCCAATACAACTAGTACTAATTAGGTACTATTTAATTAAAAATAAGCTATAATCTATATATACTATACTTATTTAAAGCTCCTTGTAAAGTTTTAGTTAAATAATTAAAGTTAAAACCATATGATTCGTCTTAGCCGACTTGCTGATTACGCAGTAACTATTATGTGTAAGATAGCGAAAAAAAGAGAAGAAAAATTTAGCGCCAGTGTTTTAAGTAAAGAAACAAATATTGGCGAAAGCACAGTTATGAAAATTTTAAAATTATTGGCTAACAATGATTTATTAATTTCATCACGTGGTGTCAAAGGCGGTTATGTTTTACATAAGGACCCTAAGGATATTAGTATATTAAGTATAGTTAATGCTATTGATGGTAATTTATCTATAACTCTTTGTAATCAAGATAATTCTCCGCCTTGTGAATATGAGGTAACTTGCGAAGAAAAATGTAAGTGGGAAAAAGTAAATCAGGCTCTAATTGCAACATTATCTTCCTTTAGCTTAGAGGATTTTGCTAAAAATAAGGAGGAAAATCATGCTGCCTAATAATGAAAATAAAAAAAATCTAACCGGGCAAGATCTGGTTGATAAAAAATACAAACATGGATTTGTCACTAATATTGAATCAGAAAAAGCTACGAAAGGCTTATCAGAAGAGACTGTTCGTTATATATCCAAGAAAAAAAATGAACCAGAATGGATGTTAGAATATCGACTTAATGCTTTTAAATATTGGCAAAATAATCAAGAAAATGACCCTAAATGGGCAAATATCAACCATCCTAAGATTGATTATCAGGATATTTATTATTATTCTGAACCAAAAAATAAACCAAAATTAGATAGTTTGGACCAAGTAGATCCTGAATTATTAAAAACCTATGAAAAACTTGGCATCCCTTTACTTGAACAAAAAATGTTAGCTGGCGTTGCAGTTGATGCAGTGTTTGATAGTGTTTCGGTGGTTACTACCTACAAAGAAAAATTACATGAAAAAGGCGTTATCTTTTGTCCAATATCTGAAGCTATCCAAAAATATCCAGATTTAATTAAAAAATATTTAGGTAGTGTTGTTCCATATACTGATAATTTTTATGCAACCTTAAATGCTGCAGTTTTTAGCGATGGTTCATTTGTTTATATTCCAGAAAATGTTATTTGCCCAATGGAGCTATCAACATATTTTAGAATTAATGAAGCTAAGACTGGTCAATTTGAAAGAACTTTAATTATTGCCGATCGTAATAGCAAAGTAAGTTATTTAGAAGGTTGTACCGCTCCAATGCGCGATGAAAATCAACTTCATGCGGCCGTTGTTGAATTAATTGCCCTAGATAATGCTGAGATTAAATATTCAACCGTACAAAACTGGTATCCCGGAGATCAAAACGGCAAAGGTGGGATTTATAACTTTGTAACCAAACGAGGAATTTGCAAAGGCCATAATTCAAAAATTTCTTGGACTCAGCTAGAAACTGGATCAGCAATAACTTGGAAATATCCAAGCTGTATTTTACAAGGCGATAATTCAATTGGTGAATTTTATTCAGTTGCTGTAACTAATAATTATCAGCAAGCCGATACTGGTACTAAGATGATCCATATTGGAAAAAATACTACCAGCACGATAATTTCTAAAGGAATTTCCGCAGGTCATAGTAGTAATACCTATAGAGGACTAGTTAATATTGGACCTAAAGCTAAAAATGCTCGAAATTTTACCCAATGTGATTCTTTATTAATTGGTCCAAAATGCCGGGCAACTACAGTTCCTTATATTGAAGTTAAAAATGAATCCGCCAATATAGAGCACGAAGCAACTACTTCAAAAATTAGTGAAGAACAGCTTTATTATTGTTTGCAAAGAGGTTTATCGGAAGAAGATGCTATTTCAACTATAGTTAATGGTTTTTGTAAAAAAGTATTAAATGAATTACCAATGGAATTTGCCGTAGAGGCTAAAGCCTTACTAGAAGTAAGTTTAGAAGGTTCAGTCGGTTAAAAAATGATTCTTTTTGGATAAATGAAAGATTAATGAGTTTTAAATAGAGAAAAAAGATAATGTTAAATATAAAAAAACTACATGTAACTGTTGATAACAAAGAAATTATCAAAGACCTTGATCTTAAAATAGGCTCTGGTGAGATTCATGCTATAATGGGAAAAAATGGTACTGGTAAAAGTACTCTTGCTCACACCATTGCCGGAAAAGAAGGTTATAATATTAGCTCAGGGTCCATAAAATTTAGCGATCAAGATTTGAGCCAATTAGACATAACCCAAAGAGCTCATGCCGGAATATTTTTAGGCTTTCAGTATCCGGTTGAAATACCTGGCGTTACTTGTATGAATTTTCTACGTTCAATTATAAATAGTAAACAAAAATCTTTAGGTTTAAAAGAACTCGACCCTACTACTCTTTTACGTTTGATAAAAGCTAAAGCTGCAACTCTTAATATTGATGATAGTATGTTAAAACGTTCAGTTAATCAGGGTTTTTCTGGTGGCGAGAAAAAAAGATTCGAGGCCTTACAAATCTTACTTTTAGAACCTAAATTAATAATATTAGATGAGCCAGATTCTGGCCTTGATATTGATGCATTAAAAACAGTAGCCTTAGCTATTAACTCACTAAAAAATGACAATAGATCATTTTTAATTATTACTCATTATCAAAGATTATTAGATTATATAACTCCAGATCATGTACATATTTTTGATAATGGTAAAATTATTCAATCAGGCGGAATTGAACTAGCCAATCTGCTAGAAAAAGAAGGATATAATGCTTTTAATAGATAAACTAATATAAAAAATACATAGTTTTAAAATGATAGAAAATAATAATTTACAAAATTTAAAGATAATAGAAGGCTTATATGGCAAGGATAGTGGCTTGCTTCTAGAAAGAATTTCGGCTCTTAAAAGATTTGAAGTTTTAGGCTTGCCTAAAAAAAATGATAATTTATGGCACTATACTAATCTTAATCATCTTAAAATAAATGAGTTTATTAAAGATTTTAATAATAAGCAAAATAATCAAAAACCGTCAATACAAGATTCTAAAAGTTTAGAAAATTTCTATAATATTCATATCAAAAATGGCGAAATTATAGCCCAAGACCAAATAGCTAATCTTGAAGTATTAAGTTTAGCAGAAATTTTTGCGACCAAAAATAATAACACAAAATATCAAGAATATATTTTAGATATTTTAAAACAAAATAATGAGTTTAATAATAATAGTCTAAATTCTTTAAATACTGCTTTTAACAATTTTGCTCTTGTCATGTTTGTAAAAGCAGAATTTATAAATGATAAACCTTTATTTATCAGTTATGACAATTCAAATATAGCTAATCAAACCCAGATTTTTATCTGTATGGAAGAAAATAGTACAGCTACAATATTTGAATCATTTACCAGTAATAATGAAAATATTTATAGCCAATTTGTAAGTAGAATTAATTTAAAAACAAACGCTAAATTAATTCACTATAACTTACAAAACCAACAATTAGAATCTAACTATATTCATAATAAAGATATTAATTTAAGCGCTAAAAGTAGTTATCGTTTATTTTTATTAAATAGTGGTTCGCTATTATCGCGCAATGAAATTTATTATAATTTAAATGCTAAAGAAGCTAAGGCTGATTTTAGTGCAATTAATTTAGGTAAGCTAAAACAACATCACGATATATACATAAAATCAGCGCATAATAGCGCTCATACCAATAGCCAGCAATCGTTAAAACAAATTTTAACCGACGATGCTCGGGGAATTTTTTATGGCAATATAACTATTGCTAAAGATTGCCCAAAATCAGAAGCCCATCAATTAAGTAAAACTATGCTACTTAGTGATAAATCATGGAGCCTATCTAGACCTGAACTGGATATTTTAACTGATGATGTTATTTGTTCACATGGCTCAACTACAGGCAATATAAATAAAGATGCTATTTATTATTTAATGTCTAGAGGAATAGATAAAAAAACGGCAATTTCTTATTTAATCTCTGCTTTTATTGATGAATTGGTCGGTAATATTTCTGATCAAAATATTCATCATTTAATTGTAGAAAATATAAATTCCTGGAGGAAATTATGGCAATAAGTAATCAGCAAAATATCCAAAATAAAAAAGCATTTAATATAGATGAAATTAGGTCTAATTTTCCTTGCCTTAATCAAAATATAAATGGCAAAAGATTGGCATTTTTAGATACAGCAGCAAGCGCGCAAAAGCCAGAATCGGTAATTAAAGCAATAGAAAAAGTTTATAGAGCTGAATATGCTAATATTCATCGTGGTCTTTATTCTTTAAGTGAAATTTCTACTAGCAATTTTGAAGAAACCAGAAAAGTAATTGCTAATTTTATAAATGCTGAGTCAGAAAAAGAAATTATTTTTACCCGTAATGCTACCGAAGGAATTAATTTAGTTGCTTATAGTTATGGGCAGAAAAATTTAAAGGCTGGTGATGAAATAATAATTAGCGAAATGGAACATCATGCAAATATTGTTCCCTGGCAAGAACTCTGTAAACATACTGGAGCTATTTTAAGAATTGTAAAAATTAATGAAGATGGTGATATTGATTTAAGTTTTTATAAAAAGGCACTTAATGCTAAAACTAAAATAGTTGCCTTAAGCTATATGTCTAATGTTTTAGGCACAATAAATCCAGTATCAGAAATTATTCATGAGACCAGAAAATTTAATCCAGAAATTAAAATTTTACTAGATGCTTGCCAAGCCATTGTTCACCTTAAAATAAATGTGCAAAATCTTGATTGTGATTTTTTAGTTTTCTCTGGCCATAAATTATATGGCCCAAATTCTGTTGGTATTTTATATGGTAAATATGAAATATTAGATCAGATGACTCCATATCAAACTGGTGGCGAGATGATCGAGAATGTTAGCTTTCTAAATACTAGTTTTGCTAAACCTCCACTTAAATTTGAAGCTGGAACTCCAGCAATCTCCGAAGTTATTGCTTTTAAAGAAGCTATTTTTTATTTAGAACAATTTGATACTAAAGAAATTCATAATCATGAAACCGAAATATTTACCTACGCTTATGAAGAGATAAGTAAATTAAATAATTATACTATTTTAGGTAAGCCAAAAAAAAGGGCCGCATTAATTTCTTTTAATCATAAAACCGCTCATCCAAATGATCTTGGTATGATCTTAAACAATCACGGCGTAGCGATTAGATCAGGTCATTTATGTGCGCAGCCTTTAATGGAACTTTTAAATATAACAGCAACTGCCCGTGCTTCATTTGGTATATACACCAATAAACAAGATATAGACCAACTAATAGAAGGTTTAAAAAAAGTAGATTTGCTTTTTAGAGATTAGGAAAAAATCATGACAGAAAAAAATTATATCGAAGTTGGAAATATGGATACTTATCTTTTAGATGAGCTCCAAAATCAAGTATTAAGTCCAGATCAATTGGCAGCTATAAATAATGCCCCTAATTTTTATGAGCAAGTTGTGGCAATACTTAAAACGGTAAATGATCCTGAAATACCTGTAAATATTTGGGAACTAGGCCTAATTTATCATTTAGATACTGACGAGAATAGAAATATAGAAATTAATATGACTTTAACCGCTCCGACCTGTCCGGTTGCAGAAGCCATTCCGGTTGAAGTAAAAAAACGATTAACTGAACATTTAAAGAATCCTGGCAATATAACTATAAATTTAGTTTGGGAACCGGCGTGGGAGAAATCAATGATGAGTGATGAGGCTAAATTAGTTCTAGATATGTGGTAGGAATTTAGTGAAAAGCGCTGTTTTTCACTAGTAATGTTGAATTTACAAATCTTGGGACCTACCTTAAGATTTATAAACAAATTTCAAAAATATACACTGGTATATTTTTGTTTTTATTAAGAAATAACTTTTTAGATATTATATACAAGTTAGACTATATGAAAAAAAATGTAATAACCATTACCGAGAATGCCGCTAAATATATAGCAAAAATTCTTGAACAAAATGATAAGCATGCTTTAAGAGTTAGCCTTAAAAAAGGTGGCTGTTCAGGAGTTAAATATCATTTTGAATGTAGTGATGAAAAAAAATTAGGCGAAGAAGAAGTTACCGAACATAATGTAAAAGTAATTATTGATCAAAGTGCTCTACTTAATGTTATTGGCAGTATGCTCGATTACGAAGAAAATAATTTTGAAGCTAAATTAGTCTTTGTAAACCCTAATGAAAAAGGTCGTTGTGGCTGTGGAAAATCTGTTCAATTTTAACTAGTTGATTATAAGATAAGTTTATAAATAACCAACTATTTAATCCCAGATTTATTCTTGGATCTATAAACTAAAAACAAAATAAAAGGAAATAATTTATGCCTATAAGTGAAAATGATTTAAAAAATGCTATTTTAACTGCAATTCCAGATGCTGAAGTTATTTGCCAAGATTTAGCTGGAGATAATGATCATTGGCAAGTAACGGTAACCTCCCCTGTTTTTAAAAATAAATCCAGAATTGAACAGCATAAAATTGTTCAAATGGCAGTAAGCAAACATGATATTCATGCTTTAGCGATTAAGACTCTAAGTTAACATTTAAAATTCAACTTCAATTCAAAGGAAAAATTTATGACTAATAGCGAAATATTAAGTGAAATCCAAAATTTAGTAGACAACAATCCCGTGCTTTTATTTATGAAGGGAAATAAGCAAACTCCAATGTGTGGCTTTTCAGCAACAGTTGTGCATATCTTAAATTTATTAGAAACAGATTTCAATACGGTTAATGTACTGGAAAACAACAATATTCGCGAAGGAATAAAACATTTTTCAGATTGGCCGACCATACCGCAATTATACATAAAAGGTGAATTTATCGGCGGCTGCGACATAGTTAAAGAAATGTATGAAAGTGGTGAATTACAAGAGTTATTAGCCACAAAATGAGTAACTACACTCGGATTATCCACTTGAATTTTAGCTAAATTAGCTTAAATAAACATACTATTTTTATGGTTTCTTTATAATTTTAGCCAAATAAATTTCAAATAGGATATTGAATTTTATACTAAATTAGTGAATAATGCTTACCATACCGGCTTTAGGCTTTAGATTTATAAAGCATTTTAGTCAAATTAATTTGCTTTCATGAGGAAATAAAAAATGTTTAATAATATTAAAAAATTAGCTTTAGCTGCAACTATCGTTGCTTCTTTTGCGTCTTCTGCTTTTGCAGCAAGTTCAAGTTCAACAAATGATGTGGTTATTGATACTAATAAACATATTGTTAAAAATACTTTTGAAAATTGTGTTAGAACACAATGGGCAACTGGCTCTGATAAATGTGCTCCTGTTGCACCACAAGTAGCTGCTCCGGCTAAAGAACCTACTGGTCATTCACGTTCTTATTTAGTATTTTTTGATTTTGACAAATCAAACTTAAGACCAGATGCAGTTGAAATTTTAAATAAAGCTGCAAGTGATGCTAAAGCAAATAAAGCAACTTCTTTCAAAGTAACAGGTCATACTGACCGCGCTGGTAGCGTTGCATATAATGTAGCTCTATCAAAAGCACGTGCTGCTGCAGTTAAAAATAAACTAGCTGCACTTTCTGGCAACACAGAAGTTAAAACTGAAGCTAAAGGCGAAAGTGAACCTCTTGTTGCAACAGCAGACGGTGTTCGTGAGCCACAAAATAGACGTGCTGAAATCGTATATTACTATGTTGAATAGTATTATTATTTAAAGTACTTTAAGTTAAGGCACCTAGAAATCTAGGTGCCTTTTTTTATAATAATAAGAAATAACTTCCTAGCTATTAAAACCCATATATAATTAGCTAATGAACAATATAAACAAACTCCCACAAATCACCCTCTCCTTTTGGATAATGAAAATATGTGCAACTACATTGGGAGAAACTGCTGGTGACTTGCTTTCAATGACTTTAAATATTGGCTATGCCGAGACTGTTCATTAAACTGTGTCATCTAGCATTACTGTACCTCAATTCTACCTG
>CAYZBM010000024.1:0-23378 GCA_964476705.1 uncultured Rickettsiales bacterium | reverse complement strand
TTTATGAGCAAATTGAAAAAAACGAACGAGATGTTTTAGATGCAAAAGTGGTAGTCTTTAATCGCGGAAAAGCAGAAGGTTTAGATGAAGGTAAGAAGCTTGGTATAGAGGAAGGCGATAAGAAAGCCCGTTTAGATATGGTTTCTGAATTATTAAAGATTGGACTTCCTATAAAACAAATTTCTGCCTTAACTAAAATACCCGAAATAGAAATAAAAAATATAATTTCCACGTAAAAACTATTCCTGATAATTTTTTAAAAGTCACAAAACTATTGCCTATAATAATTTTTATAACTAATATCCAATTTCAAAGACTTTGTATTAATATTATTAACAGGTAGTTATAATAGAAATGAAGATTGGAATTGTTACGGAAAAAACTCATGGAGAGACTAGGGTTGCCGCCTCCCCTGATACTTGTAAATTACTTAAAAATATTGCAGAAAATGTTCTAGTTGAATCAGGTGCAGGTCTTGATGCAAATTTCTCAGATGCAGAATATATTGCAAATGGCGCTGAAATTGCCGATGCTGAAAAAATATTAAAAACTTGTGATATTATTTTAAAAGTTCGAGCACCCAGTATTAATGAAGCTAGTTTGCTTAAAAATGGTGCAACTATTATTGGTTTATTAGTTGATGAACAAACTCCTGAAGTTTTAAAGAAATATAATGAACAAAAGATCAATAGTTTTGCTCTAGAATATTTACCTCGAATAACTCGTGCGCAAAGTATGGATGTATTATCCTCACAAAGTAACTTGGCTGGCTATAAAGCAGTAATTGAAGCGGTAAATTATTATGGACGAGTAGTGCCCATGATGGTAACTGCAGCAGGTACTATACGTCCTGCTAAATTTTTAATTTTAGGTGCTGGAGTTGCAGGCTTGCAAGCCTTAGCCACAGCTAAAAGATTAGGCGGAGTAGTTAGTGTTTTTGATGTAAGGCCTGAGGTTAAAGAACAAGTACAAAGTTTAGGAGGAATTTTTGTTGAAGTACCCACAGATCATAATAAAGATGAGCAATTAAAGGAGAATTCTCCTTATGCCAAAGAAATGTCTAAAGAATATCAGTTAAAGCAAAAAGATCTTATTAATCAAACCATAAGAACCCAAGATATAATTATAACCACCGCTTTAATTCCTTTTAAAAAAGCACCTATCCTAATCACTAAAGATATGGTTAAAACCATGCTACCAGGCTCTATAATAGTAGATTTAGCTGCAGGCATGGGAGGTAATTGCGAATTAACGATACCTAATGAAATCGTGCAAAAATATGGAGTTAATATTATGGGTTTTGACAACATAACTAGTAAATTAGCCCAAGAAGCATCACGTTTATATGCCAGAAATATTTTTAATTTTATGTCCTTAATAATTAGTGAAAAACTTGCGCGCCTTAAAATAAATTTTGATGATGAAATTATTCAAAAAACTATGCTTACCCATAACGGTAAAACTATCCACCCAGCATTCAGACAGGAGATTTTATCATGAGCCAAGCTGATTCTCTAATTGATAAAGCCGTAGATATTGCAGGGGACGCCGCAAATCTTTCCGACAAAGCAGTGTCATTAAGTCAAGATATGTTAAATTTTAACTGTGTTGATCAAACCACTATTATAAATGGTGGAGTTGATTATTTTGTTTTTTCTTTAACTATTTTTGTGCTGGCTTGTTTTATTGGTTATTTTGTAGTGTGGAAAGTAACTCCGGCTTTACATACGCCCCTTATGTCAATTACTAATGCCATTTCTAGTATTATTGTGATTGGTGCCTTAATTGCGGCAAGCACAACTTTATCACCGCTTACCGGATCTTTAGGTTTAGTTGCTGTTTTTATCGCCAGTATTAATATTTTTGGTGGTTTTTTAGTTACAATTAGAATGTTACAGATGTTTCAAAATAAAAAGGTTAAAAAATAATGCTTAATCTTTCAGAAAATATTTCAACTATACTTTATTTAACGGCAGCTATTGCTTTTATCATGGCCATTAAATTTTTAAGTACTCCTAAAACCGCTAAATTAGGAAGTTTAGTTGGAGCCTTAGGCATGCTGATTGCTATATTTACTACTTTAGCTATCAAAAAATTTACTAATATTACCAATATTGGCATAGCCATAAGCTTAGGTGCAATAATAGGTACAGTAATAGCACTTAAAATAAAAATGACCGCTATGCCGCAATTAGTTGCCGCCTTTCATTCATTAGTAGGGTTGGCGGCAATATTAGTTGCGGCTTGTTCATTATATTCACCCAAAGAATTTGCTATTCTTGATGGTAATTTTATAAAACATTCAAGCTTAATTGAATTATCTATAGGAGCTATTATTGGTGCTATAACTTGTTCAGCCTCTATTGTCGCTTTTCTAAAACTTCAAGCTATTTTATCCGGCAAAGCCTTGAAATTTAGCGGGCAAAATCTTCTTAATTTTACTTTATTTGTTATAATAATTGCCCTAGTTATATATTTTTACCAAACTGCAAATATAGCTATATTTTGGCTGATGGTATTTGTTGCGTTAATTCTAGGTATATTACTTATAACCCCAATTGGTGGCGCTGATATGCCGGTAGTAATATCAATTTTAAATTCTTATTCGGGATGGGCAGCCGTTGGTATTGGTTTTACTTTAAATAATCCGGTGTTAATTATAACAGGCGCTTTAGTTGGCTCCTCAGGTGCAATTTTAAGTTATATAATGTGTAAGGCTATGAATCGTTCTTTAATTAATATAATTTTTGCCAAAACTAGTTTTGTTGAACAAAAAAATACTACTTTAGAAGATCAAAAACCAGTTAAACAAGCAGGTGCTGAAGACGCAGCATTTTTAATGAGTAATGCTAGCTCTATTATTATAGTTCCTGGTTATGGTATGGCCGTTGCTGGGGCGCAACATGCTTTAAAGGAACTAGCAACCTTGTTAGAGCAAAAAAATATTAAAGTTCGCTATGCTATTCATCCAGTTGCAGGTAGAATGCCAGGACATATGAATGTTTTGCTTGCCGAAGCTAATGTTTCTTATGATCAAGTTTTTGAACTTGATGAAATTAATCGTGATTTTTCAACTACCGATATTGCTTTTGTAATTGGTGCTAATGATATTACTAATCCGGCAGCAAAAAATGATAAAAATTCACCAATTTATGGCATGCCAGTACTTGACGTTGAGAAAGCAAATAACGTATTATTTGTAAAAAGAGGAAGAGCTGCAGGCTATGCCGGAGTTGATAATCCTCTATTTTATAATGATAATACTCTAATGTTATTTGGGGATGCCAAAGAAATGTGCGAGCAAATAATTAAAGCCTTAGAGTCAAGCAAAAAAGAATAATTATAAATAATCTACGAGGGCTAAAATAAAAATGAATGGTTTAATTAGAACTATCTTACTATTTAGCATAATTACTATTTTTCTAGGGCTAATAGGTTTTCGTTTAGGGGGCTTTATTGGAGTAGCTATAGGAATTGCCATATCAGGAATGATTGAGCTTTTTGTCTATTATAATGCGGATCTTTTAACCCTAAGATTGTATAAAACTCAACCGCTAAGTAGTAATGATGAAAAATTTATTTTACCTTTACTTGAAGATTTAACCTTTAAATTAGATATGTTTGAACCTGAGATATATGTTAATAATTGTAGTCAGGCTAATATTTTTTCAGTTGGGCGGAATCCTAAAAATGCTTCGATAGTTTTAACTCAAGGTTTACTAGATTTATTAAATGACGATGAACTTAAAGCTGTATTAGCCCATGAGCTTTATCTAATAAAATATTATTATACTTTAATTATGGGTAGTACTGCTATTATCTCTGGCAGTATTTTAATGCTTTCTAATCTAATTGATTTATTTGTACCAAAAGAAAATATAACTAAAAGAAATAAATTTAAATTGATATTTTTAAATATATTAGGCCCTCTGGCGTCTTTTGTAGTTCAAGGTAGTATAAGCCGAGAATTACAATTTAAAGCTGATAGAAATGCCGCTTTAATTTGCGAAAATCCATTAGCACTAGCTACCGCTTTAGAAAAGATATATAATAGCTGTTTAAACAATGAAAATATAGTAGTGGAAGAAAATCCTTCTTTTTCCCATATGTTTATCGTTAATCCTTTAAATAATATTTTACTAATAACTTTTTTTGCAACTCATCCAAGTAATAAACAACGGATAGAAAGATTATTAGATATAAATTCAGGGGGAAGTAGATGACCGTTTTTGGAAAAGATCCTAAAAGTGCAAAAATACTTAGGGAATTAAATGAAATTGCTATATCCCTATCTTCACAAAATAATGTGGATATTATTTTAAAGATTATTATTGAACGGGCTTTACAAGTAAGTAATGCTAGTAAGGGAATTTTATATTTAGTAACTAATGATAACAAACTTGAATATGCCTTAGTTGCAACTAAACATGAAATTAAAAAATGTAATAGTAAAAAAAATCCTACCGATTTTATAAAACCAATAGAAATATTTAAATCAGACAAGCAACCTAATCTTACAAGCTTAGCAGTAAATGTATTTATTACTAAAGAATCAATTAATTTACAAAATCTGTATCAAAAAGATAATGAGTTTTTAAGCTATGATCGTAATTTTGATAAAAAATATAATGCTACTGAAAAAGTAAAATCCACTTTAGCAATTCCGCTAAAAAATAATAAAAATAATTTAGTTGGCGTCTTGCATTTATTTAATGCTAAGTCTCCCCGCGACCGAATCACTAATTTTAGTAAAGATATTCAATATATAATTGAGTCACTTGCCTCGCTTGCTGCAGTTGCTATCGAAAAACAACATCTAATTCAAGAGCAGAAAAGATTATTAGATGGAATTATTAAAATGATTGCCTTAGCAATTGATGCTAAATCATCGCATACTGGTAAACATTGCCAAGCTATACCGGTTATAGTTGAAATGATGGCCAAAGCTGCCAATAAACAAAATGAAGGTTATTTTAAAGATTTTAAATTGACCCCTGATGAAATGTATGAGCTTAAAGTTGCCTCATGGTTACATGATTGTGGAAAATTAACTACCCCTTTATCGATATTAGATAAATCAACTAAATTACAAATGGTTTATGATGGGATTGAGCATATTAAGACTCGTGCTGAAATATTGGCTCGCGACTATGAAATAGATTATATTAAAGAAAAAATTACCAAAAAAGAATATCGTGAAAAAATTAGTCAGCTTAAAAATGATTTAAGATTTTTAACTGCGTTAAATAAAGGTTCTGAATATATCTCAGATGAGCGTATAGCTAGACTTAATGAAATAGCCGGTTATCAATATATAAACAAACTAAAAAACTCAAAAGATAAACTCAAACAAGATTTTTTAAATAAAGAAGAGTTATATAATTTAAATATTCGTAAAGGTACTTTAAATCCTAAAGAACGAGAAATTATTAATAATCATATGCAAGTAACTATTGATATGCTTGAATCGTTACCTTTACCTAAACATTTACAACGGGTGCCAGAATATGCCGGTGGCCATCACGAAAAAATGGATGGTACGGGTTTTCCTAAAGGTTTAAAAAGACAGCAAATGTCAATACCTGCCCGCATAATGGCAATTGCTGATATTTTTGAGGCTTTAACCTCCCATGATAGGCCTTATAAAAAAGTAAATACTCTATCGGAAACTTTAGCCATAATGAAAAAAATGCAGGAAAATAATCATATCGATCCCGATATTTTTGAGCTTTTTGTAAAAGAAAAAATTTACCTAAAATATGGCCAGAAATTTTTGAGTAAAAAACAACTGGATATGGGGTAATGATTCCCTAAATGCAATTAAGAGTGTTTTTGAAATATTTAAGCCCATTCTCAATTGTTGATGTTAAACACCTCAAGCTTCACCTCCACCCTCAGTAATCAACATTTAATTGAAACCCCTAAGTTCCCCCACACTCCGTCATCCCTGTATAAGTTCACTAATTCGGTTCTAAATTAGGCCGTTAAGTTAAGCGTTATTTTAATTTTTTATGTAGGTCACTTTAAATAAAAAATACCATATTGCATATATAATATAAAATTTCTAATCTGGAACCGAATTAGTGAACTTATACAGGGATGACGGAGTGTGAGGAAAATACAGAGTTACAGCTGAAAGTAAGTAGATAGAAGAAAAAAAAGTAAGTAATTTAAAAAATACTATTGATAACCTATTTTAAAGGCTTTACTAGGTTACAAAATAATATCTTAAATAACTCTTATGCCAAAACCCATTTACAATTAGCGCAAATTTCCTTATATATAAATTTAAGCAATATCTGACCTATAAAGATAAAAACAAATAAAATAAAGAGCCTACAGATGAATATTCAAAAAATGATGCAGCAAGCCCAAAAAATGCAGCAAAAAATGACCGACATCCAAAAACAAATTGCGGAAAAAACCTATGAAGCCAATTCTGGTGGTGGTATGGTTAAAGCTATAATTAGCGGCAAAGGTGAAGTTGTAAAATTAGTTATCGACCCTTCCCTATTAGATAAAGAAAATGTCGATATGCTAGAAGATTTAATAATCGCCGCCCTAAATCAAGCCAAAAAAAATGCAGATGCCGATTCTGAAAGCTCGATGTCACAAGCTATGAGCGGTATGGGCTTACCGGCTGGATTTAAGATGCCGTTTTAAATTATTTACTTAATTTAATCATCTAGTATTTACGTCTTGTGATTTTTTAGCTCCTGGTGCATTTTCATCATTGGTTCCTTGATTTATAGTACCTTTCATAAGATTTTGACTATCTGTTTGAGCCTCGGGTTGTAAATTCTGTTCTGCTCCTCTGCTTATACTAGGAGATGGTAGAACTATATTATTTTGTTTCTCAAATAGAGCTACCCTTGCTTTAACACTTAGTGGTTTTTCGTTATTTTCAATCTCCATTTTAGCTGGATCTTCTAAAGTATTTGAAGTGACTGGAATACCAGATTTACTAGAAGTTAAGAGTGTAGCACTTGCTTTAGGATCAGTAGACTCTGCTTTGGAAGTTAATATAGCTTCTGCCGAATTAGTAGGGCTAATATCTAGAGTGGGAGAATTTTCCTTAGAAATACCAAGATGCTTACTGGGGCCATCAGTTTGGTCTATATAAGCTATAGCCGTACCTTTAGCCTTTATAACATTTTCTCTATTTTGAACAGTGTTTTCATAAACCTTATTTATATCAGCTTCTTTAATAGTAATAGAGAGAGTATCTTCATCATACTTAAATTTAGCCCCCACATTGTTATCCGAAAGATACCATTGTAAGTTTTCTCCGTCTTCTGTAGATCGATTAAAAATTAATTCAACGGAATTATCAGCATTTATATTTATTTTATCATATTTAGACTTTGCTTGTTTAAGAACTTCTTCTACTTTATCAGTTGTTGTCGGAGTAGATAAAGTAGATTTTTCGCTAGATACAGAATCTTGGGTAGATCTATCTTTTGCCACTTCTTTAGCAATATTATGATAAAGATTATTTATATCTTCAGCTTTAATAACAATTGCCTTGCTTAATTCTGTATTCTGCTGAAGGCTTTCTTCGAGGACTGTTTGGCTAGTAATATTATTGTTATCAAGATACTCGCGGAATTTATGTGCTTTAGCAAACAAATAATCATCGAAGGTTACTTTGATTGATCCATCCGCTTCCCGCCTGCTTATATGACTAGATTTTATTCCTTTAAGGGCAAGAATTCCAGCTAATTTGTCATGAGGTTCTAAATCATCAGGACTCTTAGACCAATCCACAATAACTGGTTTATATAATGTCTTATTTTCTCCAGTATATATTTCTGCTAAATTTTGTTGACAAATATATTCATCAAAAACCTTATTTATCTCAGATTCTTTAAGGTTAATTGAAAAATATTCACTATTTTTCTGCCGTCCCTCATTTTCCTTTTTAGTTGAAACCTTATAATGGTCAAGATGATTTATCAGCTTATCTCCTTCTTCAAGGGCACTATAGTAAGACCATTTATTTTTATTATTTATGTTATCATCATCAAAGTCTAATTTCACGCTACCATCATCAAGATAACTTACTGCAATACATTTGACATTTGCTCTCTCAAGGATTATTTTTAATTTATCCTCAGTAGTATAATCTTTAGCTATACTACTAGCTGATAAGCCTGGAATTAGAGGAAAGGAAGCTACAGCAGATACAACTTGCTTCTCTTCCCCTTCCATTCTTTTTTGCATATTTTTTACATAACTTATCCCATCATCATAATTCTGGTAATTTATCCTCATTGATTCACGCAAAGCTGGAGGTAAGTCTCTTTGCATATCAAAAATACGAACTCTGGGATGGTAAATTAAACCTTGCTCCATTGGATTATTATATTTTGTAATATCATCTACATTGATTTGACTTAAAGAATTATCATCTCGCTCCTGATCTGGAGGAGTTGAACTAAGCTTAATAGTAGAAGATAATTGAGGAGTAATATTTTGGCTAGATGTGGTTTGAGTTGGTGTAGGCTCTACTTTAGGTGCAACCATATTAACTTCTTCTTTTTCTTTTGTTTTTACTCCCATCACCGCCGCAATAAAATCTTTTATCCCTGACCATAATTTACTTATAATACCACTGGAAGGCTTTTTAATATTATTTTTTTCAGCAGCCATTCCTAAAACTCCAAAATCATTAAATTTGTTCTTTATCTAATCTTCAAGTATAACTTTAATCATTTAACTATTCGTTAATGGATTTGTAAAATTAGTTGTCGATATGCTAGAAGATTTAATAATCGCCGCCCTAAATCAAGCCAAAAAAAATGCAGATGCCGATTCTGAAAGCTCGATGTCACAAGCTATGAGCGGTATGGGCTTACCGGCTGGATTTAAGATGCCGTTTTAAATTATTTGAACATACTATTTTTATCAGCTTTTTCTGCGGCAGCTTCATCGAGTGCGGATATTTGTTTATCATCTAGATCAGATTCTTTCGTAGTGGTGCCAGTAGCTATGGCTTTTTGTTGTTGGAGAGGTTTTTGTTCTGCTTCCACTTCGCTAGGTCTTCTATCAGCAGATACCTGATAGTTTCCATAATTCATCGCGTCAAACTCATTTGCTCTTGGGTTTACTTGGTATACAGCAGAAGCATTAGGAGTTGTTGCAGTCAGGCCATGACGTGCTTTTTCCAGATATTCTGCACCCCATTCTTCAGTCCTACCACTTACTCCCCGAGAAGAAGTAGCGGATGCTGCATTAGCAACATTATGTGGATTATATTCTTCATCTTCATCTTCCTGAATCGTAAACAATGGTCGTCCTGATTGTAATGAAGAATCTTGACCCATATAAGTATAATCTGCCACTGATCTACCATTATTTTCTATTCTGGCCAACAATGCTTCAGTTCTTTCACCTAAATTACTATCATCATATTCTTCCTCTCTATCAATAGAAAAAGGCATTAAGCCATCACCTATATCTAAATCATCTAAATCATCTATATCATCTGAATCATGTTGAAAATTTAAAATATCAGTTTCTACACCATCGCCAACCTTAGGCTCATCATTTCTGCTTTTAGAAGTATCTAATTTATCATTAACTTCATTATGATTCTCCTGTATTTCTTTCCCTTTTTGCTTTTCTTTTTTTTCAAGATCTTCTATATCCTTTTGAAGTTTCTCGCACTCATACGCGAGCTTCATATTTTCTTGTTCCTCTTGCAATACTCTTTTATCTCCATCAGCTCCAGCTCCTCCGCTACCTCCAGGTCCAGGCTTGGTAGTAGATTTTCCTTTATTTTGATTCACAGGTTCACCATTCCATTTAGCAGCCAAATCATCAGCTGATACATGATTGTTATTAGAATCTAAAATCTGAAAACTAGGACCATTTGGCTCAACTTTATAATGAAGATGATGAGCAATATAATCCATAGGTATCTCTAGGGCTTCAATATCTTTACCGCCACTTTGTTCAGATAATATTAGAAATTCTCTACCATTTTGATTTTCTTTAGCAGATATATGATAGGTTTGCTGAGCTATATTCGGACTTTTACTAACAGAACCATCTGATGGTGTAGTACGTTGCGCAGGAGGTAAATTAGATTTATTCTGTGATCCTTTACTATAAAACTCATTTAATAGATCAGCTGCAGAAACTTGCTGTAAATTAGCACCAACCTTCTTATAAAGACTTATAGTTCCTGTAGAATCATCTTTAGTTGCACTATAACCTTTACTTCTTAAAAAGTCTTGTGGTATAGATGTCTGTACAGATTTGTATTGTACACTACCACCTGTCTTTTCAACCCCTTCTATATGGCTAATAAGTACATTATCTGGATTAAAGCTAGATATAAATGTTGTATTACCTCCACCATTACCTGATGGTTCCGTAGTGGTACGTTGAGTAGATGGATTAGAATTACTAGAATTACTTTGGGAATTACTTGGGCCTCGGCCTCCTCTATTAAATCTATTAAGATTTTCAACGCCATTTGGCATCATTGGATTAAAGTTTGGAGATTTCATTTGATAAACTCCAGTTTCTGGCGCAACACGGCCGTCACTCAGAGCTTGCATAGGTGCCGGGGCTACTTTCCGACTTTGATATTTATCATAGACATCAGAGGCTATTTTACCAACACCAAGTCCTAATCCGGTAGCTATAATAAATGGAATTGCTACTTGAGCTCCAGGAATAAAAGCACACATTAGAACCAAAAGTAAAGTTCCTAGGGCAATTTGTTTACCACTTATGATTGATTCTTTATTGCCGCCACCACCTTCTCCTGCAGATACATTAGCATTATTCTGACCTGCTCCTGGGTTATAGGCTGGAGCTGGAAAATTATTCTGTCCATTTTTGGCAGAATTAGCAAAGTTTTTAATATCTGCTAGTTCACCTTGTGCTCTTTTTAAATTTTCTCCTGTTAAACTTCCATCTTTTATCAAACCACTAAGAAATTCGGCGTGCCCTGCTACATTAGCAAGATCTTCTGTGGTTTCTTTTATTCCTGCTTTATGAGCTCTTTTTGCTGCTTTTTCTGCTATTTTTGTAGTCGTTTCTGCTTGTTTTTTTTGATTATATTGAGCCCTTCTAGTAGAATTCTCAGTCCCATGCAAAGCAACGTCAAGAGGCTTGACAACAGGATAGCTTAACATAGTTCCTAAGCCTTTTCCTAAAGTAAGCACATCTTTTGTTGCACCTTTAGCAGCGCTACCAACTGCTTTTGTTGCTGACCAAGCAGCACCAGCAGCAGATTTAACCGCAGCACTAGCCCGATTTAGGAGTGGAGCATTACTTGCAACTGGAGCTGCTGGACTGGCAGCCGGAGCTGGAGCTACTGGACCTGCTACTGGACCTGAAGCTGGACCTGCTGCTGGATCTGCTGCTGGACCTGAAGCTGGAGCTGAAGCTGAAGCTGGACCTGCATTTGCTAGCGGTACATAACCTTTTCCATTAGACATCTTAAACTACTCCAATAAATCATTAAATTTGTTCTTTATTAATATGTAAGTATAACTTTAATTATTTAATGATTCGTTAACTTAAGGGATATTTTTTATTTTTTAAAAATATTGCTAAAAGATTAGCAATTCTGTAGTTATTAGAGGGGTGCTTAAGATTAAATCTAAGTGCTTGAGTAAAGAAAATTAGGTAAAATTAGGTAAATTTAGGTAATATAATTATGTCAGCAAATGAAATTGAGTCTTTATTGTTTTTATTAAGTAAATTACCGGGACTCGGGCCCAGATCGGCTAAAAGAATATTGCTCTATTTACTCAAAAACAAAGATTTTTTGTTAGATCCCTTAATTGAGGCCTTAAGCAAAATGCGTAATAATATAATTACCTGTAGCTTATGTGGTAATATTGATATTACATCACCTTGTAATATCTGTAGTAATATCGAGCGCCAAAATTTGAGCCAAGTTTGTGTGGTAGAAGAAGTAGCTGATTTATGGGCAATTGAAAGAAGTAGTGTATTTCGTGGGACTTATCATGTTTTAGGCGGTACCTTATCGGCAATGGAAGGTAAAAATCCTGGAGATTTAAATATTGAGTCCTTAGTTAAAAAAGTTGCAGCTAATTCAAATATAGAAATTATTTTAGCCACCAATGCCACCATAGACGGACAAACTACCGCTTATTATATCGCTGAGCGTTTAAAAAATTATGGAGTAAAAATCTCAAGGCTCGCGCAAGGTATACCTATTGGAGGTGAACTTGACTATTTGGATGAAGGTACACTTGGTGAGGCTTTAAAGATGCGCCATGGGATGTAGTTGCCCGTAAAAAAATATCGTAAGATATTTTTTAAAGTACAATAATGAATAATCTATACTTAAGGGTAGGCCCTACGTATAGATTATAAAATCTTCAAAAATTTCCACTGGGAAATTTATTATTAAACAAAATTATCCAGTGATAATTTTGAATTTGTTACTTATACGCAGAGCCGTCTCAAGTATAAGTAACTACATATAATTAATGCAAAACAAATGTTTTGCATTAGCTGCTTCATATCCCCATCTCTGCCCCACCCTTATTTTTCAAAGCTTCTTTCCCTGCAAAATTAGTAGAATCTGGCACGAGTTTACCCAGCTGATCATTTTTGGCTTCATTTATTTTTTGTTCCGTAAGCTGGCCACCAACACTAATATCTTTGGACATGCCATCAAATTTAAAATCCATTTTAAGGCCACCGATAGTTTTTTCTTTACCTTGATTGGCTATATCTTGAGAAATGTCTTCACCAGCCTGTCTGCCTGGTGCTCTTTTAGCATGGAGTTCTATTTGTTTTAAATGATCAAGCTTTTGCATTAAAGCTCTGGTCATAATTACTTCCCTTATTCGTCTTTTATCTTTACCACGAGTTTTAGAAGTTTCTTTGTCAGGATCATCGGTAAGTAAACCTTCGAGCACATCGGGATCGTCCATCGATACTTCACGATTTTTACCTTCAAGCTCAGCTCTTTTTTGCGCCGATAAATTTTCTTTATTATCGCGCTCTAAAGTTCTTTTTTGGTTTTTTGGTTCCCGTTCTCTATCTTGCTTTTGCTCTTTACGTTTTTTGGCAAAAGCTAAAGAAAACATTTTTTCTAATTGTGAAATTAAAGTTTGCTCAATATTTGAGCTAACTTTAGCGGATTTTGAAGTTTGGCTTTTAGTATTGTGATTATTCTGGCTTTGCGAGCTATTTTCTTTGGCTTTTAAATCGTGATCTGATTTTTTTGCTATAAAATTTAGCGGTTTTAATGAAGATTTCTTTTTAAAGTCATCTGGAGACATTGATTTAGCCTAAAATCCTAATTGCTGTTTAAGAATAATTTATCTGGACTCGCCCTTTATTATACCATGCTTTAACCGCCTCTACTATCGCTGATTTTATTTATGCTCAAATAAGAATATATTTTATTAACGTAAAATTAAAGAAATATTAGTTTTGTAATATTACTGTCATAATCATATGTTATATTGGTTAAATAAAGAGATTCTCTGATATTTAGGTGGTTATCCCCCTTTCCGCCTAAACAGAGATTTTTAAAAGAGAAGGGAGTACTCTTATTTTGACTTTTGTCCTCCTTTTTTGTCTCCTATGAGGCTCCCTTCTCGTCTTTCTTTCTCTCTTTATATTTCCTTTTATTTTATGTTATTTCCCCGCAATTAGAGCTATAATTCAATTGCTCTTACCCCTTTTATTTTTCTTTCATACTCAACATTTTCTCTAATTAAATCTAGAATTTTCTCGCCATTTTTTATGGAAGATATAATAAAATAAGGATTAGATCTGTCTGTAGTACGTAAAATAATATTACTTAAGCCCAGCATTCTTAAATTAAATGGAGAATCAAGGCTGATATCTTTTACACGATATAACTCAAGTTCTTCTACTTTACGATTAAAAACTCCACTATATTCGCGCAATCTTTCATTGGTGATTTTATATCTGCGAGAAAATGTGTCAAAAAAGCGCCATATTGGATAAATTATTGAAGCAGCTAAAGCAAAACGCCAAAATAAAATATAAATATGATAAAAACCTTCCCCACCAATTACTAATTTATGCCATAAGGCCGGAGCAAAAATAGCTAATAAAAATATCACCGCACAATTAGTATAAACTGAAAAATTTACATATTGCGATGGACCATCATCGTAAATAACTTTTTCAGTACGGTTGGTTGGGTTGTTATTTTGCGGATTATCAAGATTTTTTGAATTCTTTATATTTTTGGAAGAAATTTGCATAAAATACTGTAATGTTTAATGTTATAATCCAGATAGGTTATTATCAACTTGGAGTATTTTAACATTAGAGTTAATATTAGGCAAAGGTTATAAGGATATATCTTTTTACTTTATGATAGATATTTGCTGCTTCTGTAACGCTTGTATTTTTATTCTCTCCGCTCGCCGGGTTAAAGCGTAAGCTAAGGCAGATGGCTCCCCGGGCCGGACTCGAACCAGCGACCAATTGGTTAACAGCCAACTGCTCTACCACTGAGCTACCGAGGAACGCTTTAGCACTATAAAACCAAAAAATAGAGTGTTTCTATCTTGGTCGGCCTTGCTTATAACAAATATTTTTTTTAAATACCAGTATTTATTTACAAAAAAGAAAAAATATTTGCTATTTGGGGCTTAATTCCTTAGAACATATAGAAAATAATAAGATTACTATTAAACTCTAAAAGCTAATTTTAGGTATTATCTTGGACTTAAGAAAGATTTTATTACCCCATTTAAGTAAAGAGCGTCTATTGCTACTTTGCGTACTATCTTTATCTGCAGGATTAGTAAGTATAATTTCAGTATTATATAGCGAGATATTTATTTATGCCGCAGATATGGCCGAAAATAGATTTATTAACAATACTAATACTATATTTTTATTAGTACCAGTATGTTTTTTGGTTGCGGCTTATCTGTGTAAAATATTTGCTAAAAATGCTGATGGTGGTGGTCCAGATCATGTATTTGCAGCAATTAAAAAACTATCTAAAAATGATCACAATATCGATAAACTAGATGCTAAAGAATATTTAAGTTTAAGAATAATTTTAGTTAAATTTTTTAGCTCAATTATTTGTATTTTTGGTGGCGGGGCTTTAGGTCGTGAAGGACCCATTGTTCAAATGGCTGCAAGTGTTTTTTATATTATTGGTCAGAAAACTAAAAGATTTTTACCACCTATAGATTTAAGAATTTGGATTATAATTGGTGGGTCAACTGGTATTGCGGCAGCTTTTAATACTCCATTAGCTGCGATAATTTTTGCCGTTGAAGAATTATCTATTTTTAAATTTGAACAAAAATTTTATAATTTCAGGGCCAGTACATTATTTACTATAATTGTTGCTGGAGTTACCGCGCAGTTTTTAACCGGTTCTTATATCTTATTTTCTGCACCTAAAATTGATTTTGTTTTTAATAGTGATATTTACCTAATTATTATTATCGCAATTATTTGTGGTATAATGGCTTGGATTTTAAAAATTATCTTAAATAAATTTAAAAAATGGCGAGATCTCGCTAGCAATAAAAGTTGGTATTTATTTCCCTTGTTGGCAGCCGCTATTGTTAGTTTAACTAGTTTTTATTTTGGCCTACATTCTTTTGGTTCTGGCAGTAAAACTATAGTTGAAGTTTTACATAATAAAACGGCAATTCTAACCAATGCTGATTTTTTTAGTAAGTTTATTAATGTTATAGCAACCACAGCTTCTGGCGCTGCTGGTGGCTTATTAATTCCTTCAATGACTTTAGGGGCTGGAGTTGCCGCAATTATCAGTCATATATTTCATTTTACTGGTGATAGCAGAATTTTAGCAACCTCAGGTATGGCAGCTTTTTTATCAGCAATTTTAAACGCACCAATTACTGCAGCTGTTTTAGTTTTAGAAGTTACTAATCAAAGGGAATTAATCTTACCATTATTTCTTTCTACTTTAGTTGCTTCTTACATATATCACCATTTGGAAGATCTATACTCAATTAAAATGTAAATTCTTTCTTTTAAAATAATCATCCCTACTCACATAGTTTTTTGCAGAAAAACTTGGCGCCTATGTTACATATATTCAAATATATCACTCTTTAAAAGTTGAAATACCACATAGTATTTTAATTATAGTTAGTAAATGCTATCTTTCTGAGCAAGAAACTGCAAAGGATAGGTAATCAAATGCTAAAAGTTCAAAATCATCAATGAAAAAATTATTTTATAAATTACCATTAATGATGGGGGTTATTTGTAGTACTTATGCATCCGCCTATGCAACTAGTATTACTACTATACAAAATAACTCTTTATCCGTCTCAGAAGATAGCGAAATCATCAGTATTACCGGCAACGGCAGTATCGAAGTGGATACTGATAATACGGACGAAGCTGGTATTAATAATTCATCTTCTTCTCCAGGCGGTTCTTTTGCCAATACCGCAATCTCAATTGATACTACCTCATCGAGTAAGGGGATTGTGGTAACTGGAAATACTGCTGGAGCAATTTCATTTTTAGGAGCTGGATCGTCTCTTGCAAGTCTTACCATAGATTCAGGTACGGTTAGCAGTGAAAATACCAGTGATTCAGATGGGACTATAAATATTAGTGGTGATGATAGTACTTCACCAATAATTAATGTTGGCAAAGATTCAGGAACCTCTGGAACTATTAGAAATAGCGGAGTTGGAGGCAATGCAATTTATGCCAGCAGTTTAAATACCAATTTAACTATTAATAATAAAGCAACTGGAACAATTAGTTCCGCAGGTAATGCGATAAAACTTGATGATGGATTTGGCTTATCAACTCTAACCTTAAATAATGCTGGTAATATAACCGCAGCCTCAGGCTATAAAGCAATATCACTAAATGGTTATCAAGCAAATATCACCAATAGTGGAACCATCACTGGCGATATTGATTTAGGAAGCAGTAGCGATTCTTCGCTCACTCTTAGTGGTGGGACTGTGGCTGGAAATGTTTTAATGGGAGACTCCTCCCAAAATATTATATTAAATGGCGGAAATTTAGATTCTGGTAGTATTAATGGTAGTGGTACGGTAACGGTTGATGCTAATACTGTTCTTGGTGGCTCAATTGGCGATCAATCTGCCGTTAGTCTTTTAAATATTTCTAGTAGTGCTAATTTAAGTTTGGCTTCTAATTCTTATACTATCTCCGCTTCAAAAATATCTATAGATGCCGGAGCGGCCTTCACTGCAAATTATAATAATTTTACTACTGATGAAGTTGATGGTGTCAGTGATCACGTAGGAACACTTAATGTTAATTTTACTGATAATAGTGAGGTAGAAATACCTACTCTTTATGGGACAACTAATGGCTTAGAGGCAGTAAATTTTGCCGGAAATTTAAGTGATGGTTCAAAATCTTCTATAATAAAATTAGTAGCTTCAGTTAATGCCACAAATACAACTATCCAAGGTATTGGCAGTATTTTAAGATTATCCAGTGGTAATAATATAAATGGCAATGTGATAATCGGTGATCAGAGCAACTTTCAATTAGATGATAACTCTTCTGTAACTGGTACAATTGAGGGTATAGAACAATATAAAGGTAATTTACAAATTATTAATTCCCATAGTGATCCAGCCGCTGTTAGCTCGGTTACACTTAATGGAAATATTGGTGGGAATAGCAAAGATCTACATTCAATAATTGCCGGCTATAATACTTATATTGACGCTGCAACTAACAATGTCGCAATTAACGCGCAAAATATTTATTTATCCAGCCTCTCTAATTTAGTACTGGGGACTGGAACGGTTACTGGAACTATTAAAGGTTTTACTTTTTTTGGTTCAAATAATGGTTTTGGCAACGTTATTTTTAATGATAATAATACTCTTGGCGGTGATATTGGAACTAGTAATGGTAACGCCATAAATACTATAACTCTTAATTCATCTATAACTGTAGATACAGGAAGTTTTGGACTTAATGCTAAAAATATAAATCTTGAAGATAGTGCAATTTTAAATAGCTCAGGATTAATATCTGGTGGCGATAATGATGATAATGGTGCGACATTTTCAGATAGCGCGATTTCTTTAGGTAATAATTCTACTTTAAATCTTAATAGTGGATCTTCTTTATATGGCTCGGTAAATTCTTCTGGTTCCACTAATACTACACTTAATATCAATACAGCTTTAAATTCTAGCAATAGCCATATAAATATAGGTGATACTTCTCAAATAACTAAACTATCTTTATTAGATGGGGCCACGCTTGATGTTACCGGCAATAATGGAACGGTTAAAGCTAATGAAATTTCACTTGGCGATGGATCTACTTTAAAATTAGGTAATGCAGAAATAGTTGGCACAATTGATGGTAGTGCTGATAATTTAGGTATTTTAGATATAGAAGGCGATGTTACTTTAGATGGAACAGTTGGTAGCACTCACTCTCTTAATATTTTTAATATTGGAACGGTAGGTAGCGGAGGGTATAATGTCACAGCCTTAGATTCTATTAGCTCAACCAATATCACTCTTAATGGCGATCTAACTTCCTTATCAATTGCTGATGATAAAAGTGTAAATGGCGATGTAGTGATGAGTGGAACAGCCGAGCTTAGTGTTGGTGACGGTACATCTGTAAATGGCACAATCAAAGGTAATAATCAGTATGAGGGAATTCTAACTATCCGCGAAGGAGCGACATTTGCAGCTGGCGGTAATATTGGTGCTGACGATAAAGATTTAGGATTAATTAAAATTCAAGGTATATTAGATCTCTCAGGACTTTCTAGTTATCAAGTATATACCCAAATTTTTTCTTTAACCGAAAATGGAGTTCTAACCATAGGTTCAGGCCTTGTGGTTGGTGATATTCAAGGATATAATTCTGGGAATGTCAATGGTAGCACTAATGGTATAGGTAAAGGTAGTGTAATTTTTGCAGCAAATAATAGTAGCTTTGCAGGAACAATCGGTAGTAATGATGGACATGCCATTAATGAATTGAGTATATTAAGTAGTAAAATTGTAAATACTAACAGCGCAAATATTAATGCCAACAGAATTACTTTACATGATAATTCTAGCCTTACCTCTTCTGCTTCATTAATTTCTGGGGGTAATAATAGTAGTGATACAGGTTTAATTGGAACTATAATTACTCTAAATAATCAAGCATCTTTAACCCTAAATAATGTTGATTTATTTTTAGGCACCATCGATGGTAATGATGATGGAGAAGGAAATTTAACTCTTAATGGTTCTTATGGTAACGATACCCATGCAGATACTATAAATATTGGTAGTACTAAAAAACTTGCCCAAATAACTCTTGAAGATTCGACTACTTTGGATGTAAGTAGATTTAATGGAATAGTAAAAGCAGATGCAATTATTTTAAATGAAAATTCAGTTTTAACAACTGGTAGTGGTGATATTGTAGGAACTGTAGATGGAGATGCCGATGATCATGGAACTCTGACTATTTTAGGAGATACTACTTTACATTCAAGTATTGGTTCCGATCATAAGTTACTAGCTTTAAATGTTGGTAATAGCGGCACTACAGTTGAAGTTACGGCAAATGCTAGCATAAATGCCTCTAATATCTCAATACTAGGTGCTTCCACCTCTCTAACTATAGCCTCAAGTTCAACAATTATTGGAGATATTACTTTAGGTGCTAATTCTCGACTTAATCTTAATGACGCTGATAATGTTATCGGCGAAATTCACGGAGCTGCTAAATATAATGGAGAACTTAATATTTTTAGCTCTTCTTCGGTTATTGCGAATAATAATATTGGTTCTGGCGGCTTTGATCTTGCCTTAGTTGCTATTCTTAATGGAGCTACTCTTGATTTAAATACTAATGATATATCCCTTAATTCTGAATCAATTTCTATGATTGATGATTCTACACTTATTGTAGGTAGTAAAACTGTTACTGGAGCAATTAAGGGCTATAATTCTAATATTATAGATTCTGCAACTCATGGGGCCGGTAAAGGAAATATTATTTTTGCTAATAATAATACTATTGGTGGTGATATTGGTAATAACACTGGTAATGCAGTTAATTCAATTACAATATCTAGTTCAAAAACAGTTAATGCTGGTAGTTTTTCTTTATATTCTAAAAATATAACCGTCAATAATAATGCTATACTTGAAACTTCTGGCACTGTAGGTGGTGGCGATAATCTTACCGCTTCTGACCAAATTGCTTCTACCATTTCATTATATAATAATACCAGCTTAGTATTATCTGATGGGGCCTCACTCTTTGCTACAATTAATCTGGTAAGCGATGATCCAGATGCAACTTCTATAGCAAATATAACCACTGCTGGAAGCGTAAATATTGCCGGTGATATTAATGTAAGAGAATTAGGTACTTTAAATATTCACAATAGTGCATTTTTAAATATTGGAGCAATTAACGGATCTGCTGACAATGTAGGTATAGTAACCATATCTGATGGCGGAACTTCAACCTTAAGTAATGATATTGGCTCCGTACATGCATTATCCGCATTATATATTAACGAAAATTCTGCCTTAAATGCTTATACAAATAATGCCTCGGTAATTGCCCAAAATATTTATTTAGATAATGGCGCTAGTATTATTATGTCAGCAGGCGCACTTTCTGGTACAGTACATGGTTTTGGTGATGCAGATTCTATCTCATTTAGTGGTAGCTCTACTCATACCTTAAGTGGTGACTTAGGCGTAGCATCTGATACTGCAGGAATTGGAACTATAACTTTACAAGGTACTTTAAATACTGGATCTTATAATATTCGTTCCAATAATTTTACCTTTGATGCAACTGAAGCTGTTTTAAGTTTTGGTGGGGGCAATATAGATATAGCTAGCTTTATAAATAACAATGCAGCTCACGGTATAATTAATTTTACCGCCAATAATAATATAAATTTTGTAATTGATGCTGATAACCAGATTGAACAGTTAAATATAAGTGATGATGCCACAGTTACGCAAAATCAAAATATCTCGGCCAGTAATACTACTATAGGATCTGGTAATTCTGGCAAATTAATTATAGCTGAAGATAAAAGTCTTAATGGAAATATTAGAATAAATTCTGGTGCAAATTTAACTTTAAATAATAATTCTATTATTAATGGCGAGATAACAGGTGCATCCTCAGCAGGTACTGGTACTTTCGAAATTGCCGGAATTACAGTTAGCGCTTTTGGAAATATTGGAACTGCAAATAATAAAATCGATTTAGTTAAGATAAATACTAATTCAACATTTAATTTAGGCAATTATAATTTAGTTGCCAATACTACATCTCTTGCTAGTGGAGCAAATCTACAAATTGGTGCCGGCGCAATTAATAGCAATATTTTAGGAAATATAGATGGTAACGGAACTATACAATTTATGGAGGATAATTCTCTTTTAAAAAATATTGGTAATAGTAATCATAAAGTTTCTGAAGTAATTATTAGCGATGGCAAAACCCTAACGAGTAATAAAGCAATCTATGCGAATAATATTGCACTTAGCAGTAATTCAACTCTGGAATTACTAAATGGTTCATCTGTTAACAGTATAATTAACGGTTCGGCTTTAGGATATGGAAATATAAATACTTCCGGAAATGTTTCTTTAGGAGCTATCGGAACTACATATTCAATTAATAACCTTACTGTTAATACAGGATCAATTACAACTTTTAGCGGTAATATTTTTGCAGCTAACGATATAAATATTAATGGTTCAGCAATTTTTACCAATGCCGCTCATTCTATTTCGACCAACTCATTTAATTTAAATTCTGGCAGTAGCCTATCATTATCTATGAATTTAAATTCACCTGCGACAAATATTTTAGAGGTTACTGGTCAAGCGCTAGTTTCTTCTAATAGTAATTTAAATTTAACAGTTTCAGGCAGTGCAGTAAGTGGCACAAGATTTACTTTAATTAATGCTAGTAATCCTTCAACCATCGAAACAATTGCCGATGCAAAAATTAATTTAAATAATTCAGGAAGCAATATTCGTAATCATCAGACTTATATTACCTCAGTTTTTGAAAATGAATTATTATTAACAATAGTTGGGGATTTTGTCCCTACCGCGCTAAATTTCCCAAGTTCTAACCTGCAAAATAGCTATGATACAATTTCCAATATACCTAGTACAACTGGTAATTTGTCGGCAGTAAAAGATTTTTTAACTAATGACAGTAATAGTCTAGAGCAAAAAGCAGAAATATTAAAATCAGTAACACCACAAGTTAATAATTCAAGTAATCTTATTGCCTTTAGTAATTCGCAAGCAGTTGCTAATATAGTTTCTGCACGCTTAGAATCTTTGCGGACAAATATTATTTCTCCTCAAGATAACTCCGCTTTTACTAATAATAACTCAAAAAATATATCCTTTGCCCAAATTTTAAACCCATTACGTGATAATAAGTTTAAAGCTTCTTATCCACTAAGTTATAATCTAGCTAATGATAATGTTAATAATCCATCAAATAAAGCTATTTGGGTTCAAACTTTTAATAATAATTTAAATCAGGGTAATACTAATTTATATGATGGTTATAAGGCTAATTCTCAGGGTGTAACTTTTGGTACTGATTATAAATTTATGCCTAATCTTACTTTAGGGTTAAGTAGCGGTATTTCAAAATCAATAACAAAATCAAGCAATGAGAATAAAAGTACCGATATAGATAGTTATCAATTTGGTATTTATAACGGATATAATTCTCAAAAATATTTCCTTAACAATACTATTGGAGTTGCTCTCAATAATTATAATTCAAATCGTTATATAAGTACGGTAAATTCCAGTGCCAAAGCTAAATATAACGGCAAAAGTTATATGGCCAGCAGTGAGATGGGTTCATATTATAGATTAGAACATAATTTAATTTTGACACCAACTTTTACTCTAACTGCAGCGCATAATTCAATTGCTAATTATAGCGAAGATGGGGCCGGAAGTTTAGATTTAGAGATAAAAAATAACAGCACTAATTTTTTAGAAGGAAGATTGGGTACAGAATTAAGTAAAATATTTTGGACCAAACAAGATACCCAAATTAACCCAAGAATTTCTCTTTCTTACGCTTATAATTTTATTGGCGATCCGCAAAAAACCAATAGTACTTTTATCGGCCAAAATATTAATTTTACAAGTGAATCTGATAAAATTCCCCAAGGAAGTTTAAAACTTGGAGCAGGTATTTCATTTTATACGAAAGAAAATCTTAGCTTCAGTACTAATTACTGGTTTGAATATCGCGCTAATTTTATTTCAAATTCTTTAGGCTTAAGAGCTGGCTATAGTTTCCTGACTTCGTCAATGGGACACCCGAGATTTTAATGTAATAAATTTAGGATA
>CAYZBM010000023.1:0-24176 GCA_964476705.1 uncultured Rickettsiales bacterium | reverse complement strand
ATTTGCTAAATTGGCGGATTTCTCAGGCGTTTACATAAAAGTGTGGGGTACTATGCTGGTGGATATACTATTGGTTCTGAATCTTCTTCAGGTCCTTGCCATCCAGGTATTGTTCCAGAAGATTCTTGTTGTGGAGTCGGTGATTGTGACTCTTGAATTGTTTTTAATTGATCTGTATCTCTTACTGTGTAATTAGGAAATAATACAGGGGTTGCTGGGTCCTTTGCGGGACTTAGTTGTGTTGCTTGTCCTGGTCCTTTAAATATTTGAGTAAAAGGTTGAGAAGGAAAATCTTCTGGGCTTTGAATGCTATTATTAGTTAATTCTTTAACATCTCTTCTTTTGGTTATTTTATCATCATCATTATTACCATGTTTTCCACCAGCCATACTTAACCTCAAATATAAATTATTACTTTATATAGAGTTATAATTAATTTTTTAAGAAATGTCTAGTGTTATTAAAATTTAACTATTATTCCAAGTCAAAATAGGGTTTTTGGCCGCCAATATCTCGTCAATTCGTCTTCTTGGAGTGGATATTGGATTTTGCTTTAAGGTGGCGGCATTGCCGTTGGATATCTCATTGGCGATATAAGTCATCACATTAATAAAACTATCTAAAGTTTCTTTAGTTTCGGACTCGGTTGGCTCAATTAACATCGCGCCTTTAACTACTAGAGGGAAAAATACCGTCATTGGATGAATGCCATATTCAATAAGAGTTTTGGCTATATCCATGGTATCTGCGCCATTTAACCGTTGTTTTTTATCGCTTAACAAACATTCATGCATACATGGGCCTTCAAATGGCGCATCATATAAATCTTTTAATTGGCTTAAAATATAATTAGCATTAAGGACTGCATCTTCTGAAGCCTGTCTTATACCATCAGCGCCATGACATAACATATAAGATAAAGCTCTTACAAACATGCCAAAATGTCCTTGGAAAGCCCTGATTCTACCGACAGCATTATTATCTTTGGTGACTAATTTATATTTGCCTTGCTGGTCTTTAACAATATGGGGTAGGGGTAAGAATTTAGTTAAATCATCTTGTACGGCAATAGGACCAGATCCTGGACCGCCACCACCATGTGGGGTAGAAAAAGTTTTATGTAAATTAATATGCATAACATCAACGCCAAAATCAGCCGGTCTTACTCTACCTGCAATAGCATTAAAATTAGCCCCATCACAATAAAAATAAGCTGAATTTTTATGCAGCAAGTCAGCAATATTTTTAACATTAGGATCAAATAAGCCAACAGTACTAGGGTTAGTCAGCATGAAGGCTGCAACATCATCGGTTAATGATTTTTTAAAATCTTCGATATCGACAAAACCTTCTTTAGTGGTTTTTACTGTTCTGATTTCATAACCACACATGCTAGCTGTTGCCGGATTAGTACCATGAGCGCTATCGGCAACTAAAATAATATTTTTATTTCTTTTATAATATTCATGAGCTTTTTTAATTACCATAAGTCCTGCAAACTCGCCATGGGCGCCAGCTGCTGGATTTAAACAAATGCCATTAAGGCCAGTAATTATTCTTAACCATTCTTCTAAATTATACATTAGTTCTAGTGAGCCTTGCACGCTATCTGCTGATTGCATTGGATGAATGTCAGCAAATTTTTCTAAACGAATCATTTTTTCATTAATTCGTGGATTATGTTTCATGGTGCAAGAACCCAGCGGATAAAAACCAGTATCAATAGAAAAATTCATTTGCGATAGCCGAACAAAATGTCTGACTACTTGTGGTTCGCTAAGGGAAGGTAGGCCAATTTTTTTTCTAGGAGCTATACCAATATTTAATTTAAATTCTGGAAAATCTTCTAAATCTAAACCCACACGGCCAGCTCTATGCTGCTCAATTAAGAGCGGTTCATTAAAATTAGAGATTTTTTTATCAGCAATTAAATCTTTTGGCATATTTATTTTCACTTAAAATTATTTTATATATTTTTATATATTAGCAAAAGCCGCACATAAAGAATCTATATCTTGATCGCTAGTCATTTCAGTTACTGCTATTAACATCCGGTTGTTATCTAGTGGTAGGCCAGGAGTTATTCCTGCTATATTTAATTTTTCAGCAATTTTATTGCTATCATCTGGTAATGAAATAACAAATTCATTAAAGAAATTTTTATTTTCAATTTTGATTCCTTTAATTTTGCTTAATTTTTCAGCAAGTTTAACGGCTTTATAATGATTAAGTAGGGCTAGTTTTTTGAAACCTTCTTCGCCTAATAAACTTAAATGAATAGTAAAAGCAGTAGCGCAAAGACCTTGGCTAGTACAAATATTTGAAGTGGCTTTCTCTCGCCTAATATGCTGCTCTCTGGTGCTTAAAGTTAAAACAAAAGCTCTTTTACCATTAGCGTCAACTGTTTGGCCACAAATTCGTCCAGGCATTTGTCTTAAAAATTCTTTTTTGCAGGCAAAAAAACCAACATATGGACCACCAAATTGCATTTTGTTGCCTAAGCTTTGACCTTCACCTACTACTATGTCGGCTTCTGATGGTGCGGGGAGTAATCCTAAAGAAATAACTTCAGTAATAACTACAATTAGCATAGCACCAGTTTGATCACATTTTTTACGAATTTCATCAAGGCTATTTATTTCACCTAAAAAATCTGGTCGCTGAACAATTACGCAAGCGGTATTTTCATCAGGTTCATTATGAGAAATCTCTCCGCCTAAATTACTAATATAGGTTGCTAAGGTTTCAAGGTAATGAGGATGAATATTCCCACTTAAAGAGATGTTATCACGCTTAGTAATTCTTTTGGCCATTAAGGCTGCTTCAACCATAGCTGTAGAGCCATCATACATTGAAGCATTAGCTATATCCATACCAGTTAAAGTGCTTATCATACTTTGAAATTCAAAAATAACGGTCAAAGTACCTTGTGATACTTCTGGCTGATAGGGAGTATATGAGGTTAAAAATTCTGAACGGCTGATAATATGATCAACACTTGCTGGAACATGATGATAATAACTTCCAGCACCTAAGAAAAAAGGTCTGTCTATGGCTGAAATATTTTTTTTTGCAATTTGGCTTAAAATATTTTCTACTTCGATTTCACTTTTATGCAAAGGAAGTTTAAGTAAATCTTTTAAACGACATTCTTCAGGTACATGCTTATAAAGTTCATCAATAGATGATACCCCTATTGCAGAAAGCATTTCTTGCCGGTCTTCTTTAGTATGAGGTAAGAAACGCATAGGTAACTATTTTTTAGAATTTTAAGCCAATAAAAATATTAGAGAATATGCTCTTTATAAGCTGCCGCATCCATAAGTTCATCTACTTCACCAACATCTGATGCCTCAATTTTAACCAACCAACCATCTTCATATGGTGATTCATTAACTATACTTGGACTATCAATAAGTGATTCGTTGATTTCAACTATAACACCGCTAATTGGAGCGTAGACATCGCTTGCAGCTTTGCAAGACTCAACTACGGCTAGTTCATCACCTTTGGAAACTTCCTGGCCAATGCGAGGTAGTTCAATATAGACTAACTCGCCAAGAGAATCTTGTGCATAGTCAGTAATGCCTACAGTTACGATATCATCATCTTGCTCTACCCACTCATGTTCTTCACTATAACGAAAGTGGTGAGGTACAGTTAGGTCGCCAGCCATTGTTTAATCCTTATAATTTATATTTTTTAGTTTTCATAGGTTACATAATATGTATAAACCAAATAGTAAAGTATAAATTTACACTTATTTATTTTATTTTGCAGTTTTTGTCTTAGCCTTTGTAAATGCTAAGGCGTTAACTTCAGCTTTAATGAAATTATTACGTAAAAGCAACAAAACTTCTGTAGCTTTTTTACTATATTCATATTTAACATAACCTTGAGCAATTGCTTTATTGCAACTAGGTCCAAAACCACCGCTAGTAACTTTGCCGATTTCTTGTTTATTTAAATTATAAATTTTAGTATCTTCACGAACAATACCGGGGTCATTTAAGCTAATACCCACTCTTAAAACCTCAGGATAGGTAGTTAGTTCTTGTTTAATTTTTTCATTTCCTAAGCAATCAAGATTATCTTTGCGAAGAATCCATTTAAGATTTGCGGCAACTGGTGAGGTATTGTCATTTATATCATGACTATATAAAGGATAGCCCATTTCTAATCTTAAGCTATCTCTTGCTCCTAAGCCTATGGCCATAACATCTTTATCTTTAGTTAAATCTTGCCATAAATGAGAGGCTTGTTTTGAATCAACGCTAATTTCAAAACCATCTTCACCAGTATAACCTAATCTACTGATAAAAACTTCAGAACCGTTATAACTACTTTTGGCTAGAGTCATATATTGAAGCTTATTTAAATCTATATTCGAGTCCTTAAATATTTTTTGTAAGACCGTTTCAGCTTTAGGGCCTTGAACTGCAATTAATGATCGTTCATTTAGTACTTCAAACTTTATGTTTGCTGGTAGATGTTTTTGAATCCAAGCAATATCTTTTGCTTTGCAGCCAGCATTAAATACGATAAAAAATTTATTAGCTGAAATTTTAGTGATTATAACATCGTCAACAATACCGCCATCTTGATTAGTAAGAACAGTATATTTGGCCTTATATTCTTTTAGATTCTTAAAATCGGAAGGGGTTATTTTTTCTAAAAAAATTTCAATAGCCGAATTGTCATCCGAACTTAATATTCCTTGTCCCATATGTGAAACATCAAAAACCCCACAATTATTTCTGGTCCATAAATGTTCATTTTTAATTCCAGCTTTGTATTGTACCGGCATTAGATAACCAGCAAATTCTATTATTTTAGCATCATTATTAACATGCTCAAGGTAAAGGGCGGTTTTGGTCATTATTATAAAGTCTTTATAATTTTATTACGGAAGAGGATTAAGTTATTTTGTAATGAAGATAGTTGACTGTGTAGATTTTGTGCGTTGGGCTCCATTCTTGAGATAGAAATATCTTTTATAGATTTTTTTATATCTTCTTGCAATATAGTTTGAAATTTAGAACTTTCAGTATAATTACCAGCCGATCTAACAATTTCGTCTTCATCTTTTTTTAAAATTTCTTTAACATTTTTATCAAGATATTTCTGGACACCTTTTATAGTAAATCCTTGGGAGTATAATAATGATTTTATCTCCAAAATAATTTTAATATCTTGCGGTCTATAATATCTGCGGCCACGTCTTTTTTGAGGTTCTATTTGTTTAAATCTTGCTTCCCAAAAACGTAATACATGGGTTGCTATACCTAATTCTTCAGCAACTTCACCAATAGTTCTTAAAGCGTCAGGGGATTTATAACTAGCAGTTGTATCTCTGGATATTTCAGTTATGTCTTCGAGCATATAACTAGGACCTCAAATTTAAGCACTTGGCCGATAAAATTATAAAACTAACTTTTTTTACCGTTAATTTTTTTCTTCAACAAATTAGAAGCATAAAAACTTACTACTTTGCGTGCAGAAATAGGAACTTCTTTTTTAGTTTTAGGATTACGACCAATCCGAGTTTTTTTATGTCTGACTAGCAAGGTACCAAATGAAGAGATTTTAACTTCACCATCACGTTTTAAGCCCTGATTAACTTCATCAACAACCACGTCAATAAATCCGGCAGCCTCTGAGCGAGAATAGCCTAATTTACGATGAATTTTTTCCATTAAATAAGAGCGAGTAACTGTTTGTTCTTCTGGCATTATCTTATATCACCTTAATATTATTATAATTGAACTTCATTATTTATCTCATAAGATAACCACAAGCTATATTTTTATGCTGTAAAGTCAAGATTTTTTATATGCCTGGTTCTGAAAAAATTACAGAATTATCTCTGTTTGTCAAATAAGCTTCTTCTAATTGCATAGTAAGTTCATTATCTGAAAATAAAAAATTATACGGAAAGCCATCTTTGTGAGGTATAACATTACTTATTATTTGGCGGTGGTTTTGAATATAATTAATTAGTAAAGTTTTACTATTATCTGTAAGTGTGCCGGTAAAAGTTAAAATCTCTAAGCTTTGATGCTTTTGCCCTATGTTTAATAGGCAAGTGCGAAAATTTTCTTCTTCTTCGACAAAATTATAATCAGTAATTAAATATAATAAGTTAGTAGTATTTGATATGGCTTCATTTAATTCTGCAAAATTAGTAACTTCGGCTTCTATTTTTATACCTTCATTATCTACGGTAATAATTTTTGGCATTTTATAAATCCTTTCTTATTTGATTGTAAAAAAGTGTTTTTACAATCAACTTTTAAAATTTTATTTTAAAAGTTTCTTTTGCGGGGCCATCTTACCATCTAATCAAAGCGCTGCCCCAAGTAATTCCGCCACCAATGGCAGTTAAGGCCAGTAAGTCGCCCGACTTAAATTTATTATTTTTAACCGCTAAATCTAAAGCAAGTGGTATTGAAGCTGCTGAGGTATTAGCATGTTCGGCTACATAATTAATAACCCGGTCGTCATTTATGTGTAATCTTTTTCCGACCATTTCGAGTATGCGTAAATTAGCCTGATGGGGAACTAACCAAGTTATATCGGCTAAAGTAAAATTATTATTGCTTAAAGATTCATTAATGGTCGCGGACATTTTACTTACCGCATGTTTAAATACTTCTTGGCCATTCATTTGAATATGACCTGCAGTTTTATTTAAAGATGTACCGCCATCGGTATAAAGTATGTCGTAGAAATCGCCGTCTGAATGTAAATTAGTACTAATAATGCCACTATTATTATCGGTATTTGCCGAAAGTATAACAGCTCCTGCGCCGTCACCAAATAATACACAAGTAGTTCGATCTTGCCAATTTAAGATCGAGGACATTTTTTCTGCACCAATTACTAAAATATTTTTTCTTTGTCCAGATTTAATAAAATTATCAGCTATAGCTAAAGCATAAATAAAACCAGAGCAAACCGCCTGTACATCAAAAGCACAAGCGTTACTGGCTTTAATTAGATGTTGAACTTTAGTTGCGGTAGATGGGAATGTATTATCAGGAGTGGTGGTTGCCACTATAATCATATCAATTTGCGCTGATGAGATGTTAGCATTTTTTAGCGCATTAAGTGCTGCATTAGCTGCCATATGTGAAGTATATTCATCATCTGCGGCAATATGTCTTTTGGTAATACCGGTGCGTGATCTGATCCAATCATCTGAAGTATCAACTATTTTAGCTAGATCATCATTGGTAAGAATTTTTTTTGGTAGGTAAGAACCTGTAGCTATTATTTTAGAAAAAAGTGCCATTAATATATACCTAATCTATTGTCCGTCGTTATAGTCGAGGCTCTCATTATTATAATTTTGGGTTTCATTAGCGATTATAGAATTGCCATTATATGCTGATATTTCAGCACTTATTTTGCCGTTGATATTATCGCGGGCGAGATTGTAAGCAACATTAATTGCATTACAAAAACCTAGAGCATCAGTCCCGCCATGGCTTTTAACCGTGATGCCGTTTAAACCAACAAACATTGCGCCGTTATGTAATCTTGGATCCATTCTTTGAAAGGCTCGTTTAAGAGCTCTTTTTGCAAGTAAGCCGCCTAGCATTGCCCAAGGTGAGCTACTAAAAGCTTGTTTTATATAATCCGCGCAAATTCTTGCGGTTCCTTCTGCTGATTTTAGTGCGATATTTCCAGTAAAGCCATCGGTAACTACTACATCAACAGTACCTGCTGCAATATCGTGACCTTCAACATAGCCATAAAAATTTAAGGCGTAAGCTCCATCCTTTAGCTCTGAAGCTGCGGCTTTAACTGTTTCAGAGCCTTTATTATCTTCGCTGCCTACATTAAGTAGGCCAATTTTTGGTTCTTTTATTTTAAGCGCAACTTTAGCAAAAGCATCGCCCATAAGAGCAAATTGTACCAAATTATCGGAATTACAATCTATATTAGCGCCTAAATCAAGTAAAACACAGCTGCTTTTGCGGGTAGGGAAGGTTGAGCATATTGCTGGCCTATCAATACCAGGTAAAGTTCGCATAACTAATTTGGCCATAGCCATTAAAGCGCCGGTATTGCCGCCGGAGATTATTGCGTGGGCAAGATTATTGCGCACCGCATCAATAGCCATAAACATACTAGAATGTCGGCCTTTTCTTACTGCATTTGAGGGTTTTTCTTTGTCGTCTATAACATCTTGAGAGTGATAAATCTGACAGATATTTTTTAATGCCGGATATTTATCGATTTTATTATTCAAGATAGTTTGATCGCCAAACAGTAAAAAAGCTATATTGTCATTATTTTTAGCAAATAAATCAGCTCCGCCTAACACCGAATCTGGGGCGTTGTCACCCCCCATTGCATCTAAAGCTATAACGACTCGGTCTAAAATCATGGAGATTAGATATATTATTAATTTTGCTAAATGACAAGTCTTTATGCAGGATTAACTATCCTACAATCTATAAAATTATGCTTTTTTAGATTTTTTAGCGGTATTGTCGCCAGTATTTTCTTCGGCATCAATAGTGCTAGCATCGATAATTACTTTTCTTTTACCGTAAGTACCATTGCTGCAAATATGATGAGGCAATTTTGGCTCACCAGTTTCTGGATCTAGAACTATATTGATAACTTTTAACGCGTGATGAGAACGGCGCATGTTACGTTTTGATTGTGAGGTCTTCTTCTTAGGAACTGCCATAACTTATATACCCAGGGCTTTCATTATTTTTTATGTTTGTGTTTTCTAACTAAATAATTTAAAACTAATTAAAAAACTTCTTTTATTTAAGGCTGGACCTTATAATATAGTTTTTACCAAAAATCTACAAAAAAATATAAATTGATTGCTTTGTTTAAACATTTTTTAGGAACTAATATGAGAGAAATACTTAAAAACACTAGGATTTTAGCGGTTTTATTGCTGGTTTTACTTACATCTTGTATTAAAAATATAGATGATGTTGGCTATAATTTTGCTGAAAAAGACCTAAATACTATAGTTCCTGGTACAACTACTAAAGAAATGGTGCTGGGTAAATTAGGCTCTCCTTCAACTAAATCATTTTTTGGTGAAGAAACTTGGTACTATATTAGTCGTGAATATGTCAGAAAAGCTTTTTTTGAGCCAAGATTACAAGAACAAAAAATTGTAGCTATTAGCTTTACAAATCAGAATGTTACTAAGGTTGAAACTTACGATAAAAACAGAGCTAAAAATATAGCGATGACTAAAGATATAACTCCAACTGAAGGTCATGAGATCAGCCTAGTTAATCAGCTATTGGGCAATGTTGGCAGATTTAGCAGTAAGGGTCACAGAAATGCGGCTGATCCAAGAAGTTAAGTTTTTCATTAAGTTTGTGAGATAAAATCTTAGAATCCTTTACCTTATTTTATACTAAATAAAAAAGGGCAATTATGCACCAACATAATTGCCTTTTTTTGTATTTTGTAATTATCATTATATTTCATAGGTTTAATTTCAACTATTAATTTAATAACTATTACCCCTTTACTTCTTTAATTTATTAATATATAAGTCTCGTACAAAGATTAATGAATTATTAATTTGTGGATGTAGAGAGAGTTTTATGAGCGCAGCAAGAGAAGAAATTACTTTAGAAGATTATCCAGGACTATTTTATAATAATAGCAGGTTATATCTAAAAGATATTATGCCGAATATTTTAGAAGGTAATATTGAATATTTAACAGCGCTTATAAATAGAGGTTTTTTTCATCAAGATGGAAAATATCTAGAAGTTGCTAGAGCTCTTGTTGAAAGTCCTCAAAGTATTGATCGTTTAAATAAAATAAAATTATTATTTAGTGCTGGTTGTCCACTCAAAGCGAATATTGATGGTACAGAGGTCTTATTGGTTGAGATATTAAAAGAAAAACAGAAAGAAAATGCAGTTAAATTTTTTGAAAAAATAGAGCTTAAAGAGAAAAAAAAATCTGAATTAGAATTTTTAAAAGAAGTTGAAAATATTGCAAAGGATTTAGGAGAGTTAGAAAATAAACAAAAAACTAAATCATCTGAAAATAGTTATAGAACTAGACAAGAAGAATTTATAACTTTTTTTGCTAAAGATAACGCTGATCTACTTTCTAACACGTATAACGAACAGTTTAAAAGAATAAAAGACTTATTAAAAAATGGAGTGATAGTAAATAATAATCGCAGTAATGGCGAGAGTATTTTAGTTCCGTTACTTAGTAATCCTATATCGGTAGAACATGCAAAAGATGATATTACAAGAACTTCTAAAAATGATAATTTAGGTAAGCCTGTTACAAGATCTATACGTAAAAAAAGCTTAATCATGCTTTTAGCTCAACATGGAGCAGATTTTGGCTCTATTGGTGATGTAAAAATACTTAATTTTTTTAAGGACGCTGACTACACATATAATATTGCAAAACTTATCGAAGGTTTGCGTTCTGATGAATATTTAAATGCTTGTAAAACAGGAAGAGGCTCTAGTTATTTAGATAATTATATTGAAGGCAAGGTGTCATCTTTACCAAAGTCTGGTGGTGGTGAATCTGCAGCTGGTCCGGCTGATGCTAGTCCGGCAAGAGCGGCTCAAGCTGTAACTCCATATACAGATTTTACATTTGCTAGTCCTGAACAAGTAGCTGCTATGAGTAATTATCAAACGCACACACCTTCTGCTACTGGTGTTATTCCGGCAAGAGCGGGTCAAACTGTAACTCCTGTAAGTTCAGTTACTCAAACTCCATATACAGATTTAAAATTTGCTAGTCCTGAACAAGTAGATGCTATGAGTGATCCTAAAGATCCTGGATCTTCGAGTATTCAAAATGTTAGATCTGTTGTTACTAGAGATGTTAGACCTGTTTTTACTAGAGCGATATCAGATATAGTTGATGCTAATGACCCAAGATTGGAACAATTAAGACTAGAGCAAGAGGCTAAAAGGCAAAAAGAAATTGAAGAACAAAGATTGTTTCGTATATCCCCAGAAAATTCTTCAATACAAAGAAGAGAAGCATTTATTCGAAGAGAAAAACCTAATGAGGGATTCATAGCAGCAGCTTCTGCAGCTGCAGACGTAAGTGCAGATACAAATAATGATGATAGTCCATCAAAAAGAACTCGTGGCGAGAATGATAGGCCTTCAATTGATGTAGATAGTATGGATCTAGAAAAAAATCCAGAGCATTCTGCTAGGGCTTCAGAAGCAGCTATTCTAGCTCGTTCAGGAGTTGTTGAGAATGATGATGACGTGCCTGAAAGATTAGACAAAGCTAAAGCTACTTCTCAAGGTAAAGGTCCTGAAAAAAAAGACAGAAAATAATTTTAACCATTAATTTAACCAAACATATACAGCTTTATAACATTAAAGTCGTATAAAAATTTATTAATCATTAATTTGTATTTAAAGAGAGTTTGTATGAGTGCAGCAAGAGAAGTAGAAATTACTAAAGAGGAATATCCCGGTAGCTTTTATAAAAATGAACGATTATTTTTAAAGGATATTATGCCGTCTATTTTAGACGGTGATATTCAATATTTAACGGCACTTATAAATAGAGGTTTTTTTTATAGACATGAACAACTTTTACCAGTTGCGCAGGCTATTATTGCAAATCCTACTGCCAAAGATGCGGTAGAAAAATTTAAATTATTATTAAAAGCTGGTTGTCCTACTGAAACTAACGTTAAAGGTAAATTTTTGCTTGATCTGGTAGATGGAGGGCTAAGAGGAGAGCCGAAAAATTTATTTTTTGTATCGGAAGATAAGAAAACCGCTCTATTAGCTATGGGTGCAGAAATTATTAATTATAAGAAAGATACTACTGAGATATTAGGAGGATTTTCAAATCCAACACTATCTTCTCTAGAAAAAGAAAAAATAGCTCAAATCAGAAAAGAAAATTCAGATAAATCTAAAGGTCTTGCTCATAAGAGTTCACAAGATAGTTTTAGAAATATATTTGAAAAAAGAAATGACCCTGCTGATTTACTATCTAATGAATTTCCGCAACATGTAAAAGAAATAAAGGAATTATTAGCTCAAGGAGTAGTTGTAAATGATGCTCATCTTTATATGAATAAAGATACTATATTGTCTTTATTTCTTACTATGCCTGTAGCGTATAAAGAGCATACAGGTGATGAAAAATATGATCAGGATGAATTAGCAATAAGATCTATAAATAAATTTATATTGTTAGATATGTTAGCGCAAAATGGATTTGACTTAGGAACCATTAGGCCTATGGATGTATCTAAGGCTAAACAAGCTGGAAGGCGTAAAAGCTCTAGTTTTGATATTTTAGTAGAAGAGAGTAAAGATTTTTATGGAATTAATATTTCTGAATATATCGAAGTTTTAAATTCAGATGAATATTTAGATGCTTGTCTTGATGGAGAAAGAGATAAATTTTTATCTTCTAAATTTGCTGTTTTTAAAAAAATATCGGAATTAAAACAAGAATCTGAAAAGTCAGAAATTAATATTCCTTCTAAGGAAGTAATTGCTGCATATAAAAAAGAGCTAGATAGCAGAATAAAAAAAATCAAAAGAATGACTCGTACGCTTTCTGAGCTTGACAGTGAGGCTTTAAAAGCTGCTGGTGTTTTACTGAAGATAGAACAAACAAGAGGTCAGGTTCTTGCTGATTCTAGTTCTGTGCAACCGGGAAATAAGGAGGGGGGTGTCCAAGAAAATATTCGTCGATTAATTGCGGTTCATAATTTAAAAAAATTTGCAGAAACAAGAGAAAGAGTCGTTGGTAGATCTTTATCTCCTGATCCTCGCGCCGGTGGTCTATCGCCAATTCCTGGATCGCCTGATCCTGAGACCGACTTTAGACCTTTATCTCCAAATTTTCGTGCAAATACTCCATCTCCATCTTTAACTACTGTTGCTGGGTCTGTCGCAGCAAGAGCGACTGGATTAAGAAGTAAAGTAACAACTAAACAAACTAGAGTGGTTGAAACTGTAGTCGGTATAGAGGCAATAGCCGCAGCAGCTAAAAGTTTAGATTTAAGTGTTGCTGTAGTAGCTGAATCTATAAAACCTGCTAATGTTCGCGCAGATGAGCTTCATATGAGAGATTCTTTAAATTCAGCCTTTTGTGGAGTTGGAGAATCAGGAAGTAGAACTAGTATTAATGCCCAAGATAGAAGAGTGAGTAGTGATACTGAATTTGGTATTGATGAAGCTGCAAAAGCCATAAGAGTTGTAGCTACTGGTCGTTTTTCTATTGGTGGGGGTTATTTTACTGATCCAGAGGATCTTTCGGATAGTGATTTAGAAAATGAACAAGAAAGCAAAGCTGGATCTCCTCCTAAACAAGATCTAGATGATGCTTTTATTGAAGAGATAGAAAGATCAAGATCTGATTCTCCTAAAAGCCCTGACGGCGCAGTAGGAAGATCTTAAGTTATATTATGCTCATAACCTTTACGGGTTATGTTCATAATTTTATCCTTATTTAAAAAACGGATATTTGAGTTGCTTTTTTTGGTAATAATTCCAATTTGAGTAATTTGAATATCCGTTTTATTTTTTAAAGATTTAAGCTTATTAATATTTTTGGGACTTACCGTAAATAAAAGTTCGTAATCATCACCAAAGCTAATTATATCTTCAATAGTTGGATTAGCTTTAATTGCGGCTTTAGATAATGGAATATTGCTTAAATAAATTTCAGCACCTACTTTAGATTCATCGCAAATATGTTTTAAGTCGGCAACTAGACCATCTGAAATATCCATACAAGAATTAGCTATTTTTACTAATTTTTGGCCAATAAAAAGTCTGGGAGTAGGTTGCCTATAGCGGTTAACTAAATAAGTTTGTTCTTTTTTGGTGATAGGCTTTAAGTTAAGTTTATTTTGTAAAATTTTAAGGCCCAAGCCACTATCACCAATTGTACCAGTTACATAAATTAAATCACCAATTTTAGCTTGGCTTCTAAGTAAGGCTTGATTTTTTTTAACTTCACCAATTGCAGTTAGGCTTAAAGCTATAGGTCCTTCTTGAACAATAGTATCGCCACCAATTAAATTGCCCCCATATTCTTTTAAGGCTTGTTTAAAGCCGTAAATAAAATCATTTAACCATTTTTCACTAGTATTTTTATTTAATTGTAAGCCCATTAGATAATAAAGTGGTTTAGCGCCCATAGCGGCTAAATCAGAAAGATTTACCCCAAGTAATTTATAGGCAATAGTTTCGGCAGGGTCAGTTTTTAGAAAATGAATATTTTCGGCAATTACATCTTTAGTAATTACTAACTCATAATTTTTGCGGGGATTTTTTAATATGGCAGCATCATCACTTAAATTTAAAGCGGGCTTATAGCCTTGGCTTAAAGGTTTTAGCAGATTATTGATTATGTCAAATTCTTGCATAAATCATCTATTTAAGCTTTATCTTTACTTAAAAACCCAGCAATATTATCTAAAATTCCATTAATAAAAGCCACATCGGTATCATCGCAAAAACATTTAGCCACATCAATATATTCATTAATAATAACTTTATGAGATATTTCAGCAGCTGATAATTCAAAAACTGCCGCGCGTAATATAGCTTGGACTATAAGATTTAGCCGATTTAATTTCCATTCTAGACTTAAATGTTTGCTAATTAACTCATCAATATTTTCTTGATGTTCGGTTACACCCCATACGATTTTTTCGAGGAATTTTTTGTTAGGTTTTGCATCAATTTCATCTTCTTTATAATATTCTAAGATGTCAGCTAAAGCATGTTTGGCGGTTCTTTTATCACTATCTATTTGTAGTGAAAATAAAGCTTCAACGGCAGCTAATCTTGCTTCACTTTTGCTGTGAGCTTTGTTTATCTCATTGCTTATTTCATTACTAATATCTTGATTAGGATCTTGCTGGTTTTCGGTCATTTATGCTAAACTTTCTTTAATTTTTAACATCTCAATACAGGTTTTTGCAGCTTTTGTCCCATAATTTTTTGCATTATTTTGACATCTAGCGTTGGCTTGCTCTTTATTATTAGCAGTTATAACGCCAAAACCTAAAGCAATTTTCTTTTCTATGGCGATTTGACTAAGACCTCTAGCACTTTCCCCGCAAACATAATCATAATGGGAAGTTTCACCTTTAATTACACAACCTAAGGCGATAAAACCAGCATATTGCCTATTGCTAGCTAGTACCATACTTAACGCGCTGGGCAGTTCAAAACAGCCGGGAACTACTATAATGTCATGCCTATATCCGGCTTCATTTAAGGCCTCTATAGCGGCTTGTTGTAAGTTTTGTCCTATATCTTTATAGAAGTCTGCAACTATTATTAGTATTTTTTTCATAAATATCAGTGGATTAATTGGTTTAAAGGATATTGGTTTATACATATATATAATCTAGGTTACAAGTAAATAGTCATAAATTATATCTTATTTTGGTTGAAATATGAGCTTTATGCTTATAGATATATAGCATTCTTATTAAGATTATTAAGCTAGATTATTTAAAGGTTATTAAATGTCATTAGATGCTAAACGTTATATATTAACTCTCTCTTGCCAAGATATTATCGGTATTGTGGCCGAAGTTTCTGGATTTTTAAAAGATAATCAATGTTTTATCGTTGAATCAGCCCAGTGGGGGGATAGTTCAACAGGTAAATTTTTTATGCGCACCGTATTTGAGCATAGTGGAAGAACAAGTAGTGCCGAGCAATTACAAAGTAAGTTTGAATCTGTGGCTTTTAATTATGGTATGGAATATAAAATTTATGATGTTAATACTAGGCCTAGATTATTACTTATGGTCTCAAAAGAAAGTCATTGTTTAAATGAAATCTTACATCGTTGGGCTTCAGGTTTATTAAAAGCTGATATTATGGGAGTGGTATCAAATCACCAAGATTTAAGCACTATGGTTAAATGGTATAATATACCTTTTCATTATTTACCGGTTACTGAAGATAACCGAATTGAGCAAGAAACTAAAATTTTTGAATTGATGCAAAAAAATCAAATAGATCTGTTGGTTTTAGCCCGATATATGCAAGTATTACGTTCGGTTTTTGTAGATAAAATTTATGGTAAGGCTATAAATATTCATCATTCTTTTTTACCAGGCTTTAAAGGTGCTAAGCCTTACCAGCAAGCTTATGATAAGGGTGTTAAATTAATTGGTGCTACCGCTCATTTTGTTTCAAATGAGCTAGATGAGGGACCAATTATTGAGCAAGAAGTAACTAGAGTTGATCATTCTTATACACCAGAGCGTTTATTAGCTTTGGGTAAAAGTGTAGAATCATTAGTACTTGCTAGGGCTTTAGAATATTTAGTTGAAAGACGAGTTTTGCTAAATGATAAAAAGACCGTGGTATTTAAATAAAAAATAAAAAAATCAACAAAATCATAATTAGAAGAATATTGGATGCTATGACTTTAAACTTAGAGTTAGTCAAAAAAATAATTAAAGAATCTTTGCTTGAAGATATAGGTTCTGGCGATATAACTTCTAATTTAACTATAGATGCAGATAGTAATACAGCTTTTTCAATTAGAGCCAGAGAAGAATTGGTAGTATGTGGAACGAATATTGCCAAAATGGTGTTTGCCGAGTTAAATAAAGATATCAGAATTTATGATAATTTTTCTGAGGGTGATGTTATAGAGCCAGGGGAGATTATATTATCTGGTTATGGCAATAGTCGAGCTATTTTTGCGGCAGAAAGAGTGGCCTTAAATTTATTAAGAGTTACTTGTGGTACAGCATCTATAACTAGAAAATTTGTTGAACAAATTGCAGCAACTAAAGCGCAAATATTAGATACCAGAAAAACTATTCCGCTTTTGCGTGAGATTCAAAAATATGCAGTAAGAATAGGTGGTGGTAAAAATCATCGTCTGCGTTTAGATGATGCGATATTAATTAAAGATAATCATATTAAAGCCTCAGGTTCGGTAAGTAATGCTATAACTAAGGCTTTATTTGCTAAAGAAAAAGTTAAGTTTATTGAAGTTGAATGTGATAATTTAAAGCAAGTAGCTGAATGTTTAAATTATAATATAGACATTATTATGCTCGATAATATGAGCATAGAAGAAATTAACGAAGCTGTAGCCATGGTTAAAGGTAAAGTAAAATTGGAAGTATCTGGTAATGTAAATTTAGATAATGTACTTGAAATTGCCAATAGCGGAGTTGATTATATAGCAATAGGTATGATCACCCATTCTACTCCTAATGTTGATATTGGTCTGGATATAGATTAGTTCTTTTTAAAAAACTAGCATGAGGGTAAGACATACTCGTTATTGCTATATAAAAATATGTTATTTTGTAATTGCGTTTCTTCTTGGCAATTGTAGAAATAGTCAAAATTAACACCAAGAGCAATGGCGCTTAAGGCTAAAATACTTGCGGGAATTGGTGAAAATCCTAATTCATAACTTTTTAGTTCATCTTCTTCTATATCTAAAGCATAAGCAAGGTCTGAGCGTTTAATTTCTAGAGTTTGCCTTAAATGCAATAATCTTGCCGCAATACGTTGCTCATTAAGATATACTGATTGCTCACAGATTATTACATTCTCTTTTGTATTTTTAGTCATGTTTATAGTGCCCCTCTTATGCAATTTTTTGTAAATAGTAGTTTAAGAAATACTTCTAACGAAAAAAGGTTAACAAAAAATTAACGAGAGGGTGCAAAAGGGAAAGTTTTTGCAAAAAAATATTTTTTTTACAACCTCAAGTTACAAATGAATGATCGTAACTTAATTTATAATTAAAATCTAATGCTTATAGATTGGTAGTTGCGCTTTAGTAATAAAGAAAATATTATATTTTAAGTATTCGCATTATTATAATTTAGTAATCTTTAGATAAAGTTAATTGGTATTATGAAAATAGAAAATAATAAAAGAAATATAAAAATAGCTCCGTCAATATTATCAGCTAATTTTGCTTTTTTAGGCCAAGAAGTAAAAGATATAACTGCAGCTGATGCTGATTATATTCATATTGATGTGATGGATGGACATTTTGTTCCTAATATTACTATAGGTCCTGATGTTATAAAATCCTTAAGACCTTATAGCAAGTTACCATTTGATGTACATCTGATGATTAGCAATCCTGATTGTTATATCGAAAAATTTGCAAATGCAGGAGCTGATATTATTACCGTACATGCTGAGTCTGTAGTGCATTTAGATCGAACTATTAATAGTATTAAGGCTTTAGGTAAAAAAGCTGGAGTATCTTTAGTGCCATCAACTCCGGCAAATGTTTTAGATTATGTGTTGCATGAAATAGACTTAATTTTGGTAATGACGGTTAACCCTGGTTTTGGTGGACAAAAATTTCTTTTTTCTCAATTAGATAAAATTAAAATTATTCGGGAAAAAATAGATAAAATAGGCCGGCATATCGATCTTGAGGTAGATGGTGGTATTACTGCTGAAACTTCTATCAGGGCAGTTGATGCCGGAGCTGATGTTTTGGTCGCCGGTTCTTATATATTTAAGGATGGGGCAGAGAATTATGCTAAAAATATCAAATTACTTCAATCTTAGGGATACTATTTCTTAATCTACTATACATTAATGGACCCTGAAACGAGTTCAGGGTATGTAGCATCATAGAAATGATTAATTTATAATTTTTAGGAATCATTTCTTGATCTACTATAGTTAAGGTTCTTTACAATAATAGTACGTACTATATATATAGGTACGAACAATTTTTATAGTTATAACGGAAAAATATATGATAGGCTCTTTAGCTAAAAAACTCTTTGGAACAGCAAATGATCGCTTGGTTAAACAAACTCATAAACAGGTTGCTGAAATTAATGCTTTAGAGTCAAGTTATATAGCTTTGAGTGACCAAGAATTAAAAGCCAAAACTCAAGAGTTTAAAGAGCGAGTACAAAAAGGTGAAACTTTAGATGCTATTTTGCCTGAGGCTTTTGCTGTAGTTAGAGAAGCGGCCAAAAGGACTTTGGGTATGCGGCATTATGATGTGCAGCTTATTGGCGGAATTATCTTACATAAAGGCATGATTACCGAAATGGGTACCGGAGAGGGAAAAACTCTGATGGGAACTTTGGCAGTTTATCTTAATGCTTTAGCCGGGAAGGGCGTTCATGTTGTAACAGTTAATGACTATTTAGCAAGTCGTGATGCTGAATGGATGGGAAATATTTATAAATTTTTAGGTCTAACAGTAGGCTGTATAGAGCATAGTCTTTATGACGAGGAGCGCAAGGCAGCCTATAATTGTGATATTACTTACGGTACTAATAACGAATTTGGTTTTGACTATTTGCGTGATAATATGAAATTTAGTCGCGAAGAAATGGTCCAACGTGGTTGTTTTTTTGCCATAGTTGATGAAGTAGACTCGATTCTAATTGATGAAGCTAGAACACCACTAATTATTTCAGGTCCTACTGAGGATAATTCAAAGCTATATTATATAGTGGATGCTCTCGTTAAAAAATTATTACCTGCCGATTATGAAATTGATGAGAAGTCAAAAAATGTTACCTTAACTGAAGAAGGTAATACTAAGATTGAAGATATTCTAAGAAAAGAAGGTTTAATAGCCGAGGATCATAATCTTTATGATATTAGTTCAATTTCTTTAGTGCACCATGTTAATCAGGCTTTAAGAGCGCATACCTTATTTGAAATAGATAAAGACTATATTGTCAAAGATAATAAAGTTATGATTATTGATGAGTTTACTGGAAGAATGATGGAAGGTAGACGTTATTCTGAAGGTCTCCATCAAGCTTTAGAAGCTAAAGAAGGAGTTGTGGTGCAGAATGAAAATCAAACTTTAGCGTCTATAACTTTTCAAAATTATTTTAGATTATATGATAAATTAGCTGGTATGACCGGTACAGCTATGACTGAGGCTGATGAGTTTGCTGATATTTATAATCTACAAGTAGTATCAGTACCACCTAATAAAATAAATGCGCGAAAAGATATAGATGATGATATCTATCGGACTACAAAAGAGAAATATAATGCAATTATTGAAACTATTAAAGAATGCGACAAAAAAGGTCAGCCGGTTTTAGTAGGTACGGTAAGTATTGAAAAATCAGAACTTATTTCTAAACTTTTAACTAAAGCTAATATTAAGCATGAAGTATTAAATGCTAAACAGCATGAGCGTGAGGCTTATATTATCGCTCAGGCTGGAAGATCACATGCTATAACCATAGCAACTAATATGGCAGGTCGAGGGACTGATATTATGCTTGGTGGTAATATTGAAATGATGCTTGAATCATCATTGAAAAAAAATCCTGATCAAGATATTGAAAAACTAAGAGAAAAAATTGCCAAAGAAGTTAAAGCCGACAAAGAAAAAGTTTTGGCCGCCGGCGGTTTATTTGTTTTAGGAACCGAACGTCACGAAAGTAGAAGGATTGATAATCAATTAAGAGGTAGATCAGGACGACAAGGTGATCCAGGAACTTCAAAATTTTTCTTATCTTTAGAAGATGATTTGATGCGAATTTTTGGTTCAGAGCGAATTGGTGGTATTTTGCAAACATTAGGTTTAAAAGAAGGTGAGGCCATAACTCATAGGCTTATTAGTAGAACTATTGAAAAGTCACAGAAAAAAGTTGAAGCCATGCATTTTGATTCGCGTAAAAGCTTGTTGAAATTTGATGATGTAATGAATGATCAAAGAAAAGTTATTTATGCTCAGAGATTAGAATTAATCAACGCTAAAGATGTTTCTGAAATTGTAAAAGATATGCGGGATAAAGTTACTGAAGATTTAGTTACTAGTTGTATTCCTGAGAATGCTTTTAAAGAAAAATGGGATTTAGAGCGTTTAGCTAAAGAAATATTCTTTAATTACGGCGTGCATTTACCAGTAGATAAGTGGGCTGAAGAAGATGGAGTAACTGAAAATGAAATGCTAAATAAGCTTGATTTAGCAGTAGATGAAATTTTTGCAGCTAAGGAAGCTAAATATGGTAAAGAAATAGTGCAGTTAGCTGAGAAAAAAATATTATTGTTAACTTTAGATCAATTATGGAAAGATCATCTTTTAACTTTAGACCAATTAAAACAAGGTATAGGTTTAAGAGCATACGGACAGAAAGACCCATTAAATGAATATAAAAAAGAGGCCTTTGCCTTATTTTCTGAATTACTCACTAACCTAGGTGAGTTAGTAACTAGACGTGTTGCGCATATGGAATTTAATTTTGGTGATGAAATTGGCGAAGAAGAATTAAGTCTAGAAAATATTGGCCCGAAAAAAATGATTGAAACTAGGTCTGATGTTTTATTTTCTAACACTCACGAAAATGAGTCTGAAACGGGTACGGTGATAAGAAGAGTAAGCTCTGAGGAACGTGACCCTAATGATCCAGAAACTTGGGGACGAGTTGCGCGTAATGAATTATGTCCTTGTGGCTCGGATAAAAAATATAAACAATGTCATGGTAAGTTGTAAAATTAATTGTTTAATTATCCTTATTTTGTTAAAATGGTAATAATTGGTTGTTTTAATTATTATCTTTAATTCAAATTAGGGAGAAAATATCATGAATAGTCCAGTTTCAAATCAAGTACAAATTCAGCAATTACCGGCCCAAAATATTTTGGATGAAAGAGAAGAAGAGTTAAGAGAGGAATCTGTTCGAGGTTCTTTAGAGGAAGAAAATATAGAAAAAGCTCAAGCAATTGAATTGCGTGAATATTTCCATAAAATTGGAGATTCTGAGAATGTTAAAAAAGTAAGAGATGGAATTTATAATAATCTTGTTAAAATACTCACCGAGCAGCATAAAATTTTTTCTATATATCAAAAAACTGGAAAATTACCTCCGGATGGTACAATTAAATTTCTAAATTATATGGGGGCTTTAGCTACGTTATTACCAGATGTTGAACTAGGGATTCCGGAAGGTACAAAAATCAAATTTTCTTTAAAAGATTGTATAAAAGAATTAGCTAAAATTGGCAAAGAGTCTCATGATGAAAAAAGGGCTGGTGGGGTAGTTAAGTTATTTGATAATTTTTTAGGACAGAACCAATTACCAGAAGAGATTTTAAAAGCAATAGATGAAATTGCTAAAGAAATCAGCAGAAGATACCAAAACCAAATTAATAAATTAGACGATGTTGGTTGTACAGTTTTTTATGAGACTGTAAGTACATCTATGTTAAATCGTTTGGCTGAAGAATCGTACCCACATATAGAAGGGATACATAAATTTTTAGTAGCTTTACAAGAAGCTCATGAAATGAATATCCCGGTTACTTTAGAAAAAAATGAAAAAGAGACAGATAAAGCTTGGACTGTAAAAGGAATTATTCAATATAGCGGAGTGCAAGTAATTTCTGACGGGAAAATAGATGAGGATAAAGTTCTTTTAAGGAGTAATTTAAGTAAAGAAGGTCATGATATTTATGGTTATCATTTTGCCGAAGAATATTGTTTAAGTGGATATAGAGATCTAAGAAATCAAAAAGGTAGTTATTATCATGAATATAGATCTGACATTTCCCATAATCCTAGTTTACCTGCGACACAGGTCGCTGATTCTACAGTTGAGAGATATGATCAGCAGTTATATTTTTTTCAATCACGCGCGGGTGTTACGACTGGTTTTTCTAGATAAATGAAGGATGTGGTTTTAACTTATTTTTTAAGTGATTTTCTTTTGCTGGTTATTAATATGCTATTATTCAGGTTATTAGTATTGTCAACTAATTCAGTAATGGTAGAATAAAAATCTTGTTGATTTTCTTTAATTGTATAATTTATTTCATTTTCTTTTTTGTAGAAATTATATAGGTAAATATTTTTTGTAGGCATAACATTATAGATGCTATTATTTATGTCTAGATATAAGCTTAAGTAATTATTTATATCAGTATCTATTCTTTCAACAGTATCTGGTAAAATATTTACTGTGCTTATTGGAATAGCATTTATAGTAAGAATACCATTTATTAGAGTAATATCATAATTATCTGCAGAAGCTCCGCTTAAAGTAATATCATAATTTCCTAATTCTGAAGTATTATTGGCTAAAGTTGTTATAGTTAGACCTTGTACTATATTTGCTGAATCCCTAGAGTTTAAACCACTATAGCTAACGGTTAAATTAGGATTTTCTTGGTTTATAAATTTTGTTTTGTTGTCAGCGCTTATAGTTAAAGCTTTTTTATTAATAATGAGTCCAGTTGTTGCGTTATTATAAGAAATATTATAATTGCTTGCTGATCCTGAAGAGAAACTAGCAGATAGTGGAGTTAAGCTCCAAGGGCTAGAGCTGTAATTATAGTAACTACTATCAGAAAGAGTAGCATTAGTAGTAAGTGTAACACCAGAAATAGCATCGCTACCAAATAATGAGCCCGAAGTAATAGTATAGTTATTGGTACCAAGATCTGCCGAAGTGCCGCCAAAGCCATAAATTTTAGTTTGGTTATTGGCGGTAATAGTTAAAGAGGCTGCGGATATATCAGCCCTAATACTAGTTGGTTGGGTTAGGCTATAGTTACTATTATCTAAATTATAACCAGATACAGTAATTGCTTTATTGCTGCCGACATTTTTGTTATTAAAGTTAGCAATATAAGTACCAGTTAAATTTACATTATCGCTACCAACTATACCAGTAAAGAGAGCTCCAGTTGCATCCAAAGTAGCAGTAGTTGTACCATCATAAACTTTATTACTTGCAGTAATACCACTTACGGTTAAAGCTTTAGCAGTAATGTTAGCCGTAATGCTAGTTGGTTGAGTTAGGCTATAGTTACTATTATCTAAACTATAACCTGATACTGTGATTGCTTTATTGTTACCTACATTTGTATCATTAAAATTGGCAGTATAGCTACCAGTTAAATTTACGCTATCGCTACCAACTATACCAGTAAAGCTGGCTAATGTTGCATCTAAAGTAGCTGCAGTTGTGCCATCATAAGGTTTATTACTTGCGGTGATACCAGTTACGGTTAAATTTTTAGCTAAAATAGTTGCTGTGCTTGTAGCCGATCCTAAAGAGAAGCTATAGTTATCAGCATCTGTGCCGGCTAAAGTACCACTAGATAATGTAACTAACCGTGCGCCAATATTTTTACTTGCAAAAGTACCAGCTAAACTAGTTACTGATAAATCATCGCCACTAACTGCATTAT
>CAYZBM010000022.1:0-26799 GCA_964476705.1 uncultured Rickettsiales bacterium | reverse complement strand
AGTATTTCTTAATTGAAATGAATGTATTTATGGATCCCGAATAAAACATAAAATAGTATTGTAAGTATATGTTTTTTCGGGATATGTAGCATTATAGAAAGAATTTATTATACATGTATTTTACTGTCAATTCTTTCTTAATCTACTATACATATATAAAAAGGTGGATAACTTATTGAATTATATTGATGACTATTAATATAACTGCTATTTTACCAAAAATTTTAAAAATTGATGGAATTGTATGACTTTATCGGCTGATGTTATTTTAGATAGAATTAATTTAAAAAGTAAAATAGCAAAATGGCGTTTAATTGCTATTATCTCCTTAGTTCTTGCGGCTTTAGGTTTTATTAATTCTGGTGAAGTTGATAGTTTTTCTGATACTTATTTGGATCATATTGCCTATGCCAAAATAGAAGGTTTTATTATGGAGGATAAAGAGCGGTTAGATTCTTTACGTAAAATTCGTGATAATAAAGCAGTTAAGGCGCTTATAGTTTATATAGATAGTCCTGGTGGTACTATAGTTGGTGGTGAATCTATTTATAAAGTTATAAAAGAAATTGCTGCAGCAAAACCAGTAGTTGCGGTTATGGGTGGGATGGCGGCTTCGGGTGGTTATATGGTTGCACTACCTGCTCAATATATTTTTGCGTATGAGGGTACAATTACCGGTTCTGTTGGGGTGTTGTTGCAGACTGCTGAAATTACTGAACTTGCTAAAAAGGTTGGAGTTAATCTTATTACTATAAAGACTTCTGAGTTAAAAGGTTCACCTTCGCCGTTTGAAAAAATGACAGATAATGTAAATAAATATATGCAAGAAAATTTACATATAGCTGGTGGTGTCTTTTTAAATATGGTTAAAGAATCGCGTAAACTTTCAGATATTGAACTACAAGAAATTTCAACTGGACGGATATATATCGGTCGTGAAGCAATTAAGAGAAAGCTTATTGATGCAATAGGTGATGATGAAGATGCGGTTAAATGGCTAAAAACTAATGGTAAAATAGCTAAAAATTTAAAAGTAAAAGAATATGAATTGATCCCAGAGAAAAAAGGTTTCTCCAAATATTTTTCATCTTTTGCTGGGAATAATAACTTTATGAATATTTTTAGCAGTGGATTTATGACTTTATGGAGTCCGACTAAAAATTAAAATATAGTAATCAAATACTATATAAAAAATAGATTGTTCTTAAATTTTTAAGAGTGGTTCTAATAACTGTGCAAAAAAGTATTTTGCATCTAACTAAACAATATTTATAATTATTAATTTAAGGAGTATAAGACTGTGACAAAATCAGAGCTAATTAGACATTTATGTGTGAGATGGTCAACTGTACCTGCTAAAGATATAAAGGCAATTGTAGAATTGATTTTTGATGAAATAGGTGGGGCTTTAGCCCATAATAAAAGAGTTGAAATTAGAGGATTCGGAGCTTTCTCTTTACGTAAAAGGGACGCGCGTAAAGCTAGAAATCCAAGAACTAATGAAATGGTAGAGTTGAAAACGCGTAATGCTTTATACTTTAGGGCTGGAAAAGAATTGCGAGAAATGGTAAACCAATAAATTGTATAAATATATTTTAGGTAAAATTATGAAAAGTTTTTTTATTGCTTTAGCCATAATATTAGCATTGTTTGTTGGTGCTTTATTTATTGTTCCTAAGTTTATAAATGTTAATTCTTATAAACCTAATATTGTTAAATTATTGCACGATGAAACTGGCTTTGATTATGCAATAGATGGGAATATAGAGCTAAATATTTTACCTAATTTAAGCTTAAAAGCTAATAAAATTTATATAAAATCTGCCGCTAATAATTTAAGCGATAATGGTTTGAAAATTTATGCTGATTCTGTAAGTTTAGAACTCCAGCTTATCCCTTTATTAAAAGGGCAAATACAAGTTGACTCGATTGCAGTTTTATCTCCTGATGTAGTAATAACAAAGCTTACCAAAAAGGCTAATGTAGGCGAGACAAAAGAAAAAGTTGCGATTAATAAAGAAAATAGTGGAAAGGCTGATTCTTCTAAATTTTCTTTAATGATTAAGCGTCTTGCTGTGAGTAATGGACGAGTTACTATTATAGATAGTACGGCAAAAGGACCACAAATTATCTCAGAAATAAATATAGAAGGTTCTTTAACTAAAGGAAAAATTGGTTTTGTTGGTAAATCTGTGCTGCAAAATATTTTAGATAAAAACAATAAATTAATGGTTTCAGGTGATTTGTTAATTGTAGATAAAAAATATAGTAGTGATTTTAAAATTACTTTGGATAAAATTTCAGGTTATGGAAATATAAAAGCTGATCTTGCTGGTAAAGTTCCTAATATTGATTTGTCGCTTAATATTAATGAATTTACTTTAGATACTAGCAAAATATCTGGAACTTCTGAGAATAATACTGATATTTTGGTTGGAGAAGCTGTAGCTAAAAATGATGCTAAAACATCTAATTTTAGCTGGAGTAATAAAGAATTACCATTTAAAACTTTTAGAAAATTTAATGGTAATTTAAACATTCTCATTAATAATTTTTCTTATAATCAAACAACTCTTACTAATGTTAATATAACCGATCATATTTTAGATGGTTTAGTGGTTCAAGATATTAAACTTGATGCTGCTGGCGGCAAAATAACAGTAAATAGTGAGCTTAACGCAAAAACTGATTTGCCGGAAATAAAACATAAATTAAGTTTTACAGGCCTAGATGTAGAAAAATTGTCTTCTATAAATCCTTTATTTGCTAAATTTTCTGGTAAACTTAATTTTGATTTAGATGTTACTTCTAAAGGTACAAACCAAGAACAACTGATTAATAATCTAACCGGAAAAGCTAATGTTAATGCATTAGAAGGTAAATTGAAAAAAATTGATTTACTAAGTATGGTAGAGAATGTTATGGGATCATTTAATGTAGTAGGTAGCAATAAAGATACTAGTTTTGATGAAATTAAGGCTAATTTTGTGATTAATAATGGCGTTGCTCATAATGAAGATTTGAGTGTAAAAGCTACTGATTTAAGTTTAGTGGGGAATGGTGATATTGATTTGCCTAAATTATTAATTAATTTTCGTCTAACTCCTACTATAGTATCAAAAACTATTAAAAATGAGGGCAATAAATTATCGGTTCCTATAGTTATTTCGGGTAGTTTATTAGCTCCAGTATACTCTCCTGATTTAGCAAGTCCGTTACGTAATATTATAGAAAATCCTAAAGGTGCTGTGGATACATTAAAAGGCTTACGAGATAATTTAAAAAAATCAGGTAAGGATATAAAAGGAAATATTAAAGATCAGTTGCTGAATGCGTTTTAGAGTATGATTAAGGTTAAAATTTGTGGGATTACAACTAAAGAAGCTTTAAAAGCTTCGGTATCTAATGATGCCGACTTTGTAGGGTTTGTCTTTTTTGAGTCCTCGCCTCGTTATATTAGTCCTAAAAAAGCTAAAAAACTTACTGAGAAATTACCAAAAAAAATTAAGAAAGTAGCAGTTATTGTTGATTTATCAATATCTGAAATTAAGGCTATAATAAAATATTTTAAGCCTGATTATTTGCAATTACACGGTAAAGAAACTTTAAATGATGTTAAAAGAATAAAAGAAGAATTCTCTATCCCCATTATTAAAGCAATAAAAGTTAAATCAAGTGATGATATAAGCAAAAGTCTAAAATATAAAGACCATGTTGATATGATGTTATTTGACTCTAAAGCCCCGTCTTATTTGCTTCCTGGAGGTAATGGTCTTAGTTTTGATTGGTCATTATTAAAACTTTTAAAAAAAGATTCTAACTGGTTTTTATCCGGAGGATTAAGTTTAAATAATATTGAAAAAGCTTTAAAAACTAGTGGAGCTGCTATGGTAGATGTTTCTTCTGGTCTTGAATCATCTCCTGGAGTTAAAGATCCAGAACTCATTAAATTATTTTTAAACAAAGTCAAAAAAAATTCTAAATAATATTATGAAAAATCTAGAAAATTATAATCTTCCTGATGATAATGGCCATTTTGGTAAATATGGTGGTCGATATGTTTCTGAAACTTTGATGCCGTTATTACTTGAGGTTGCAGCAAATTATGAGAGTTTAAAAAAAGATCCTGAATTTAAAAAGCAGCTAACTTATTATGCTAAACATTATATCGGCCGGCCAAGTCCTTTATATTATGCTGAAAGAATGACTAAGCATTTAAAAGGTGCAAAGATTTATTTTAAAAGGGATGAATTAAATCATACAGGGGCTCATAAAATTAATCATTGTATTGGCCAAATACTACTAGCTAAGAAAATGGGAAAAACTAGAATTATAGCTGAAACTGGAGCAGGGCAACATGGGGTGGCAACAGCAACGGTTTGTGCTCTATTTAATCTAAAATGTGTTATTTATATGGGTGCTAAAGACGTAGAAAGGCAAAAGCCTAATGTCTTTAGAATGAAATTATTGGGCGCTGAAGTAATTCCAGTAAAAAATGGTGGCGCAACTTTAAAAGATGCAATGAATGAAGCTTTACGTGATTGGGTAGCTAACGTTAATGATACTTATTATTTAATTGGCACCGCTGCAGGTCCGCATCCTTATCCGATGATGGTTAGAGATTTTCAAGCAATAATCGGTGAAGAATTAAAATCTCAAATTATGGAGCAAGAGGGGAGGCTACCAGATAGTTTAGTTGCCTGTATAGGAGGAGGATCAAATGCTATGGGGCTTTTTTATCCATTTTTACATGATGATGTTGAAATGATTGGAGTTGAAGCTGGAGGTGAGGGTATTAATACTAAAAATACAGCAGCCTCAATAAGTAGCGGTAGTTATGGTATATTACATGGCAATGCTTCTTATTATTTACAAGATGAAGATGGACAGATAGCTGATACCCATTCTATTTCTGCTGGACTTGATTATCCAGGGGTAGGGCCAGAACATGCTTATCTTCATGATATTGGCAGAATAAAATATGTAAGTGTAACAGATAATGAAGCATTAGAAGCTTTTCAATTATGCGCTAAGCTTGAAGGAATTATTCCAGCTTTAGAGCCATCTCACGCTTTAGCTTATGTAATAAAAATTGCGCCAACATTAAAACCTGAGCATATTTTAGTGATGAATTTATGTGGTAGAGGTGATAAGGATATTTTTACAGTTGCAGAATTACTAGATAAAGAAATTGGCAGTTAAATATGACGAGAATTAAAGAAAAATTTGTAGAATTAAAACAGCAAAGAAAAACTGGACTAGTTACCTATATTATGGCCGCGGACCCAGATTTAAAAACTAGCCAAGAGATTTTGAATTTATTACCTCAAGCTGGCGCGGATATAATCGAGTTAGGTATGCCATTTTCCGATCCTATGGCTGACGGCCCAGTAATTCAAAATGCCGCTATTAGAGCGCTTAAAAACAAAGCAAAACTAGCTATGGTTTTTGATATGGTAAAAGAATTTAGAAAAAAAGATAATAAAACTCCTATCATTTTAATGGGATATATTAATTTACTAGCGCATTTAGGTTTAGAGAAATTTGTTTTAACTGCTAAAAATAGCGGTGTTGATGGTTTAATTATTGTTGATTTGCCACCGGAAGAAGATAATGAATTATTAGCTTTATGTGATGAATATGAAATTGATTTAATTAAACTTGCAACGCCAACTTCTGATGCTAAAAGATTAGAAATTATTAGTAAAAAAGCGCGCGGTTTTATTTATTATGTTACGGTTACTGGTACTACAGGTGGAGCCTCGGCTTCAAGTTTAGATATTGAAAAAGCTGTAAACAAAATTAAAACTCATACTGACTTACCAATTGTTGCAGGTTTTGGTATAAAAAATCACAATGATGTAAATAAATTAGCAGGAAAAGTTGATGCCGTAGTTGTCGGATCAGCTTTAGTTGCAGAAATAGGTCAAAGCAAAACTTTGGCTGAAATATCTCAGTTTGTAAGTAATTTAAATTAAATTTCAATTATTGTAATTTCTTTATATTCTCATAGTCTACTTTTAATGAACTTCCTAAATTAGATTGATAAAAATTTATAGGGACGGATAATTTTTGTCCGCAGGCTAAGATAGTCCAAGATTCATCCCAATTTTCGGAATCTTGATTTTTTTCTGGTTGGCGTGTAATTTCTGTGTTAATTATTTTATAATTCTCATAGTCATGGCATTCAGGAACTGCTTTACTTGTGGTAAGCTTAATAATGGGAAGAATATTTTGTTGTGTCGTAATATCAGAATTAGTTATTGTTTGACCGGGAAGTTGAGTAGTACAAGCAGATAAAGTTATAATTGAAAATAAAACGCTAAAACTATATTTATTAAGCATAAAATACCTTGAGTTAATTTTTAAAATTGTTTAATGTTTCTTCTTTAATAAAAAAATATATAGTAGATTAAGAAAGAATTGACAGTAAAATACATATATAATAAATTCTTTCTATAATGCTACATATCCTGAAAAAACATATGCTTATAATACTATTTATGTTTTGTTCAGGATCCATAACATAGGTCATTTCAATTAAGAAATACTATAGTAGATTAAGAAAAAAGTGTTTTTTATAAAAAAACACTTTTTCACAACCGACTATATATATCTAACCAACTTTTTTAATATTACCATAATTACTTCTGACAGATGTATTGCCACTAGTTTTATCAGTTAGAAAGTCAATTGGGACTAAAAATTTACCACCACAAGCAGATATAGTCCAGGTTTCGCTCCACATAATAATTTTTAGAGATACACCTTTTACATTGCTAATTTTCTGGATTGGTTTTCTAGTAATTTTTGTATCTATAACTTTAATAGGATCATTGCATCTTGCTCCGGCAGTAATAGAGGCTTGGACCATAGTATAAGTACGATCACGAACTTTAAGATTAGAATTAGTAAAACTATTTCCTGGCAAAGCAGTGCAGGAGGATAAAAATATTATTAAAGAACATAAAACTAAAGAAGAAAATGGATTTCTCATAAAACCTTAAGCTTATTTATTTTTGAGATTTATTATTTGGTTTCTTGTTCATCTGCGACTGTTACCGTTCTAATTAAATCTTCCTTGAGCATAAAATCCGTACCTTTGCCTTTGGTATAAAGAAAATGTACAGGAGCTCCATAAAGCTTGTCACATGCGCTTAAAACCCATAATTCATTCCAACTATAAGAATCTGGAAAATTTTTAACTGGCTCGGGCTTGGTTAACACTTGAGTATCATTAATTAGTGGAGTCTCACTACATTTACTTTTAGCCGCAACCATGGTTGTAACCATAGGTAGAGCATCCTGTTGTAATCTTGTCTCAGCAACGCTATTGCCAGGAAATCTAGTTACACATGCTGTCAAAGCAGAGAATATAAATATTGAGAGAATTAAGGATTTTTGCGTCATTTAAAATTGTCCTCTACTATTGTTTTTTAATATTAAATCTTAAATAAGAAGTTTGATTTTTGCCACCAGCTAATTTTAAATCTTGTTTAAGATGTTGATCTTCAGCATCAGCATTAACTACATAATCACCTTTAGGTAAATTAACGAGCAATATTGGACCATCAGTAGTAGTTTCAAAAACTATATTCCCTTTTTTATCGGCTATTTTTACTGCAATTTCAGACAAATACATACCTTCATTGCCAGTAAAGATTATTTCAAGAGAATAATTATTGCGTTCATTTTTGATAATTTCTCGACCTTCCTCGCCAATACCGCCGCTAATTGATTTAATCTCATCAGCGTTAGCTAAACTCGTACTTAAAGCTAAGCTAAAAAAAGCTAAGCCAATAAATTTACTAATATTTCGCATAATTTTATACTCCTTAATAGGACTTATCTTTCTATTATAAAACATATAAAAATTTTAGCAAGTAATCTTCTAAAAAAAGAATCAATTTGCAACAATATTATAATGTTATATAATGGCTAATCATTTTACAGATTTAGGATTATATGCAAATAGCAAAATTAGAGAATATTGATGAATTTCAGAAGGTTTTTGAATTAATTGAAATTGAAGGTAAAAATTTATTTATTACTGGAAAAGCGGGGACTGGTAAGTCAACATTTTTAAATTACTTACGAAAAAATACTGAGAAAAATTATGCGGTTTTAGCTCCAACTGGAGTTGCAGCTTTAAATGTTAGAGGGCAAACTATCCATTCTTTTTTTAAATTTAAACCGCAATTATTAAATTTATCTCAAATTAAAGTAGTCGGAAAAAACGATCTGTATAAAAAACTAGATTTGTTAATTATTGATGAAATATCAATGGTTAGAGCCGATCTTTTTGATGCGATAGAAAAATTTTTATCTTTAAATGGTAAAAAACCAGGAACTCCATTTGGTGGCGTACAAATTTGTGTTATCGGCGATTTATTTCAGTTACCGCCAGTTGTTACCTATAATGAAAGAGATATTTATAATCAGCGTTATGAATCGCCTTTTTTCTTTGCCGCAAAAACTTTTAGTTCTGCAAATTTTAGAATTTATGAATTAGAAAAAATTTATCGTCAGCATAATCTTGATTTTATTAATGCCCTAAATAATATCAGAATCGGTAAAGTAAGTAACGAGGTATTAGCGCAAATTAATAGTAGATATATTGGCGATAATGATAATAATTTAAAGAGTTCTAATCCTGGTTCTATAGTAATTACTGCCAATAATATTTTAGCTGAATCCGTAAATAAAAATGAACTAGAGAAATTAAATAAAGAATCTTTTGTTTTTAGTGCGGATATAAAAGGTGATTTTGCTCCTAAAGATGATAAATTACCGGCACCTAAAGAATTGCAACTCAAACTTGGTGCTCAAGTGATGTTTGTACGTAATGATCCAAAAAAACGTTGGGTTAATGGTACTATTGGCGTGATTTCTTATTTAAGTCCTAGATGTATTGAAGTAAGAATACAAAGCGGGAATAAAGAAAAATTTTATGAAGTAGAAAAAGAATTATGGGAAAATGTAGTTTATAATTATGACGAGACTCAAGATAAAATAGCAGAAAAAATAACCGGCTCTTATCGACAATTTCCTTTAGTTCATGCTTGGGCTATTACCATTCATAAAAGCCAAGGTAAAACTTTAGATAATATTATAATTGATTTAGGATCTGGTGCTTTTGCCAGTGGTCAAGTATATGTAGCCTTAAGTAGATGTCCATCTTTAGAAGGAATTACTTTAAGACAAAAAATTAAATTTAGTGATATAAGAAGTGACTTTAAAGTAAGTCAATTTTATCAGCAATATAAGTCTAAAATTAGTTATACAGCTATTTCTTAATGTAAAAATCTTTTTCTTGAGGTGTATAATATTCTAATAATTTTAATATGGTGTTGTGGTTCTGATATTTCATAAACTATTCTGTAAGGATATTTTATCAAGTTTAATTCTCGAATTCCTTTAATATCTCCTTCTGGAGCAGAATATGGGTGATACGCTAAGTTATATATTCTAGATGTGATAGTCTCTACAAAATTCTTTACGATATTTTTTGAGATATTATTTGTTTTGTAATATTTTTTAATTTCCGCCAAGTCTAAATGAGCTTTTGCAGACATGCTAATTGTATATTTCATAAATTTTCTAATTATTCGTCAATACCATCTAAATATTCATTTAATTCCTTAACAACTTGCTCAAAGGGAATTATTCGACCTTCTTCAATATCTTTTAGGCCTTTTTTTATTTCTTCAAATTCCCATTTCTTTAAATCTATATAATATTCTAAAGCTTCGTTTAATAATGAATTGCGACTTCTCGCTGATGATTTGGCTAAAGAGTCGATTTCTGCTATTTTGTCCATAGTGGTTCTTAGGCTTATAGAGGTTGTATTTGCTGAGATTTCTGGTTTCATTTGCTTACCTTAAATATAGATGATATCATATGTATTCATATTGATAGCATAATGATATCATCTATATTTTTTAAGATCAAGAAATGCTTTGCAAAAATATTATTTCTTACTAAGATAAGCACTAATTCTTTGGACCATTTCTTCCTGTGGAATTAATTTGTTATCATTAAAGTCGATTCTATTTGAGTTAGTTCCCATCTTTTATAACTGATATAATAATCAAAAGCCTCGCTAAACATATATTCTCTGCTATGCGAAGTTTCTTTAGCTAATTTATCAATTTCTTTAAGATGTTTATTGCTAATTTCGAAATAGACCACGTCATTAGGGTCTTCAGAAAAATTACTTCCTGTAGTTTTTTTTAGGCGCATTTTATCCTCGTTATATTGATATATTTGGATTTTTTTAAATACTCCGGCTGCCAATCATATTATCATAAAATTACATGTCTAGCAATGCGTAAATAAAGATTATATTAAATATTTATAAAGGGATAATATGCACTTAATTAAAAATTTACAGATAAATAGAAATATTAGCAATTAAGAAATGCTATACTATATAGTCGGTTGTGAAAAAACATATACTTATAATACTATTTATGTTTTGTTCATGATCCACAAAATATAAATTTCTCAAACTAAAATACTATAATTAAAGTATAAAATCATTACTTGATCTACTATATTTTAATTTTTTACTATGAGCGCCCCTTGACAAGGAAATATAGCCTACCTATATACCACGCACTTGGGTCTATATAGAAATACAGGATTTTTCTGGAATAAGAATTCAAGTTCAAAGAACATTTTATATTTTGTTGTTGATAATTTTTAAAAAATTTAAGGAGTTTAAAATATGGCTATAAAACCGTTATATGATCGAGTTTTAATTAAAAGATTTGAAGAAGAAGAAAAAACAGCTGGTGGAATTATTATTCCAGATTCAGCAAAAGAAAAACCAACTAAAGGTAAAGTTGTTGCTGTAGGTGCTGGTGTTCGTGCTGATTCTGGTCAAATTCTACCCCTAACTGTTAAAGTTGGTGATGTAGTTTTATTTGCTAAATGGGGCGGTCAGGAAATTAAAGTAAATGGTGAAGAATTAATCATCATGAAAGAATCTGATATTATTGCTGTTGAGGCGTAATATTTATATTTAATTATAACAATTTTTAAAAAATAAATTTAAATAGATATTTTATTATTTTTAAGGAGAAAAAAATATGGCAGCTAAAGAGATATTATTTGGAAATGATGCACGTATAAAATTATTACGTGGTATTGACGTAATGGCAAATGCGGTTAAAGCAACCCTTGGACCTAAAGGTCGTAATGTGGTTATTCAAAAATCTTTTGGTGCACCTCGTGTTACTAAAGATGGCGTAACTGTAGCTAAAGAAATTGAACTTAAAGATAAGTTCGAATCAATGGGGGCTATGCTTATTCGTGAAGTTGCTAGCAAAACTAATGATTTAGCTGGTGATGGAACTACAACTTCAACTGTTCTTGCGCAATTAATAGCTCGTGAAGGCTTTAAAATGGTAGCAGCTGGAATGAATCCAATGGACCTTAAAAGAGGAATTGATTTAGCGGTAACTGCAGTTGTTGAAGATGTTAAAAAACGCAGTAAAAAAGTTAGTGGTAAAACAGAAATCGCGCAAGTTGCAACTATTTCTGCCAATGGTGATAAAGAAATTGGCGATAAATTAGCTGAAGCTATGGAGAAAGTTGGCAATGAAGGTGTTATAACTGTTGAAGAAGCTAAAAATTTAGATTTCGAAATTGATGTTGTTGAAGGTATGCAGTTTGATCGTGGTTATTTGTCACCTTATTTCGTGACTAACGCTGAGCGTATGACTGTTGAACTTGATCGTCCTTATATTTTATTATTTGAGAAAAAATTAACGGCTCTGCAACCAATTCTTCCATTACTTGAAGCTGTCGTACAATCTGGTCGTCCGTTGCTAATTATTGCTGAAGATGTTGAAGGTGAAGCTTTAGCTACTTTAGTTGTAAATAAACTTCGTGGTGGTTTAAAAGTTGCTGCAGTAAAAGCTCCAGGATTTGGCGATAGACGTAAAGCTATGCTTGAAGATCTAGCGGTTCTAACTGGTGGTGAAGTTATCAGTGAAGATTTAGGTATGAAACTAGAAAATATTGGCTTAAATCAATTAGGTACTGCGAAAAAAGTAACTATTGATAAAGAAAATACAACTGTAGTTGATGGTGCCGGTAAAGCAGAAGATATTAAAGCTCGTTGTGCACAACTTAAACAACAAATAGCAGATACTACTTCTGATTATGATAAAGAAAAATTGCAAGAACGTTTAGCTAAATTATCTGGTGGTGTTGCTATACTAAAAGTAGGTGGCGCAACTGAAGTTGAAGTTAAAGAACGTAAAGATCGTGTTGATGATGCTTTACATGCAACTCGTGCGGCAATTGAAGAAGGTATAGTTCCAGGTGGTGGTGGTGCATTGTTATATGCAGCTAAAGCTTTAGATAATTTAAAGGCTGCTAATGATGATCAACAAGCTGGAATTAATGTAGTAAGAAAAGCACTACAAGCGCCAACTAGACAAATAGCTGAAAATGCTGGTGTTGATGGAGCTGTTATTGTTGGTAAACTTTACGAAGGTAAAGATGAAAAGCAAATCTTCGATGCTCAAAATCTTGTTTATGTTGATGCTTTCAAAGCTGGTATTATTGATCCTGCTAAAGTTGTAAGAGTTGCTATACAAGATGCGGCTTCTATTGCGGGCCTATTAGTTACTACTGAAGTTATTGTGGCAGAACAAGATAAAGACGATAATTCTGGATCTGGTCACGATATGTCAGGTATGGGTGGCATGGGCGGCATGGGAGGCATGGGAGGATTCTAATTAAATTTGTTCTTTTTGGTAATTTTGTTGTTGAAGCTTATTAAAGCTTTCCTCACGTATGAAGAATACGCTGCGGTATCTTTATCAAACTTCGCCTAAAAATTCCTCAAAAATAACCAAATTTAATTTTGTACCCCCAGCGACATTTATGCTGAATTATAAAAAGGACGGGTTTTAAGCTCGTCCTTTTTTCTTTGCAGAAGCATAATTTTATATTACCCTAGCTTTAAGGCCTAAAGAAGGTTTTAATTAGAGTATTAAAAATAAAGAGTTCAATATGAAGAAAATGCTATTATTTTTTGTTGTATTATTTAGTTTTACAGGCGCTTTTGCGGCAGATGATAAAAGCGAAAAGATAGATAAAAAATATGAAGAATCTAAGAAATATAAAGAAAATGTCAAAAAATATGGATTCCCTGGAGATTCCGCTGATAAAAAAGATAAAGAAAATAAAACTAAAATAGAAGATAAATCTAAAAATAAAGCCGCCGAAGATACTAAAAGAATAGAAGTAAATTCTGATGAAAAAGATGAGGTTGCTACAGACGATGAAGATAAAGCTGTAGATGAGGAAGAGCAAGCAGATGATGAAACTTTAGATGAAAATGCAATAACTAAAAAAGATCAAGACGAAGATGTTGATATAGAAAAAGTTACTTCGAAAGAATCCGATAAAAAGGCAGTTAATAAAAAAGATGAAAATGCTAATGAAGAGGCGAAAGATGATGATGAAGCCGCTGATGGTGATGACGGAAAAGAAGAAGTAAAAAAAACTCCTAAAATAACTTTAATAGAGTCATTAAATAAAACAACTAAAGAAAAAATAAGCAGTAAATCTAAATCGCAATCTAAACTACAAGATGAGCTTAAAACTATACTTAGCGATTTTGCTTCTTCAGAAGATGGAGAAATTTGTGATAAAGTTAGAATTTTACTTAAGGATTTTACTGCAATTAAAAAGACTGATATTTACCAATCAATTAATAATAGTTTGAAAAAATGTCCAGCAATCAAAGAGGTTGCTAGAAAAAGCTATATGCCATGTAAAACAACTCCAACTATAAGTCCTAGTTTTACACTTAAACAGATTGCTCAAGGAAATAATTTAACCCGCAAACCAGGCTCTAGCAGAAAGGCTGCAGGTCAATATATTATGATTAAAGGTAAGGTGACCGATGAAGAATGTGTGCCAGTTGCAGGAGCTGTAATTGAGATTTGGCAAACTGATAGCAAGGGTAAGAATTTAAATGATTATAAGCTTAAAAATTCTTGGCAGTTAAAGGATCCTGATTACGATAAGAATTTTACTTATAGCGGCAAAACTCAAACTAATAATTTAGGTGAGTTTGCCTTTTATACAATTTTACCAGGAGTAAAAAATACTAGCAAAAACATAGCTCCGCATATTAATTTTTCAGTTAAGCAAGATGAATTTTCAACCTTAAAAAGCCGGATGTATTTAGCTAAACATCCGTTAAATAATCAAGATGATAGTTTGGCGAAACTTCGTGAAAATGAGCCAGAGAGTGATAGTCGAGTTTTATTAAATTATACTCAAAATGGCGGGCAAAGTGGTCTTAGAGAATATAACTTCCCCATCGTACTTAAGGGCTTAAATAAGTTTGAGAGATATTAGTTGTGGAGGGGATAGGTTTTATCGTCATTCCAGAACCCCTTTTTGTCAAAATTCCATAGTCGGTTGTGAAAAAGTGTTTTTTATAAAAAAACACTTTTTCACAACCGACTAATTAAGCAGAGTAGATTTTTAACTAATCACTAATACCCAAAAAATATAATACCGATTTTAAACTTGTATGACTAATCCAGGCATTTACTTCCATTTGTACGACAGGCTTGGCGTAATAAGCAATACCTAAGCCCGCTTTTTTAAGCATAGGTATGTCATTAGCCCCATCACCAATTGCGACCACCTCAGATGAGCTAATACCTAGTTTTTTGGCGATGCTAGTTAGGCTTAAAAGTTTAGCTTCTTTATCTAAAATTGGTTCAACCACCAAGCCCGTTAATTTACCGTCTTTAATCTCGAGCCTGTTAGCATGATTTTCATGAAAACCTAATTCTTTTGCAACTTTATCCGTAAAAAAGGTAAAACCACCCGAGACTAACACGCAATAAATATCATGTTTTTTTAAAGCAGTAATTAGCTCTAAAGCATAGGGAGAAAAAGTTATTTTGTCCTTATAAACTTTATTTAAACTATCCTCTGGCAGATCTTTTAGTAAAGCAACCCTCTCGCGTAAGGCAGATTTAAAATCTAGTTCATTATTCATAGCTTTTTCAGTAATTTTAGAAACCTGTTCTTTAAGGCCTAATAAATCAGCTATTTCATCAATACATTCTTGATTAATGATGGTTGAATCCATATCACTGATAAATAATTTTTTCTTTCTAGTTTCAGCTTTAGATATGGCGTAATCAACCGGATATTTACTAAATTTTAATTTACTTTTAACTAGATTAATATCTTCACAGGAAAAACTTATATCGCAGGCTTCATTTGCCTTAAGCCAGGAAAGATTTTCAATTTCGGCATCTGCTTTCTCTAGTTGCTGAAAAGCTTTATTGATGATAACTTCATTTAAGATTTGAACGCTGGGATTTGTAACTAGAGTTAAAATATAAGACATAGTAATATCGGATTAATAGATTGATTTTATGACTAAAAAAATTACAATTATTTGTGGACCAACCGCCTCGGGTAAGTCTGATTTTGCCTTGAAGATAGCGCAAAAAACTAATGCTGTCATTATTAATTGTGACTCTAAACAATTATATCAAGATATACCGATTATTACCGCGCAGCCAACTAAAGATGAGATGGCTTTAGTGCCGCATAAATTATATGGAGTCGTGCCCGTTACTGAAGATTGTTCAGTTAGTAAATGGTTAGATATAGCGCTGCCTATAATTACTAAAAGTAGAGAAGATAATAAACACATACTACTTGTAGGTGGCACCGGGCTATATATAAAAGCTTTAACCGAAGGGATAAATATTATTCCGGATATTCCCCATAAGATCAGAAATGAAGTTAGAGAATTGCTTTTAGAATTAGGCAATGAAGAATTTTTTAAATTACTAAAAGAACAAGATCCAGAAATTGCGCAAAAATTAAAAATAGGGGATAGTCAAAGAATAACTAGAGCCATGGAGGTGTTAAAAGCAACTGGAAAATCTTTATTATATTTTCAAAGCCAGCTTAAGCAAAAATTTTTTGAGGAAGATGAATTTAATATTTTCTTTTTATATAATGAGCGCGAAAAATTATATGAAAATTGTACTAAACGTTTTTTAAATATGCTTGAAAATGGCGCGATTGAAGAAGCTAAATATTTACGCTCGCTTAATTTAGACAAAAATCTAACTGTGATGAAGTCTCATGGCGTGCCAGAATTAATTGCTTATTTAAATAATGAAATAACTCTGCCGCAAGCAACTGAAATAGGTATAAAAAATACCCGCCATTATATCAAAAGACAATTTACTTGGTTTTCGCACCAAATTCCTAACATAAAAAAAATTAATAATGCAGATAAAAATTCTAGCGATCTGATAATTAATATGTTAAGTAGTTGTGCTTAAAGAATTAAGAATTAAATATAATTTTATATGAGGAGTTTTTATGTCATCTGGTGATAAAGATAAAGGATTTGAACGTGGAGATGTTCCAGGTACAGGTACAGAAAATCAGACACAAAAATTAGCTAGACAGTTAAAAGAACAGCAAGACATTGAAGAATCTCAAAGAGAACGAGCTGCTAAATTAAGGGCTGATCAAAAACGACAAGATGAAGAAAGATCAAGAAGAACACAGGAAGAAAAACAACAAATATGGGAAGCGGAACAGAGAGCGAAAAAAATAGAAAGACAAGAACAAAGGTCTGCTTCCGCAAATGTTTTTTCTTATACTTGGACTTCTTCAGTTCCAAGCAGTCCAGTAAGAGCTGGAAGTGGTTCTCCCACTAAGATGATTGATCCTAGAAGTAGGTCAAGATCTGATTCTGATAATCAGACAGTAGGTTCGCCAGATCCAGGATTTCAAGATGCGATAGCAGCTTCTTTTGCTGCTATAAGAAATACCGGAAGGAAATAATAATTTCTCTCCACTATAGTGTTTTGTAATTGAAATTGACTTCTGCGAAAAATCTAATATGGCGTTAAGTTAAGTAGATAGTGGTTAACTCTACAAATTTCTCTAAACTCCGTCATTAACGGTTATTATCTTTTTTTTAAAAAAATATTATCAAAAAATGGGCTTAGACTTTAGTCTATGCCCATAAATATTTTAATATTTTGGTTAAAAAAGAAATAGACCTGAACCTACTTTAAGACTTGGAGTATTAAATAAATTTTACTTAAGTTTTGCAATTAAAATGATTCTATCTAAAAGATAGAAATTATAGAAAATAAGTCTCACAGTGCTAATTAAATCCTTCTATTAAATTAAATTCCCATTCTCTACGCCAACGTTTTAATGATTTTTCAAATTTTACTTTTAACCCATTGTTATAATTCCAAAAACTTAGAGCTATCAAATTAATTATTTTAATAAAATGCTAGAGTGATGTATTAAAATATGTTAGCGTAAATATTCTTAATAAGTTTAGTTTTTGTAGTTAATTATTTAAGAGGTGTTTATGTCTAAGAATAAAAAACTTGATAATCTTAATCATAATTTAAATTTTCGAGAACGTTCAGATTCTGGTGTTGGTACGGCCCCAGCTTCTCCATTAAGAAAAAAAGGAGCAGGAATATTTAAAATAATTAGGGAAAGAAGTAGTTCCGAATCTGATAGTTTTAATATTAAAAAAGATAGAAAAAGTGAAGATATAGGTAGGGAAATAGATGAACAATTAGAAGAGCTAAAAAGGGTTCAACATAAAAAATTTCTAAAAGAAAAATTAATGAAAACTGGATATCTTAATACAAAAATATTGGAGGAGATGAGCGTTAAAGATTTAGAAGAAAGTTTAAAGCAAGAAGAAGAGTATGAAAACCAAAGTTTTATTGTTCAGCGCTCAAGTTCTCTTGGTTCTAAACCTAAACCGGGATCTAAACCCATTACGATGCTGAATAGTCCTTTGTCTATTAACTCCCAAGAATTAGGAAAATTCTTATCGTAATAATTAGCTATTTTCATTTGACTTCTGCGCGGTTATATATAATATTCCTGGCCAGATTTACCTATATTTGTGCTTTTGAGAATATTTATGACATTAAACGGTTCAGAGATTATAGTAAAATCGCTAGTTGATTCTGGCGTAGAGGTTATTTTTGGCTATCCTGGTGGGGCGGTATTGCCGCTTTATGACGAGATATTTAAGCAAAATCATTTGCGGCATATTTTAGTGCGTCATGAGCAGGGTGCGGCACATGCAGCTGAGGGTTATGCTAGATCTACCGGTAAAATTGGGGTGGTTTTGGTAACTTCAGGTCCTGGGGCAACTAACACCGTAACTGGTCTTGCTGATGCTTATTTAGACAGTATTCCTCTTTTGTGCATAACTGGCCAAGTTGCAACTCCATTGATGGGTAGTGATGCCTTTCAAGAGGCAGATACTGTAGGTATTACCAGATCTTGTACTAAACATAATTATTTAGTTAAAGATATTAATGACCTTGAACGGGTAATTAAAGAAGCAATTTATATTGCAACTACTGGCCGTCCAGGACCTGTAGTTATTGATATACCTAAAGATATTCAAATTATAAGTTCTGAATATAAAAATATTAAAAAGGTTTCACGTGAATCATATCACGTGACTCATAATGCTTCTGAAAAAATTATCAGTGAGGCAGTAGAATTAATAGCTAAAGCTAAAAACCCGGTATTTTATACTGGTGGCGGGGTAATTAATTCTGGTAAGGAGGCATCTAAATTATTGACTAAATTTGTTCATATGACCGGGTATCCAATTACCAATACTTTAATGGGACTAGGTTCTTTCCCGGCAAGAGATGAGCATTTTCTAGGTATGCTTGGTATGCACGGCTCGCGTGAAGCTAATATGTGTATGCATGAATGTGATGTGATGATTAATATTGGTGCGCGTTTTGATGACCGAATAACTGGTAAGCTTGATAAATTTTCACCAAATTCTAAGAAAATTCATATAGATATTGATCCTTCTTCAATTAATAAAAATATTTTAGTGGATATTCCGATAATTGGTGATGCTAAGCAAATTTTGGAGCAAATGATAGCGGTTTGGGATAAATATAAGGACTTGCAGGATAAGCAAGCTTTGGCTAAATGGTGGGACAAAATACATGCTTGGCGTAAACAAAAAAGCTTTACTTATAATCAACCAGAAGATGGACTTGCTAAACCTCAATATGTACTGGATATATTAAATAAGCTTTTGGCTAAAAGAGATTCTTATGTAACTACTGATGTTGGTCAACACCAAATGTGGTCAGCGCAATTTTTACAATTTGAAGAGCCTAACCGGTGGATGACTTCAGGTGGTTTAGGAACTATGGGTTATGGTTTGCCTGCAGCTGTAGGTACTCAAATTGCTCACCCTAAAGCTACAGTTGTTTGTGTAACTGGTGAAGCTTCAATCATGATGAATATCCAAGAACTTTCAACGGCAGTACAGTATAGATTACCAGTTAAAATTTTGATTTTAAATAATCATTATATGGGCATGGTAAGGCAGTGGCAGGAAATGTTTTTTGGTGATCGGCATTCTGAAAGTTATATGGATGCATTACCAGATTTTGTAAAATTAGCTGAAGCCTATGGTATGACTGGGCTTCGTGGTGAAACCGCCGCTGATGTTGAAGCAGTTTTGGAAAAAATGTTAAATACAGATGGTCCGGTTATCGTTGATATGATTGTTGATCCTAAAGAAAATGTTTATCCTATGATACCAGCAGGGGCGGGTCATCATGAGATGGAATTTGGACCAATGGATAAAAAACAAATTGATGCTAATGATGAAGATGCTAGAATGCAGGTGTAATAGATCAAGAAATACTAGCGATTTATCGTGAATATTTCTTATGATCTGTATATCCTAAACTTGTTTTGCGGATCCATTTTCTTAGTATATTCTTAGATATAAAAATAAAATTTAATTTTAGTTACTATTAGTTATTATATGACAAAAGCAGAGCACAAAATAAATAAAAAAGATAAAACTGAATTACGCCATGTTTTAAGCTTATTACTTGATAATGAAGCGGGAGCTTTAGGCCGAGTTGTGGGTTTATTTTCGAGTCGTGGTTATAACATTCATTCATTAACTGTATCTGAAGTTGACGATGAACGTAATTTATCAAGAATTACTATAGTAACTGCAGCTCCTCTTCATGTTATCGAGCATATAGTAACCTTGCTTGAAAGATTAGTCCCAGTACATAAAGTTCGGGATTTAACAACCGAAGGCGCGCATGTAGAAAAAAGCCTATTGTTGGTTAAAGTAAAAGCTGTTGGCGCTAATAGACAAGAATTGCTCCATCTGGCTGATCAATATGAAGCTAAACAAGTAGATATAACTGATAGTTCTTTTATCTTTGAACTTACCGATATCACTACTAAACTTGATGAATTTATTGAAGTTATTAATCCTTATGGGATCATTGAAATTGCCCGTACCGGAGTTACTGCGATGGGTCGTGGTCATGAGTCATTCTAAATTGCTCTTTTAAGCATAACATTAAGTATTATTCTACTATTACTGAAAAATACTATTTTTATATTGAACCTTTTGTTGTGCTATGCTATAAAATAATTAGCCGGAGAAAATTTTAATTTAACGAAATTTCTTTAGATGGGTAGTTATATGGAGCAGACAATAAATACAAAAAATTTTGACAGTTTACAATATTATAAGCATTTACTTTTATCTGGTTTTACTGAAAAACAGGCTGAAGGACAAACTAAAGCTTTTTCGATAATTTTTGAAAATAATATTGCTACAAAAAAAGATCTGCATGATGAAATTGGCTATGTTAGAAGCGAACTTAAAAATGAACTCAAAAGTGAGATAAAATCTTTAGAAATAAAATTTGGACGTATGTTGGCTGCTTCAGTTATTTTTACGGTAACCATCTTAGGGTTTTTAATGCATTTTATTAGATGACTTAAAATTTTATGAGTGAGCTTTTAAGCTTATATTAGGATTTTTATGATTTAATACTTAAATTTATCATTTTTATATTGAATATTTTATTGTGCTATGCTATAAAAATGACTAGCCGGAGAAAATTTTAATTTAACGAAATTTCTTTAGATGGATAATAATATGGAAAATAATTTTAATATTACTAAGCATGATTTGCATTTTGAAATGAGTGATATAAAAAGTGAGATAAGAGATCTTAATAGTAAAATTGATTTATTAGAGGATAAATTAACTATAAGAGTAGCACAACTATTATTTGCAGCAGTTTTTATCCTTATAATGATTCTAGGTGATTTTATTGCTATTAGTAGGCATATTTAACTATTAAAATCGTTCACGAGATGAAAAATCCTACAATGAAGTGATTTAAGCGCAGGGGGTTGCTTTGCAACCCCAGCAACTAATGTACTGTAATACTCCTTGTGAACGATTACTGATCATAATGCTTACCAGCATTAAATAGCTTTCTTAGTCACACAGTCTAAGGTAAATTATTTCGCAAGTGTAGCTAATAGTTAATTTTTGTACTTGTACTATATTAAGGGTAGTGTTATTGTGCATACCCTTAATTTCCCATTCTAATATACGGAGTTTTAAAAGAAATGGCGTTAAAAGTTTACTACGATAAAGATACAAATTTAAATTTGATCAAAGATAAAAAAATCGCGATAATTGGCTTTGGTAGCCAAGGTCATGCCCATGCACAAAATTTAAAAGATAGCGGCGTAGTAAATATAGTCATCGGTCTTAAAGCTTCTTCAAAAACAGCTGAAAGAGCTAAAGCTGCCGGTTTTAAAGTTTTAGAACCAAAAGATGCAGTTAAAGATGCTGATATTGTTATGATGTTAGTGCCTGATGAATATCAAGCTGATGTTTATAAAGAAATTGCCGATAATTTGAAAAAGAATGCAGTTTTAGCTTTCGCTCATGGTTTAAATATCCATTTTAAATTAATAGAAGCTCGTGCTGATCTTGATGTTATTATGATTGCGCCAAAAGGTCCTGGTCACACAGTAAGAGGTGAGTTTGTTAAAGGTGGTGGTGTTCCGTGTTTAATCGCGGTTGCTAAAGATGTATCTGGTAAAGCCAAAGACATAGCTCTTGCTTGGGCAAGTGGTGTTGGTGGTGGTAAATCTGGTATTATCGAAACTAACTTTAAGGAAGAATGTGAAACTGATTTATTTGGTGAACAAGCAGTATTATGTGGTGGTGTAACCGCTCTTATGCAAGCTGGTTTTGAGACTTTAGTTGAAGCAGGTTATTCACCTGAAATGGCTTATTTTGAATGTTTACATGAAATGAAGTTAATTGTTGATTTGATTTATGAAGGTGGCATGGCTAACATGCGTTATTCAATTTCAAATACTGCAGAATATGGTGATTTTGCAACTGGTCCAAGAATTATTACTGCTGAAACTAAAAAAGAAATGAAAGCAGTATTAAATAAAATTCAATCTGGTGAATTTGCTCGTGAGTTTATTGCCGATAGCAAAGCTGGCGCGCCAAAATTAAATGCATGGCGTAACCAAGCTAAAACTCATCAACTGGAAGAAGTTGGTAAACGACTGCGCGATATGATGCCGTGGATTGCTAAGAATAAACTAGTAAAAAACGAAGCAGCTTAGACTACCCGAGTTTTTGTTGAATAATAAAAACCTCGTAGTTTAAATACTGCGAGGTTTTTTCTTTATCAAAATTACGAATATATGAGATATGATATGACTACTAACAATAAAATAATAATATTTGATACTACTTTGCGTGATGGGGAGCAATCTCCAGGAGCAACTATGACTTTAGAAGAAAAAGTTTTAATTGCTGAGCATTTAGATAAAATGAAAGTCAATATAATTGAAGCCGGTTTTGCTAGAGCCTCATCAGGGGATCATGCCGCAATTAGTGCAGTTGCCAAAAAAGTAAAAAATGCTACAGTTTGTTCTTTAGCTAGGGCAATTAAAGAAGATATAAGTGCGGCGGCAGATGCAATAAAATTTGCGAAAAATCAAAGGATTCATACTTTTATTTCAACGAGTTCTTTACATATGAAGCATAAGCTTAATATGACGGAAGAGCAGGTTTTAGAGCGCATAAAAGATAGTGTAAGTTTTGCTCGTAATTTATGTGCCGAAGTTGAGTGGTCAGCAGAAGATGCAACGCGTACAGATAAAGAATTTTTGTATAAAGCAGTAAGTGCGGCCATTAAAGCTGGAGCTACAACTATTAATTTACCAGATACGGTTGGTTATACTATTCCATATGAATATTATAATTTAATAACTGATGTTAAAAATAATGTATTAGATATTGATAAGGTTATAATTTCTGTTCATTGCCATAATGATTTAGGTTTAGCAGTTGCTAATTCTATCTCCGCAATTTCAGCAGGAGCTAGGCAGGTTGAATGTACAATTAACGGTCTTGGCGAAAGAGCTGGTAATGCAGCAATGGAAGAATTAGTTATGAGTATTAAAACTCGTAATGATATTTTACCTTTCATAACTGATATTGATACTACACAAATTACTAGGGTTTCTAAGCTTGTCTCAACAGTAACTGGTTTTGTGGTACAAAAGAATAAAGCTATAGTTGGTGCTAATGCTTTTGCACATGAATCAGGAATTCATCAAGATGGTATGTTAAAACATGCTGGAACCTATGAAATAATGACACCAGAATCTATTGGGCTTAATGAGTCAAAATTAGTTCTTGGTAAACATTCAGGTCGCCATGCTTTTAAAAATAAGTTGGAAACCTTAGGTTTTGTTTTAGATGAAAATATTTTTGAAGAAGCATTTAATAACTTTAAAGAGCTTGCAGATAAAAAGAAAGATGTTTTTGATGAAGATATCATTGCACTTATTGATAATAGTGCTATTACAAAAGAACAGAAAATTAAATTTGGATCACTTGTAGTTAATTGTGGTTCGAATATTGATGCTAATGTAGTTTTAAATCTTTTTGTTGACGCTGTTGAAAAATCTGCTAAATCCACAGGTACTGGGCCAGTAGATGCCTTATTTAAATGCATCAAAAAATTGGTTCATCATGAATGTGAACTTGAATTATATCAAGTTCATGCAGTGACTGGTGGTACTGATGCGCAAGCAGAAGTTACAGTAAGGTTGCAAAAAGGTGATAAAAGTGTTAGTGGTCATGGAAGAAATATTGATACATTAGTTGCATCTGCTATAGCTTATATCAATGCAGTTAATAAATTATTAGAACTAAAAAATTAGTTATATAATCTATATAAGGACAGTAAAAGGAATGGGATCTACTTTTTTATCAAATTTTTTTGGATCATTGTCGTGTGATATGGCAATTGATTTAGGTACAGCCAATACATTAGTTTATGTTAGAGGTCGTGGAATAGTTCTAAATGAACCTTCGGTGGTTGCATCTTATAGTCGTAAAGGTGAATCAACGCCATGTGCTTTTGGTAATGAAGCTAAGATGATGTTAGGTAGAACCCCAGCCTCAATTCAGGCGATTAGGCCGCTTAAAGACGGAGTTATTGCTGACTTTAAAGGTGCTGAAGAAATGCTTAAACATTTTATTCGCGCGGTACATAATCGTAAATGGTTAACTGGACCAATTATAGTAGTTTGTGTTCCTTCTGGTTCAACTCCAGTTGAAAGAAGAGCGATACAAGATGCAGCAGAAAGTGCTGGAGCTCGCGATGTTTATTTAATTGAAGAGCCTATGGCTGCAGCAATTGGTGCAGGGCTTCCAGTTACTGAGCCAACAGGATCAATGATTGTGGATATTGGTGGTGGTACTACCGAAGTTGCAGTCTTGTCATTAGGCGGTATAGTTTATTCGCGTTCAGTGAGAGTTGGTGGCGATATGATGGATGAGGCGATCATATCATATATTCGTCGTTGTCATAACTTACTAATTGGTGAATCTACTGCGGAAAAAATTAAAAAAACTATTGGTTCTGCAGCTCCACCTGAAGAAGGTGAGGGTAAAGTTATGGAAATTAAAGGTCGTGACTTAGTAAATGGCGTGCCAAAAGAAATAGTTTTAACTGAAAGTCAGATTGCTGAAAGTCTGACTGATCCAGTAAGTCAAATTGTTGAAGCGGTTAAAATTGCTTTAGAATGTACACCTCCTGAATTATCTTCAGATATTGTCGATAAAGGAATTGTATTATCTGGTGGTGGGGCTTTGCTGCATAATTTAGATAATGTACTTCGTGAAGCTACCGGTCTTCCGGTATTTATTGCTGATGATCCACTTCTTTGTGTGGTTTTGGGTACTGGTAAAGCTTTAGAGCAAATGCTATTTTTAAAACATAATCATATATTATTTAAACAAGAATAATGCTATATGTTAATGGGACCAGGAGGGAGAAGAAATAGTGGTGGTATTATACTCCATTTTTCGCGTCCGGTTAGAGAATTTTTAGCAAAATTTTCTCTAGCTTTACTGATCCTATTTTCTTTATTTATTATTTTTGTTAGTAAAATTGATAGTCCATTTACCCGTTCGGTAAAAATTACCGCTATGGATACTTATTCTCAAATCGCCAAAGTTGTGGTTATTCCTTTTTATACGGTTACTACTTTAGTTGCGGATATGGGTGATTATTTTTTTGTAGTCTCAAAAAATCAGCAATTAGTTAAAGAGAATGAATATCTTAAGCGGCAAATAGCGTTATTGTCTAGAATTAGTGCTGAGAATAGTCACTTAAGATCTTTGCTACATTTTGTTGATAGTAAAGAATATAATTTTATCTCTGCAAAAATAGTTGGAGATGCAAGTGGTCCATTTTTACGTTCAGTTCTAATTAATGCCGGCACTAATGATGAAGTTAGTGAAGGTTTTGCCGTGTCTAGTGATAATGGTTTGATTGGTAGAGTAGTTGAGGTTGGTCGCCATAGTTCTAAGGTTATATTGCTTACGGATGTTAATTCACGGATTCCTGTAATTAGTGGAATTTCAAAACAACGAAGTATTATGTCCGGTAATAATAGCGAACATCCAATATTAATGTATTTACCAAAAGATACTTCTCTTATAGAAGGCGAAGAAGTAGTTTCATCTGGTGATGGTAATTTATTTCCTGCGGGCCTACCAATTGGCATAGTTTATAAAGATCAAAGTGGTAAATTTACAGTTAAACCTTATGTTAAATGGAATAATCTAGAAAATGTTTCAGTTATCGAAATACCAGATGTAGTACCAAATGATATTAACGTTGATGAGGATAATGATGCTTCTGAAGTTGATCCTGGGAATATTGCAGATTGAGCGCAAAAAACTGTCTTTAAGGGAGAGATTTAGAAATGTCTTTATTTAAAAATTTATACCCGCAGTTAATAGTTCTAATAACTGCCTTTGTAGTATGTCTGCCAAGTAGGGTTCCAGGCATTAGTGCTTTTATGCCGCTATTTTTACCGATGACTGTATTTTTTTGGGTCTTATATCGGCCATCAACAATGTCATATTGGTTTTTGTTTATAGTTGGTATTGCTTATGATTCTGTATCTGGCCTTCCGTTATGTCTAACTAGCCTAAGTCTACTACTTATTCGAGCTATAATAGGCAATATCCGGACCAAATATATTCGTGCATCATTATTTGTAATATACGGGCAATTTGCCTTATGGTTATTTTTTATAATGTTTATACAATGGCTGATAATTTCGATCTTAAATTATAATATGGCTGGTTTAAATTTTGCCTTTATGCAATATCTACTTTCGGTATTCGCTTATCCAATGGTGCATTATATTCTAACTTGTATCAATAAAACCTTGCCTAGAGAGGGTTGATTGCTAAATTGTCGGTTGTGAAAAAGTGTTTTTTTATAAAAAACACTTTTTTCCCAGTTGTATATGTAGTCTATAATACTTGGGAGCGGCCCGTCGTATTATAGACAAATCCTG
>CAYZBM010000021.1:0-26805 GCA_964476705.1 uncultured Rickettsiales bacterium | reverse complement strand
GCTAAATTGGCGGATTTCTCAGGCGTTTACATAAAAGTGTGGGGTACTATGATAAAAGATATAAAAAATAAAAAGAATAATAACAACTATTACAAGAGATTAACAATAATTTATGAGTACAATCTTAAAAGACTTATATTTTAGCGCGGAATTCATAACTGAATTTGCCGATATCATAAGAAAAACAGATCCTAAACTTAATCATAAAAAATTTATTAGTTTTAATATAGATACTAACTGGGATAATAAATCTTTAAAAGAACGTATGCACAATATCGCACTGGCACTGCATGAGATTTTACCAAATAAATATCCAGAAGCAATAAATATACTAAATAACATAAGTAAACAAACACATAATTTTGGTCGCCTTAGCAATTTTGCTTATATTATATTTCCGCATTATGTAAGTCTTTATGGCCTAAATGATTGGGATATTTCGATTAACGCTTTAGAAAATTATACGCAAATTTCTTCGGCTGAATTCGCAGTTAGACCTTTTATAGTCCAAGACCAAGAACGGATGTTAAAACAAATGCTCACCTGGTCAAAACATCAAAATTATCATGTAAGAAGATTATCTTCAGAAGGAACAAGGCCTAGATTACCGTGGGGCCAACATTTAAATGAACTAATTAAGGACCCTACTCCCATAATCCCAATCTTAGAAAATTTAAAAACTGATCCAACTGAGTATGTAAGAAAAAGTGTTGCTAATAACTTAAATGATATAACTAAAGATCATCCCAAAAAGGTTATTGCTATAGCTAAAGAGTGGTATGGAGAAGATAGTCTAACCGACCATCTCCTAAAAAGAGCTTGTCGTAATCTATTAAAAAGCGGCAATCAAGAGATATTAGAACTATTTAATGTTGGCAATAGCCAAGATATAAAATTACTTAATTTTAACCTTAATAAAAAAAGTATAAAATTAGGCGAAAAAATAGAAATAGATTTTTCTTTAGATTTAAAAAATTACCCAGAAAAATTTTTACGGATTGAATATGCTATAGATTTTGCCAGAAATAATAATAAATCTGCTAAAAAAATATTCCAAATTGGTCATAAAGCTAATAATAAATCTATTTTTAACTGTCAAAAAAAACATATTTTTAAAGACTTAAGTACTAGAAAACATTATAAAGGAAAGCATAAGATTAGCTTAATTGTAAATGGGATGAATTTTGCCAATCAAGAATTTGATATAATTTGAATAATAATTTTTAACTATAGTAGATTAAGAAATGATTTATCACAATAATACATATATTAAATTATTTCTATAATGCTACATATCCTGAAAAAACATATGCTTATAACAAAAATATATATTAAATTTTATGTTTTATTCAGGATCCATTCAAACTTAAAATACTATATATTATAAAGAACTTTTTATGACAGAAAATCCTATAAAAATATTCCAAAATTGGTATAAGCAAGTAGAAAATTTAAATCTAGATGAACCATATGCGGCAACTCTAGCTACAGTTGATGAAAATAAGCAACCATCGGCTAGGATAATTTTGGTTAAACATTATGACGAACGGGGTTTTTGCTTTTTTACTAATACCACCAGCCGCAAAAGTAAGGAATTGCATAATAATCCAAAAGCTGCTTTATGTTTTTATTGGGACGCCTTAAGTAAACAAGTTAGAATAGAAGGTAGTATTGAAATAGTTAGCGAAAAAGAAGCTGATGATTATTTCGCAAGTCGTAGTAGAGAAAGTCAAATAGGTGCTTGGGCCTCTAAACAATCAACAAAACTCGAACATCGACAAGAACTAAATACAAGAATTAAAGATATTGAAAAGCAATTTGCAGAGAGTACGGTTATAACTAGACCATTTTTCTGGTCAGGATATAGATTAGTACCTAAAACTATAGAATTATGGGAGAAAGGTGATCATCGCCTACATACCAGAAGATTATTTACTAAAAATAATGATGCCTGGGAAATGGAATTACTTTATCCGTAAAAAGTTTCCTATGATCTTTGATACTCCGCAAAACAATTAGGAGTTTCATAAAGACGAATCTTCGGAAAATTAATATTTTGTCCTAAAAATAATTTTGGACAAATTTCATCTAGCAAATAACGGGCTATGTTTTCAGCTGTAGGATTATAGGGCAGATAAAATATTTTTTGCCCGGTAATTGTAGCTATATTTTCGCCAAGTTCTTTATCTTGTTCATGTAAAATAACATTATGATCAAAATTATTATCAATCCAATTGCCAAGCAGATCTTTAATTACCGAAAAATCAACTACCCTACCTAAATCATCAAGTTGGGTGGAAGTAAAAAAAACCTCCAGAACATAACGATGCCCATGTAAATTTTTACATTTACTTTCGTGATTTAACACCCGATGGGCGGCATCAAAATGTAATGTTCTTGAGATAGAAATCATAACTAATCCAGATTCTTAATAATAACCTCAACACCAGGATATTTACCTACTTCTGATTTGATAGTCTTTTTAACAATAGTTCTAATTACTTGCTCTAATCTCTCATCCGTTGCCCGTCTTTTACCAGCTAAATTACTATCTAAAGCTTCTGTTAGTTCTTCTTCTATAGAAAGTAAGATTTCTTTATCTTCAACCGGATCAAGAACTCCAGGTGCCGTAATTACAGGTTCGCTTACTAAACCGAGTTTATCAAGCAAAACCATCACTACCACTATACCATCTGTACGCATTCTTCGGCGCATTCTCATAATATGACTATCAGGTGGTAATAACATTTTACCATCTATGGCCAATATTCCACTTTCAACCATACCAACTTTAACTGGATCCCCAGGAGCTAGTTTAACTACATCACCATTTGCCACTTGCAATACATGTTTTACACCCCACTCTTTAGCAAGTTTGGCATGTTCATTCATATGGGCAATTTCTCCATGTACCGGAATAGCTATTTGTGGTCTTACCCAACTATACATCTCTTTTAAATCTTCACGATTAGGATGACCTGAAACATGGACAAAAGAATTTTTCTCTGTAAGTACATTAACACCCATACTAACAAATTTATTAAATAAACGGAAAATTCTTTTATCATTACCGGGAATAATTTTTGAAGAAAAAATTACTGTATCACCAGGAACCATTTTAACATGGCGATGATCATTATTTACTATTTTATTAGTTGCGGCTAAAACTTCACCCTGACAACCTGTTGAGATAACCAGAATTTTATCTCTTGGATATTTATTAAATGAATCTTCATTAACAAATTCATGCTCTAAATCTTTTAAATAGCCACTTTCTTGGGCCGCATTAACAATACGCCATAATGACCTACCAGCAAGTACTACTCTTCGTCCACAAGCTTCAGCAGCTCTAACAATTGATTCAATCCTAGCTACATTTGACGCAAAAGTAGTAACTAAAACCATTTTTTTGCAAGAACCAATAAGCTGAATTAAACTTTCTCTTAAATCACCCTCTGAACCTGATTTTCCTGGACTAAAGACATTGGTAGAATCACCAACATATGCCAAGACTCCTTCATCACCATAATTGCTGATTCTCGTCCCATCGGTAGCTTTACCTATTAGCGGATTAGGATCTAATTTCCAGTCCCCTGAATGGAAAATATTTCCGTATTTAGTTTTAATTAATAAGGCATTCATTTCTGGAACGGAGTGAGTAATTTGCACTAATTCTATGGCAAAAGGCCCTATCGAAAACTGACTATTTGGCGCCACTTCTATAATCTTAACATTTTTTCGATTATTACTATCGGCAAGTTTAGCACGTAAAAAAGCTGCCGTAAAAGGAGTAGCATAAATTGGACAATCAAAATTATCCCATAAATAAATTATAGCTCCCAAATGATCTTCATGAGCATGTGTAAGTACTAGACCCAAAATAGATTTTTTATATTCTTCAATTGCAGTAATATCTGGCAAGATCATATCAACACCAGGTAAAAAATCTTCAGCAAAACCAGCGCCAAAATCAACCATCAACCATTTACCATCCAACTGGTAAAAATTCATGTTCATGCCAATTTCACCAGCTCCACCTAACGGCAAAAACAACAGATCACTTTTATGTTTTTTTAAATTCAAATTCATTATTTGATATTCTCCACTCTATATTGCAATTTTTACTTATTTAGCTCGTAAATATACTTCAAGCCATAAATTGTTAGGTTTGGTTCTAATGTACCAATTATACCTGTACCATCAAAAATTAAAGAAGCCAAGCCGCCAGTTGCAATTATTGAACATTCTTGAGACAATTCTTGCTGTATCCTGCTAATTATCCCCTGCACCATACTCACATAACCCCAGTAAATGCCTGATTGCATTGCAGTTATAGTAGATTTTCCGATAATTTTTTCAGGTTTAACTATACTTACTTGCGGTAATTTTGCTGCAGCTTGATAAAGGGAATTTAGCGATAATTGTACGCCTGGTGCCAACACCCCACCAATATATTCGCCATTTTTAGTTATTATATCAAAATTAGTTGCCGTCCCAAAATCTATAATGATACAATTATCTTGGTATTTTCTAAAAGCTTCTGCGGCATTAACTAAACGATCCGAGCCTACTTCATTAGGATTATCTATTTTTATAGTCAAACCTAATTTAAGATTTTTATCACCAACTATAAAAGGCTTAAGATTAAAATATTTTTTACATAAACTAGCTAAGGCATAATCTATTTGTGGTACCACATTTGAAATAACTACTGCCTCAATGCTACTTATATCAGTTTTTTGATCGGCTAGAAACTGCCTAACTATAAAATAATATTCATCTTCAGTTCGTGCTTGATTAGTTGAAATCCGGATACTTGCTTGTAAATTATCTTTAGCAAATAAAGCCATAACAATATTGGTATTACCAGAATCAATAACAAAAATCATAAGCACCTATATTAATTTAATAACTATTTTATAATATATTTAATATATTAATACAAGGAAGAGTTTATATACCTAGAAAGCCTGGATATTATAAATAAACATCCCCAGACTTAATATATCTAATATTTCCAGCCTTTTCCTGCAATATTAAAGATCCAGAATCATCTAAACCTAAAAATATACCTTTATATTCTTCATTTACGAGATTAATTTTTAACTCTTTACCTAAATTTAACGCATTATCGAGCCAAAGCTCTTTGATCACCGCAAAACTATCCTTATGCCACTTAGCTAAAATTCTTTCAAATTCAACTAATAAATTGAGAGTTAGTTCTTCTTTATCAATATCAGCTTTTATCAGTTCATTTATACAAGTTGTCTGATATAAAATATTTGCGGCAAATTTAGGTGAAGATTGTATATTTAGGCCAATACCAATAATTATATTATTCGGATAATCACTATGATTTTCAAGCAAAATACCTGCGATTTTTTTGCTGTCCACTAACACATCATTAGGCCATTTATAGCCGATAGTAATATTATGAGGTAAATATTTTTTTAAAGTATTATATAAAGCAATGGAGGTAACAAAACTCAGTTCGCTAAATTTATTTTTTTTGTCTGCAAGATCAAGTATAATTGAAATATATAAATTACCACTAGGAGAAATCCATTCTCTTTTATGCCTCCCCCTACCTGCAGTTTGTGTTTGAGCTCTAATAACAACTTTATGCGCTTTATTATTTTTATCTTTAACAAATTCTTTGGCTTTATTATTAGTACTATCTAACTGCAAATAATCAATTATTTGGTAATCATTAACAAAAGAAATTATTTTATCATCTAGAATGTCCAACTAGCTAACTCTAATAATGGTTTAAACCAAATAAATAAGACCAAACAAATAAAGGCTGAAGAAAATAAAATAGTTCTAGCTTCAAAATTTGCAGGTAAAGCAACTAATTTTTTATTCTCATCAAAATACATAATTTTAATTATCCGCAAATAATAAAAAGCGGCAATAACACTAGCTAAAATACCAACTAAAGCTAGGAGATAATAACCTTGTCCAACAACTGCCATAAAAACAAAAAATTTACCAATAAATCCGGCAAAAGGAGGAATCCCGGCCATTGAAAATAATAAGATAGAAAGCGCTAAAGCTGATAAAGGATGATTTTTAGCTAAGCCAGATAAGCTTCGAATATCTTCAGGATCGCTATCTACATTAGCGTTATTATCTTTTTTAAGCAACATAATAAAGGCAAAAACTCCTAAGGTCATAAGCAAATATATTGTTATATATATAAGCACAAAACCAAAATTTTCTTTGCCCGCAACTAGACCCATCAATATATAACCTACATGACCTATTGAACTATAGGCTAATAATCTTTTAATATTAAATTGTAATAATCCACCAATAGCTCCAACTAGCATAGATAACATTGCCAAAACAAAAATTATTTGTTGTAAAGAGGCAAAAGCAAAGGCAAAAGGTCCCATTAGTAATTTTATAAATAAAGCAATTAAGGTAACTTTAGGAGCGGTTACAAAAAAACTAGTTACTATTGTTGGCGCACCTTGATAAACATCAGGAGCCCACATATGAAACGGTACTGCAGAAATTTTAAAACAAATGGCGACAACAATTAAAATCATGCCAATAAGAATTCCTAGATTTTTGGGATCATTAACAAAATTTTCACCTATAGAACTAGCTATTAAATTAAAATCCATACTGCCAGTAAATCCATAAAGATAAGAAGATCCAAATAATAATAATCCTGAAGCTAGTGAACCTAAAACAAAATATTTTAATCCGGCTTCAGATGATTTTGTATTATTGCGATGAAGCGCGGCAAGAATATATAAAGCTAAACTTTGTAATTCAAAACTAACATATAAAGCTAGTAAATTAGCTGCAGATAATAACAACATCATACCAACTACTGACAGTAAAATTAATACTGGAAATTCAGCAACGGCTGTTTGTACATGTTTTACATAATAAGATCTGGATAAGAATAAAACTCCAAACGTACTTACAAGCACTAGCAACTTAGCCACAAAAGAAAATTTATCTATATAAATCATTCCAGATAAAAAATTTCCACTAATTGCAGAAATATTAATTTCAGCGCATATAGCTATAAATACAGCAACTAAGGCTAAATCTATTTGGCTTTTTACTTTTTTATCACCACGAAAAGCACCCAATAGCAACAGCAACAAGGCTGATACCGCTAAAATAATTTCCGGCATAATTGCTTTTATTTCGATTATATTCATAAAAAATCTATCCCTATTTTATTTGTAGTAATAAATTATCAACAGCAGGACCAGTTACATCTGTAATTAAAGTTGGATAAATTCCAAGCAAGATAACTAAAACTACAATTGGCGCAAACATTAAAAATTCATGGAATGATAAATCTTTAATAGTTAAAATTTCTTTATTAGTTATCTCACCAAACATAACTCTTGAATAAAGCCATAACATATAAGCGGCACCTAAAATCACTCCGGTCGCAGCTAAAGCTGTAAAAGCGAAACTTGCTTTGTATAAACCAGCCATAGTTAATAATTCACCAACAAAACCACTAGTTCCTGGAAGACCAATTGAGGCCATAGTAAATATCATAAAGAAGGCGGCAAAAATTGGCATAACATTGGTTACACCACCATATTTAACTATTAGTTTAGTATGAATCCGGTCGTAAAGAACCCCTACACACATAAATAATGCCGCAGAAACTAAACCATGACTTAACATAACTACAATCGAACCTTCTAACCCTTGATGATTAAAAGCAAAGATACCTAAGGTAACATAACCCATGTGGGCAACTGATGAATAAGCTATTAGTTTTTTCATATCTGTCTGCATTAACGCAATAATAGAAGTATAAATTATCGCAATAACACTAAGTACAAACATAAAATCTGCAAAATAATGACTAGCTGCCGGTAATAATGGTAAAGATAATCTAATAAAACCATAACCACCTAATTTTAATAATACTCCGGCTAATATTACTGACCCTGCAGTTGGCGCTTGTACGTGCGCATCAGGTAGCCAAGTATGAAATGGCCACATTGGTACTTTAACTGCAAATGAGGCAAATAAGGCAAGCCATAGCCATTTTTGTACAGATAGAGTAAATTCAGGAGTCATATACATAAGTTCAACTATGTCAGTGGTCCCGGCTTGTTTATAAATATAAACCAAGGCAATTAACAATAATAATGAACCTGCTAAAGTATAAAGGAAAAATTTAAAGGCTGCATAAACCCGATTATCACCACCCCAAATTCCAATAATGATAAACATTGGAATTAAAACTGCTTCAAAGAAAATATAAAATAATAATAAATCTAAAGCTGAAAAAATAACTAAAATTATCCCCTCTAATAAAAGAAAGCACAGCATATATTCTTTTAGCCGCTCTTTAATTCCATTATAGCCCGCTAAAATACAAATCGGCAGTAGAAAAGTAGTAAGTAAAATCAAAAATAAGGAAATACCATCAACCCCTAAATGATAAAAAATATTATAACCTTTTACCCACTCAATCTTTTCAACAAATTGAAAACCTTCAAGCTGCGGATCAAACTTAAAATATAAAATTAATGACGCGCAAAATATTCCCAAAGTATAAAGGAAGGTAAATATTTTCAATTTTTTATCTGCCGGCTCATTACCACCTTTAAAGAACAAAGCAATAATTAAAGCCCCAATAAAAGGCAAAGAAATAAGTAAAGATAATAAAGGCAAATTTTCCATAATCAAACAACAGTAAAATATTAATTTTTTTAAAACCAGATAAAGTAACCCATGATGCTAGCCAATCCAATAATCATAGCAAAAGCATAAACATAAATTAGACCATTTTGTAATCTGCTAACAACTCCAGATAATTTTAATGCACAAAACGAAACTCCATTAGGTCCTAACCGATCAATAAGCGCAGTATCAATATTTTTGCTAAAGAAAACACTTAAAGATTTAAGCGGTTTTACAAAGACCACATTATAAAGCTCATCTATATACCATTTATTTAAAGAGAATTTATAAAAAGGAGAAAAATTAGTGGCTATCTGCACCGCTAATTTTGGCTGCATAATATAAATAACAAAAGCCCCGGAAAGCCCAATAATTCCTGCAACGAGAGGCAATAATTTTATATATAATGGTAAATGATGGGCCATATGAATAACATGTTTAGTATGATGACTTACCGATAAAGATTCATTCCAGAATTTCATATTATGATCAATAATTCCAAAATATTTGTATAATATTCCACCAACAAATACTGCTCCTATAGATAAAATAAGAAGAGGAATAGTCATCATTTTTGGCGATTCATGAATATGAGATAAAACTTTTTCATCAGCTCTGCTTACTCCATGAAAAGTTACAAAAATTAATCGCCAAGAATAAAATGAAGTAAGAACGGCAGTAATAAGGCCACTGATAAAAGCAAACATCGCAATTTTATTTCCCTTACTTCCTACAGCATATGCTGATTCCAAAATCATATCTTTAGAAAAATAGCCTGAAAATGGTGGAAAGCCTACTATAGCTATAGTACCAATTAACATCATTACATAAGTAAAAGGAATTTTTTTATAAATGCCACCCATTTTTCTGATATCTTGTTCATTAGACATAGCATGGATCACGCTACCGGCACATAAAAATAGCAGAGCTTTAAAAAAGCCATGAGTTAGAAGATGAAATATCCCAGCGCCATATGCCGAAACTCCGCAAGCAAAAAACATATAACCTAATTGGGAACAAGTAGAATAAGCAATTATTCTTTTAATATCATTTTGTGTAATGGCAATAGTCGCGGCAAATAAAGCTGTAAAGCCACCAACTAAAGTTACCATATCTCTGGCAACTAAAGAATGTTCATATAATGGTGACATCCTAGCAACTAAAAATATTCCTGCTGTTACCATTGTTGCGGCATGGATTAAAGCTGAAACTGGAGTAGGACCTTCCATTGCATCTGGCAACCAAGTATGTAATCCAAATTGCGCTGACTTACCCATAGCCCCAATAAATAATAAAATGCAAATCAAGGTGATAGAATTAACTTCAAAACCTAATAAATTTAATTTATTACCAATAATACTTGGAATTAAGGAGAATATTTCATCAAAAGCTAAAGTTTTAAAAACATAATAAATAGTAAAAATTCCTAAAATAAAAGCAAAGTCACCTACTCTATTTACTACAAAAGCTTTAATGGCTGCAGCCCTGGCAGAATCTTTTTTATACCAAAAACCAATCAATAGATAAGAACATAATCCTACACCTTCCCAACCAAAAAACATCTGCATAAAATTATTGCTAGTAACTAACATTAACATGCTAAAGGTAAAGAGTGAGAGATAACTCATAAATCTTGGAATATGTTTGTCATGCGACATATATTCAATAGAATAAATATGAACTAAAGCTGATACCGTGGTAACAAGTACTAACATTACCGCAGTTAAACTATCAACTTTAAGATTCCAATCAGCTAAAAAATCGCCAGAATGAATAAAATTAAGTACATGGATAAGTTCATTTTGCTTTAATATAATAGTTTGATAAAAAACTATATAAGATAAAATTGCCGCAATAGAAACAAATAAACTAGTAATAATTTGCGCACTTTTATTAGAGATAGCAGAAGTTCTAAGTCCTACTAAGATCGCGGCAAATAACGGCAAAAAAACAATAGCTATAATCACAAAAAATCTCCTTAACCCTTCATCAAATTGACATCGTCTATCGCAATTGACGCGGTATTTCTAAAATAAACAACTAATATTGCAAGGCCTATTGCAGCTTCTGCAGCGGCCACACTTAAAATAAAAATAGTAAATATTTGTCCGGTAATGTCTTGTAGATAAGCCGAAAATGCTACAAAATTAATATTAACTGCAAGCAAAATAAGCTCAATTGACATTAAAATAACTATTACATTTTTACGATTTAAAAATATGCCGCTAATCCCTATCGAAAAAAGAATCGCTGCAAGTATTAAAAAATGGACAAGACCTATAGACATAAATTTATTCTTTTTATTTATTATTTTTCTGGATTTACGGGTTTATTATTAACAAACTTAATTATTTTTAATGATTTTTTACCATCTCTTAAAATCTGCTCGCTTATATCTTGACGCAATACGCCTACTCTAGTGCGATGTGTAAGTACAATAGCTCCAACCATAGCAACTAATAAAATAAGCCCCGCAAGTTCAAAGATATAAGCGTAATCTGTATAAAGAACTAGACCAATTTGTTTAGTATTAGTAATATTATTTAAGTTATTTTTATCTAGAGCTAATTTAGTTAAACTAATAAATTTTTCATTACCTAAAGCACCTTTTATAACCATAATTAGTTCAGTTAAAATGATAAGTGAAACTACAAGACCAATAGGTAGATATTTGATAAAGTTACGCTGAATGCTAGAGAAATTTATATTTAACATCATAACCACAAATAAAAATAATACCGCAACGGCCCCTACATAAACAATAACGGTTAGCATCGCAATAAATTCAGCACTAAGTAAGATAAATAAACCACTAGCATTAAAAAATGCTAAAATTAAAAATAGAACTGAATGAACGGGATTTTTAGCTGTAATCACCATTAAGCTTGAAAAGATTAATATTCCCGCAAAAACGTAAAACATTATCGTTGTTAGTAATATATTTGGTTCTATCATAAATTTTTTATCAATTTTTTATTTTTAACTTATTTTAAAATTTAACGATGTTTTTTATCTGCTTCTAATCGCATAGCTATTTCTTGTTCCCAAATTTCACCATTTCTTAGAAGTCTCTCTTTATCATATAAAAGTTCTTCATGGGTTTCGGTAGCAAATTCAAAATTAGGCCCCTCAACAATAGCATCAACCGGACAAGCTTCCTCACATAAACCACAGTAGATACATTTAGTCATATCAAGATCATAACGAGTAGTACGCCTACTTCCATCTTCACGCGATTCAGCTTCAATAGTTATAGCTTGCGCTGGACATACCGCTTCGCATAACTTACAAGCAATACATCTTTCTTCACCATTTGGATAACGTCTTAAAGCATGCTCACCTTTAAATCTTGGACTTATTGGTCCTTTTTCATGCGGATAATTAATGGTTACACTAGGCTTAAACATATATTTAAAAGTAATCATCATTCCTGATAATATTTCAAATAACGAAAAACTCTTAACTATTTTTTTTAACTTGCTCATAACATTACCTTCCACCATAAACTACGTAACTAGCTATAATTACGACCCAAACTAATGTCAGTGGTAAAAATATTTTCCAACCTAAACGCATTAACTGATCATAACGATAGCGAGGTAATGCTGCTCTTACCCAAATAAATACAAATAACAATCCTAAAATTTTTAGCGCAAACCAAATAATACCAGGAATAAAACTTAAAATATTTAAATCGATTATCGGTAACCAACCACCCAAAAATAATACGGTAGCAATACTCGACATTAAAATCATGTTAGCATATTCACCTAAAAAGAATAACGCAAAAGCCATAGAAGAATATTCAACATTATAACCTGCAACTATTTCAGCCTCAGCCTCAGGTAGATCAAAAGGATGACGATTAGTTTCCGCTAAACTTGAAATAAAAAATATGATAAACATTGGAAATAATAATACTTTATCGAGTAAAGTTTTTTTAGCTAAAACAATTTCTGTTAAATTTAAAGATCCAGTAATTAATAGAACTGCAATAATAGTAAAACCAATTGCCACTTCATAAGAAATCATTTGGGCGGCAGATCTAATAGCTCCTAGAAAAGCATATTTAGAGTTACTTGCCCAACCAGAAATTATAATTCCATATACGCCTAGTGAAGAGATAGCCAGCAAGTACAAAACTCCAACATTAATGTTCGCAACAGCCATTTTTGGACCAAAAGGAATTACTGCCCAACCAATAAAAGCTAAAATAAAAGTTAACATTGGCGCTAAAATAAACAAAACTTTATTGGCTTTTGCTGGAAGAATTATTTCTTTAACCATAAGTTTTAAAGCATCGGCTAAGGGCTGAAGTAATCCAAAATAACCAACCACATTAGGACCTTTACGTAATTGCATTGCGGCAATTACTTTTCTTTCCATCAAGGTTAAATAGGCCACAGCACCAATTAAAGGTACCACAATTAATAATATTGAAAATACTATTTGCAACAGTGGAAATAAATATAAGTTAAGGAAATTTTCCATAATCTAACCTGCGCTAGCCTCCTTCAACGAACAATTATTTTGAGCATTATCTAAAGCTAACTCACGACTACATTTTGCCATAGTAACTGAAGCTCTACTTATAACATCTGTCATATAGAAATTTTCTAAATCACAAATAATTGGCTCGGAAGCTAATGCTGAATCTTTACCAAAATCTTGCCAATCATTTTTAACTAGCTCATTTATTTTAGCAAAAACTGGATTATCTAAAACCATTTTAGCGCGTAAATCATTTATGTTTTTATATTCTAAAGTCTCTCCTAAGATCTCTGCAAGTTCGGCAATAATTTGCCAGTCAATTTTTGCATCTCCTGGTGGATAAACAGATACATATCCTCTTTGTACTCGACCTTCCGTATTAACATAAGTTGCGTCTTTTTCTGTATATGCCGCTCCAGGTAAAATTACATTAGCACGATGGGCACCTTTATCACCATGATGACCTTGATAGATTACAAAAACATTCCCTAATTCATCTACAGGAATTTCATCTGCCGCAAGTAAATAGAGAACTTTAATCTCACCTTTTTTACAAGATGCAATTATTTCTGCTGTATTTTTACCGTTTTTCCCTGGCATAAAATTTAAATCCATTGCGCCAACTCTACTTGCTGCCGTATGCAGGATATTAAAGCCGTTAAAATCATCTTTAACTAAATTATATTTATCAGTAATTTTTTTAACTAGATTTAAAATAGCGCCACCATCATTTCGTCTTAAAGCACTCATACCCAAAATAATCATGGGATTTTTAGCTTGTTTTAGTTTTTCGGCGTATGGATGTTCACCAGTTAAAATATGCTCTAAGATCTCAGTGCTATCACCTAAATAATCACATTTATAAGTTAACTCAGCTTTTTTACCAATCAATGCTACATCTAGTTTATTATTTAAATAAGCTTTTCTAATTCTAGCATTAATAATAGTAGCTTCCTTACGTGGATTAGTTCCAATTAGTAAACATAAGTCAGCTTTCTCAATACCAGAAATTCCAGTGTTAAACACATAAGAAGCTCTAACTTCATTAGATATTTTTGCCCCATCTTGCCGGCAATCTATATTAGCAGTACCTAATTTAGCCATTAAATCTTTTAATGCTTTAACCGCTTCACAATCAACCATATCACCAGTAATTGCTGCTATTTCATGAGGTTTTACACTAGCGATTTTTTCTTTAATTGCAGCATAAGCATCTGCAAAATCAGTAGCTTTTAAGCCATCTTCTGATCTAACATATGGTCTATCTAATCTTTGTAATTTTAAGCCATCTAGAGCAAATCTAGTTTTATCACTAATCCACTCTTCATTAATATCTTCATTTAAACGTGGCAAAATTCGAAATACTTCACGCCCACGACTATCAATTCTAATATTTGAACCAACCGCATCTAAAACATCTACCGATTCAGTTTTAGTTAATTCCCAAGGTCTTGCTTTATAAGAATAAGGTTTAGCAGTTAAAGCTCCAACTGGACATAAATCAATTATATTTCCTGACAATTCAGATGTTAAACCTTTTTCAATATAGGTTCCAACTTCCATATGCTCACCACGACCTATCGCACCTAATTCCGGAACTCCAGCGACTTGATCCATAAATCTAACACATCTAGTACAATGAATACAACGATTCATAAAGGTCTGAACCAAAGGGCCCATATATTTGTCTTTTACCGAACGTTTAACTTCTTCGTAGCGGTTTTTGCCTTTACCATAAGCCATAGCTTGATCTTGCAAATCGCACTCTCCGCCTTGATCGCAAATTGGACAATCAAGTGGGTGATTAATTAGCAAAAATTCCATTACCCCTTCTCGGGCTTTTTTTACCATCTTGGTATTAGTATGAATACTCATATTTTCAGCCGCAGGCATAGCACAAGAAGCAACTGGCTTTGGCGGTCCACCTTCAACCTGCACTAAACACATCCGACAATTACCGGCAATTTTTAATCTTTCATGATAACAAAAACGAGGAATCTCTTCGCCAGCTATTTCACAAGCCTCAAGGACGGTCATCCCTTTTTCAAATTCAACTTCTTGTCCATTCACTTTTAGTTTAGGCATATTATTTAAAACCTATTTTGTTACTTAAAAAATATTATTAATTTATCTCATTATCTTATTCGAATATTGCTGGATTCTTTCTTCAATTAATGGCCTAAAATGTCTAACCAATCCTTGAATTGGCCAGGCAGCTGCATCACCTAATGCACAAATTGTATGACCTTCTATTTGTTTACTTATATCAATTAAACCATCAATTTCTTCTACTTTAGCATCACCTTTAACCAGACGCTGCATTATTCGCCACATCCAACCAGTTCCTTCGCGGCATGGCGTACATTGACCACAAGATTCATGCATATAAAAATGTGATAATCTTTCTATTGCCTCAATTAAATCGGTTGATTTATTCATTACAATAAGCCCTGCTGTACCTAGTCCAGAACCTGCGGCTTTTAATCCGTCAAAATCCATAGTTACAGTATCACAAATATGTTTAGGTAATAATGGACAAGAAGATCCACCAGGAATAACTGCAAGTAAATTATCCCACCCCCCTATCACACCGCCTGCATGTGTTTCAATTAATTCTTTCATGGAAACACCCATTTCTTCTTCAACATTACATGGGTTATTTACATGACCGGAAATACAAAATACTTTAGTTCCAGAATTATTGGCTTTACCTAAAGACGAAAACCATTTAGCCCCTCGACGCAAGATAGTAGGAACTACCGCAATAGTTTCAACATTATTAATAGTAGTTGGACAACCATATAAACCAACTCCCGCTGGAAAAGGTGGTTTTAATCTGGGTTGACCTTTATTACCTTCTAAACTTTCAAGCAATGCTGTTTCTTCACCACAAATATAAGCACCAGCACCACGATGTAGATAAACATCAAAATTATATCCAGTACCACAAGCATTTTTACCAATAAATCCAGCTTCATAAGCTTCTTCTATTGCAGCTGCTATGGCTGAAGCCTCATTATAAAATTCACCCCGAATATAAATATAAGCAGCAACGGCCCTCATTGCATAACCTGCAAGCAAAGCACCTTCAATTAATTTATGCGGATCATGTCTTAATATATCCCGATCTTTACAAGTACCTGGTTCTGATTCATCAGCATTAATTACTAAATATGATGGCTTTCCATTTGGTGCTTCTTTTGGCATAAAAGACCATTTTAGACCAGTTGGAAAACCAGCACCACCTCGTCCACGCAAGCCAGATTGTTTTACTTCTTCGATAATAGCATCATGACCTTTAGCAATAAAAGAGGCTGTATCTTTCCAATCACCACGCTTTAATGCTGCAGGCAAATTAGGACTTTGCTGTCCATATAGATTAGTAAATATTCTATCTTTGTCATTTAACATCTTATTAATTCCAATAAAGCAATTTACAATAGATCATTCTTCAATACGGTTAATCCAGTTTTAGGCGCTGAATTTAAGCGTTTTATTTGGGTACCAACTTTAACTTTATTTCCAGCTTTTAAGTGATCTAAAATCTCAACTATGTTATCTTCTGTTAAATCTTCAAAAAAATCATCATTTATTTGAACCATTGGCGCATTAACACAAGCACCTAAACATTCAACTTCAACTAAAGTAAATTCACCATCTTTTGTGGTTTGTCCGATATCAATTCCCAATTTTTTTTTGCAGGCATTAGTAATATTATCCGAACCCTTTAGCCAACAAGGAGTAGTTCTACATACTTGTACTAAATGCTTACCAACTGGTTTTAGGTTAAACATAGTATAAAAACTGGCAACTTCATAAACTTTAATCGCCGGTATTTCTAAAAAATTAGCAATATAATCAAGAATATGCCTTGGTAACCAACCATTATTTTGTCTTTGCGCTAAATCAAGAAGTGGTAATAAAGCACTTTGCTGTTTACCTTTAGGGTATTTAGCAATAATATTTTTAGCCTTAACTAGATTTTCTTCGTTAAAGGCAAATCCTTGCAGTTCACTTACTTTATCTGTTATATTTTGTTTTTTTACTGTCATACTTTACCTATCTATTTCACCAAATACGATATCCATACTTCCGATCACCGCAACAACGTCGGCGAGCATATGACCTTTTGTCATAAAATCAAGAGCCTGCAAGTGCAAAAATCCTGGAGCATGAATCCGACAACGATATGGTTTGTTACTACCATCGGCTTTTAAATATACCCCAAACTCACCTTTTGGCGCTTCAACTGCCGTATAAGTTTCAGATTCTGGAACGTGATAACCTTCAGTATATAATTTAAAATGATGAATTAGAGCTTCCATCGATTTTTTCATTTCTTCTCTTGGTGGCGGCGAGATTTTGCGATCTAAAGTTTTAATCGGCCCCTCTGGCATTTTTGCAATAACTTGTTTAATAATTTTTACTGATTGTCGCATCTCTTCCATTCTTACTAAATAACGATCATAACAATCACCATAAGTCCCAACCGGAATATCAAAATCGAGCTCATCATAAATCTCATAAGGTTTAGTTTTTCTTAAGTCCCAAGCAACTCCAGAACCACGTAACATTGGACCTGAAAACCCAAAACTTAAAGCATCTTCTTTTTTAACCGCTCCAATATTCACCATTCTTTGCTTAAAAATCCGATTTTCGGTAAGTAAATTATCCATATCATTGACAATTTTAAGAAAATAATCAGTAAAATTACTAATATCGGAAAGTAAGCCATCAGGAAGATCTTTAGCTACTCCACCTGGACGAAAATAATTAGCATGTAGCCTAGATCCCGAAACCCGCTCATAAAATTCCATCATTTTTTCCCGCTCTTCAAAGAGCCACAATAACGGCGTCATAGCTCCTACATCTAAAGCTTGAGTGGTAATATTAAGTACGTGATTTAAAAGCCTAGAAATCTCAGCAAATAATACCCGAATATATTTAGCTCTAACTGGCACCTCACAGCCTAATAATTTTTCAACAGCTAAAGCAAAAGCATGTTCTTGTGACATTGGCGATACATAATCCAAACGATCAAAATATGGCAAAGCCTGCATATAAGTTTTATGCTCAATTAATTTTTCAGTCCCTCGATGTAGCAAACCTATATGCGGGTCAGCACGATCTACCACCTCACCATCCATTTCCAAAACTAAACGTAATACGCCGTGAGCTGCTGGATGTTGCGGCCCAAAATTAATAGTCATATTTTTTATATTAACTTCAGTCATATTTTTTAAAACCTTATTTCTAATAAAACCATAAAACTTATAGCTTAGGAGACTTTATTCATTAAGAATCAATATAATCTTTTATTCCTTCCCAAGGACTTACAAAATCAAAATTACGGAAATCTTGCGTTAATTTTACTGGCTCGTAAACTACTCTCTTAAGTTCTTGATCATAACGAACTTCTACATAACCGGTAAGTGGAAAATCTTTACGTTGTGGATGACCTGAAAAACCATAATCGGTTAAAATTCGGCGTAAGTCAGGATGCCCTGCAAATAATACTCCATACATGTCCCAAACTTCACGCTCGAGCCAATTAGCTGCTGCAAAAATTTCAGTTACACTTGGTACTTGATCATCTTCAGAGACCATAATCTTAACTCTAACTCTTTGATTATGCTCTAAACTTAATAAATTATAAATAACTTCAAATCTTTTCTCTCGAGCTAAATAATCAACTCCAAAAATATCAACTAATTGAGTAAAAGCACATTTGGAATTATCACGCAAAAATAATAATATTTCAGTTATATGCTGATAAGGAACCTCAAAAACTAACTCGCCTAATTCAATTTTACCATCCAAATGATATTTCTGGGCGCATTCTTCAATGACGTAATTTTTAAGCTCTTCTAAAGACACAAGATTATTATCAGCCATAACTCAACCTTTAAGCATTCCTTTTGATGATGGTGCCAGTACGTTTAATTTTTTTCTGTAATTGCAGTACCCCATATAATAGAGCTTCCGCCGTTGGTGGGCAGCCAGGAACATAAACATCCACCGGAATAATTCTGTCGCAACCCCTAACTACGGAATAAGAATAATGATAATATCCACCACCATTAGCGCAACTACCCATAGATATAACCCAGCGCGGCTCTGCCATTTGGTCATAAACTTTACGTAAAGCTGGCGCCATTTTATTAGTTAAAGTTCCAGCTACAATCATAACATCGGACTGCCTAGGGCTAGCCCTAAACACTAAACCAAATCGGTCAAGATCATAACGACTAGCTGCCGTTTGCATCATTTCAACCGCACAACAAGCCAAACCAAAGGTCATCGGCCATAAAGAACCAGTTCTTGCCCAATTAACCAAATCGTCCATTTTAGCTAAAACAAACCCTTTATTTGACATGCCTTGACTGAATATGTCTTGCTCTATCTGGTTTTTTCTGCGCATAAATTCCTCTTAAAAATACAATATTCGCTTAAAACTATTCCCAGTCTAAACCGCCTTTTTTCCACTCATAGATAAAGCCTACGGTAAGCACAAATAGAAATAGCATCATTGACCAGAAACCAAAAATTCCGATTTCCTTTAAAACTAAAGCCCAAGGAAATAAAAATGCAATTTCCAAATCAAATATAATAAATAGAATTGAAACTAAATAAAACCTGACGTCAAACTTATCTCTTGCGTCAGAAAACGGCTCAAATCCACACTCATAAGCTGAAATTTTTTCTTTATCTGGACGGCGCAAAGCCACAATAAACGGGATAAGAATCATCACAATAGCAAGACCTACAGCTATAGCAATAAATACCAATATTGGCAGATAATCTTTAGCATAGCCGGAAAGCAATATATCCATATAAATTTGCTCTAATTAAATATAATAACTCCACATAAAAAGAAGATAAGGCTATATAAACCCTCTCTAGTTTAAAGACAAGTGAAATTATGAGCTCGAATTATTAAACCGAAGTTTCTTGCTTTTTAGATGTTATACATCTAGATACTGATGCTTTCCGAAGAAAACTCCAGCACCCACTGCTTTTTTTAGAAACAGTTACATCTTCTTCAAAGTTTTCTATATTTTTCACTTTAGAATGTATTTGATTTATTTCATTAATAGTCCCTCTTAAACTAGCAACATCAGTCTCAAAATCTTCAATGTTTTTTTTGATACTTGATAGATCAACACTTGCTCCTTGTGCTCCTACATATAATGACCTTAAAGACTTATCTATTTCACCTTCTTTTTGTATTAGTTTTCTGAAGTTAGATACAGCATCTGCTAGCTTGGAAGCTTCACTTTCTTTTTCAGAATTAATAATTTTATCATTATCCGTTTTATTATTTCTCAGTACATTAATATCCTTTTCTATAGTTCTTAAATCGTTTTTTGTAAGAGATAATAAATCATTATTATAATTATTTAAAATTTGAATATTACATAAACTCTTTAGTTCCTTTTTTTCTAAGAAAGTAAGTTTAAGTTCTCGTAATGTTTTCAGACTATTACCAGATAATATTTGTGTTAAAAATTTATCATCTAAAGAAATTGGGAATGAACTAGATGAAATAAAAGAATTTAATTGTTTTACTGCTCTTTCATACTCTTCTTTAATATCAGCACTATTTTTTTGCGAACTCATTAATATATCCCATCCATTTAATATTAATTTATAAATTAACCTTTCTTAATTAATCACTTTATGCTGCAAAAATAAAGAATATTTTTACTCACCACTTGATTTTTTTTATCGAATACTTAAATCTTAAGCTATAACTCATAAAATTAAGATCCTTTAATTAAGGATATATGAGGTCAAATATCAAATATTATTTATATAAAGAAAAAGAAAATAGAAATAGATATAATAAACAAATAAAAGGTTAAACAAAATCATGACAAAGAAAAAAGTTAAAACTAACGACAAAGCTGAAAATACTACTGAAAAATATCAGTTTGGCGCCGAAACCAGCAAAATTCTACAATTAGTAATTCATTCTTTATATGCCCATAAAGAAGTATTTTTACGCGAACTAATCTCCAATTCATCTGATGCCTTAGATAAATTAAATTATTTAAGTCTAACTAAACCAGAATTAACAGAGGATGATTCGGAATTTAAAATTAATATTCTTATCGATAAAAAAAATAACACCTTAAGTATTTGCGACAATGGTGTTGGCATGAATAAAAAAGAATTAATTGATAATTTAGGGACTATCGCCAGTTCAGGTACCCAAAAATTTTTAAATGCCCAAACTGAAAATAAAGATTTAAGTCAATTAATTGGTCAATTTGGCGTGGGTTTTTATTCAGCTTTTATGGCCGCCAAAAAAATTGAAGTAACTACAACTAAAGCCGGACAAAAAAAATCCTTTTTATGGCGCTCAACTGGCGATGGCAATTATGAAATAGAAGAAGCTAAATCTAAGCTTAAACGTGGAACAATAGTTAAATTATTCCTCAAAGATAATGAATTAGAATTTTTAGATAAACATCGTATTCGTCATGTAATTAAAACTTATTCCGATCATATATCTTATCCGATCGAATATAGCGAAGATGATAGCGCTCCAGAAACCATTAACAAGGGCTCAGCTTTATGGCGCAAACCAAAAAGTGAAATAACTGAAGAACAATATAATGAATTTTATCGCCATATTGCTCACGCTCCCGATAAACCGTGGATGGTATTTCATAATAAAGCCGAAGGTAATTTAGAATATACAAGCTTATTATTTATTCCAACAAACCCACCATACGATCTTTATCATCCTGATCGGATGACTAGAGTTAAACTTTATATTAAACGAGTATTTATTGCTGAGCAAAATATCGATATAGTACCAAAATATTTTAGATTCTTACGTGGGATTGTAGATTCTGAAGATCTACCACTAAATATTAGTCGGGAAACTCTACAGCATAATCATACTGTACATAAAATTAACCATAATTTAGTGAAAAAGATTCTTGGGGAATTAAAGAAAAAAGCAGCTAACGAAAAAGAAGATTTTGCTAAATTTTGGACAAATTTTGGCGCAACTTTAAAAGAAGGCCTATGCGAAAATATTGATGCTAACCGTGATTTAGTTTTAGAAGTATGTCACTTTAGAAGCTCAAAACATCCTGATAGATGGATAACTCTTGATGAATATATCTCTGAGATGGAACCAGGACAAGATAAAATTTATTATGCTCTTGGTGATACTCTAAAGTTACTAATGGAAAGTCCGCAACTTGAAGGTTTTATCAAGAAAAATATCAATGTAATTTTGCTAACTGACCATGTTGATGATTTTTGGGTAAATACTGTTCATCAATATAAAGATAAAGATTTTATATCGGTAACTAGAGCCGGTCTTGACTTGGCAGATAATGACAATGAGCAAAAAACTGAAATTACTGACGAAACCCAAAAATTAATTAATTTTATTAAAGAAACTTTAAAAGGTAAAGTTTTGGATGTTAAAGTTTCAAAAAAACTAACCTCAAGTCCCGTATGTTTAACGGTACAAGAAGGTGGTATGGACATGCGAATGGAAAGATTTTTGTTAAGCCAAAAACAACTAGCCTCTCCTTCCCTTAAAATATTAGAGATCAATCCTGAGCATAATATTTTAAAATATTTAATTAATAATCTCGGAGAAAATGATGCTAAAGAATTAGCCGAATTACTTTTTGATCAAGCTTGTATTATTGAAGGTGAGAATATCTATGATACTTTAGCCTTCTCAAATAGATTTAATAATTTTGTCGAACGTGCTTTAAAATAATTATTTACTAGTATAGTATTTCTTAATTGAAATGAATGTATTTTTGGATCCTTCAGTAAAACATAAAATAGTATTATAAGGATATGTTTTTTCAGGATATGTAGCATCATAGCAATGATTTATATTAAGTAAATAAAATGGAAAATCATTGCATGATCTAATATATTTTTATTAATTTTTTCTTTGCAGGTAAGATTTTTTAATATATCAATAGTTAAAAATATTATCATTTTTAAGATAAGAGCAATGTATGCCACTACAAGAACAACCAAATCCTACTACTACCCCAGCACCAACACTTACTCCAATAGTTACTTCTGCACCTCTCTCTCCAACTCCAGAAGAAGTACCATCTAGTGCAATAGACACAAAACCTCATGCTTTACTTTCATCAAATACTAATGAAGTTTTTGAATATTTAAAGGAAGAATTTTTTAAAGCTAATCCTAAATCAAAAAAAGATCTTAAGATAGCTATTGATTTAGCAGAGCAATTAAAAAAAGATGATCAAAAAATTTTAAGTAAAGATCAGACAGAATGGATTTTTAATTCTGAAACAACTTTAAAAACACTAGTTAGCAGTAAAGATGATTTAACTAAAATCAGTAAATTATTAGAAATGCTAGCTGTTATCGGTCGTATAGCTGAACAGACAGCATATTTAAATAGTCTAGCTCTAGGTAATAAAAGTTTCAATTTTAATGCCGAAACCGAATATCTTTTAGACCAGATAACTACCGCTCCTAAAAAAAGGGGGGAGGAAAAAAAGCAAAAAGATTTTTCTGAATTTATAGAAATTTTAGGAAATTTTTCTTATAATAGCATTTTTACTATGCATCCAGATTATGCAGGAACATTAGAATATCGTCGCCAAGAATTAGAATTTATAAAAACTATAGATCAACAAAGAAAAGAATTAGCAGAAGGCAGATCGCCTACTGCTAATTTAAATCAAAAACTGGCCGAATTATTTGCAGCTACTTCGATTGATTTTAAGCCAGTTGCTATGGATCAGCAGGCAGAAACAGTTGCTTGGTTTCATGAAGTTTATGCAGATGGGGCTCTAGAATTTTACAATAGCGCTTTAGCTACAGCAATAAAACTTTACCCAGAACAAATGAAAACGCAAGAAGGTTTTAAACAATTTTTAGGTTCCATAAGTAAAATATATAGAATGGGTGATTGGCTAAAAGATAAAGATGGTAAACCAACTTCCACTGCAGATGCCAATAAAAAAAGTTTTGCTATTCGTAAGCAAAAAATTGTCCAAGATCATATTCAAAAATTAGACAATATCATTAGCCAATTTAAAGACAAACCAAATTTCTCTAAAGCAAAAGAAAAGCTTGAAACTATACTAAAAAATTTAAAGGATTTTGCTGAAAAACTAGAAGCAGATCCTCAAGATAATTCTCTACCTAAACGTACAACTAAAGTTACCATAGACGACCAAGAAAGCGAAGTTATAGGACTTGTAAATCAAATTGATCAAGTTATTGATGAAAATTTTATCGCATTAAATCGAGAGCCTCAATTATTAGAACTACTTTCGGGTTTTAGCTTTTATACCGCCTCATCTTATTATTCTGATATGCGCCCAAGGCAAGAAGCCGAGCAACATATAATTGCTTTAGAACAAATTTTAAGCAGTTTTACAATACCTGAAAATCTAGACCTTCAAGATCAAAATGGCCAAAAAATAACAGGAAATATTAAATATAAAGAATTAGATCCGACTAACAGAAAAATATTATTACTATATATTTTAAATAATGAAAATTTTCTTAAAAAAATAGCTTATGAAGTTAGTAAATTATCTCCTGAAAAAGCAGCAATAGCCCATAGAGAATTAGCTAATTTTACTCATTATAAATCTTCCTCCAGTAAATTATTACAAATAGCGCAATGGCAAGAACCTAATAATTTTCTCGAAATATTTGTTCTGGCTGAACTAGCAGGTATTAGCAAACATGAAATGCAATTAACCGCCTTACTTGAACAGCCTGAACTTTGGCAACAATTAATAGATGATCCTGAGCAAGTTTTAGGGGAATTTTTTCAAGATGATACATTTAAAGAATATTTTGCCAAACATGGTTTTAGAATTTTACTACCCTTTAGTGATATTGGTAAAGATGGCGGACCTGTTCAATTTATTTTACTTAAAGAATTAGGTATTAAAAAAGTTGAAGAATATTTGACAAAAAAATCAGAAGAACTAACTCGGCGAGGTTGGATTTTACCAAATGGTAAAATAGCTTTAAGAGTTGATGCCGGATCTGGAGTAGAAGCGGCCAGAGGAGGCCCAAAAGTTGCCTTACAATTTTCTGATGTAACCCATCAAAATTTTATAGTAACATCTCTTAAAAGACCAGAAGCGCAAAGCTCTTTTTTAGCACAAACTTTTATTCATCAGCATAATGTAAATACCAAAAAAGCCGCTAATGAAAATTCACCAAGAGCTAAAGAACTTGAATCATTATATATTTCAAGAAATTCATTAACTAAAAAAGAATCTAGTAAGGTTACAAAAGAAGAAAAAATTATTTTAGCGGCAATAAATAGAAATCCAAAGGATCTAAGCTTAAAAGAAAAATTATTAGCTTATCTCCTTCAAAATTTTTGTCTAAAAGTACAACAAGAATTTGACTATTTGAAAAATAGCCAAAATGGTTACAGAAGTAATCTTGATGCCTTAGTTAATTTAGCAACCCATGCCCAGACCACAATAGCTGCAGCTACTGTGCATAGATTGCAAAGAAAGGATCCTAAATCCCAAAGCACAACAACAGATTCCAATTTAGAAAAATTAAGAAAGCCAGACAATATAGTAACTAACATAGTAGAGATAACTGAATCAAGGGCAATTACTGTTGATAAAATTATGAATAATATGTTAGCGGTAAATAAATATCTTGGCTTACTAAATTCTCTTAAGGAATTAGGTATTAACGAAGAAGATCAAAAATTATTACTAAAATTAAGCCCTGGTTTTAATCATTTACGTACAGTAATTGCTCATGGTATCAATATCGCCAATCCGACAGCTTTATGGCTAGAATTTGACGAAAAAGATCGACCAAAAAACAGAGAAGAATTAGAAGAATTTTCAAAAAATCTTGATCGCAAAAAAAACGATAAAAGTTGTTCTGATATTGATAAAGCAAAATTTATGGCCGCCAGATTTCAACTAGAATATGATAAAATTATAGAAGATAAATTTTTTAACGTGGCCGAAACTAATGTAGTAGATTTAGAACATAAAGAATTATCTTCATTAGTAGAGGCTTTACTTTCAGTAGTTAATAAAGAGATAAAAACTAAAGGATTAGACAAAGGAAATGAAAATGCCTTAGCTAGCTTAGTTCATGCAAATTCTTGCTTTCACGATATACCGCCATCAGGTGAATTTAATCGTCGTGAACCAATAAATCAAAAAACAGAGGATCTTGCAGCAATTAAAATTCAAAAAGTCTTTAGAGGATATTCAGTAAGACTAAAAATAAAAGAACAACAACAAAATCTAGGAGTTCAATAAATAAAAATATTAATTGTAGAATAAATTATATATAGTAGATCAAGAAATAATTTACCTCTAATCAATAATTATTAAATTTAGTAGATCAGCGATCTACTATCTATGATGCTACATATCCTGAAAAAACATATACTTATAATACTATTTATGTTTTGCTGAAGGATCCATAATATAGGTTATTTCAATCATGAAATACTATAGCAGTTAAAGCTTGCCCTTGCCTAATTTTTTTTATAGATCCCGGAATAAATCTTAGGATATGTAGCATCATAGCAATGATTTATGTAAGTAATTAGTTGCCCGTGAAAAAACATCTTACGATATTTTTTAAAGTACAATAATG
>CAYZBM010000020.1:25964-27028 GCA_964476705.1 uncultured Rickettsiales bacterium | reverse complement strand
ATTGTAAGTATATGTTTTTTCGGGATATGTAGCATTATAGAAAGAATTTATTATATATGTATTTTACTGTCAATTCTTTCTTAATCTACTATACTTTAAGCAACACTTGCTCCCGGATCATTGCCGGATATCCTGGCACCTTCTTTAAATACTGAAGTAGGATTAATTGAGAGAGAATTAAATAGTGATACCATCTCAGGATTTGTAGATTTTTTGGCGATATCTAGCGCGGTTAAACCTTCATTATTTTTTGTACTTATATTAGCATTATGTTCAAGTAGTACTTTTACGGCGTCTACATGGTTATTCTCGACTGCGGTAATTAAGGGAGTATTACCTTTTTCATTTACTGTTTCTATATCTCCACCTTTTTTAATTAAAAATTCTAAAGCTTGGCTTTGACCATTATAAGAGGCTAATGCTAAAGGCGTATTTCCAAGGTTATTTTTATGTTCTATCTCTAAAATATCCGCTCTTAGTGCAAAGAGAGTTTCTAAGATTTCTATTTTACCTAGATAAGCGGCTAAGCCTAAAGCGCTGTCCCGGCTTTCATTAATAGTATTTATATCAGCACCTTCTTGCAATAATAATTCTACTATATCTTTGTGTTCATTTACTACTGCTCGTATTAAGGCCGTATCACCATTAATATTTTTACTTTCTAGATTTTCTTTATTCTTACTAAGTAATAATCTTACAGTTGCTGTATGTCCTTTAGTGGCGGCCATAATTAAAGGAGTATAGCCGTTTAGAGTAGTAGTCTTGATATCAGCTCCTGCGTCTAATAATAAGCCTACTACATCTTTGTGGCCATTACCTGCGGCGAGCGTTAAGGCTGTACCGCCATTAATATTTTTGGCTTCTATATTTTCTTTATTTTTATTAAGTAATAATCTTACTATTGCTGTATATCCCTTAGCTGCTGCTAATATTAAAGGAGTGCCAGCTTTTGCATACCTAGTATTTATATCAGCTCCTGCTTCTAATAATAAGTCTACTACATCTGTGTGTCCATTATCTGCGGCGAGCGCTAAGGCTGTACAGTCATTAATATTTTTAGCTTC
>CAYZBM010000020.1:6141-25864 GCA_964476705.1 uncultured Rickettsiales bacterium | reverse complement strand
TATATTTTCTTTATTTTTACTAAGTAAGACTCTTACTACTTCTATATGTCCTTTATATATGGCAAGCATTAAAGGAGTCCAACCTTCTGGAGCCGTAGTATTTATGTTAGCACCTTCATTTAATAATAGTTCTACTATATTTGAGTGTCCATTATCTGCTGCTATCGCCAAAGCTGTATAGCCATACATTTTATTTTCTATATTTTCTTTATTTTTACTAAGTAAGACTCTTACTACTTCTATATGTCCTTTAGCTATGGCAATCATTAAAGGGGTATAGCCGTCTTTATTAGTAGTATTTATATCAGCACCTTTGGTTAATAATAGCGCTACTGTATCTCGTGGTCCCTCAGCGGCTGCTATTACTAAAGCTTCATTAATGGTGGGAGGAGGATCAAATAGTGATACCATCTCAGGATTTGTAGATTTTCCGGCTATATCTAGTGCTGTTAAACCTTTCTTATTTTTTGTACTTATATTAGCACCATGTTTAAGTAGGACTTTTACAGTTTTTATATGATTATTCTGGATTGCTGTAATTAAGGGAGTATTACCTTTTTCATTTATGGTTTCTATCTCTGCGCCTTTACTAATTAGAAATTGTAAAGCTTGGCTCCGACCATTATAAGCAGCTAAGGCCAAAGCTGTATTTCCTCCGCTATCTTTATGTTCTATCACTATAGTATCAGCTCTTAGTCTAAAGATAATTTCTAAGATTTCTATTTTCCCCCTAGAGGCGGCTTCCCCTAAAGCGCTGTCCTTATTTTTACCTGTAGGATATATCTGAGCGCCTTTTTTTAATAATAATTCCACTATTTCTGTATGGCCTTGATCTATAGCTACTAACAAAGCGTTATCACCCCTAGCAGTTTTAGTTTCTAAGTCTGCTTTATGTGTATCAAGCAATAATCTTACTATTTCTGTATAGCCTTGACTTGCGGCTAACATTAAAGGAGTGCGATTTCTTGTATCAGTAGTATTTATATTAGCACCTTCTTGTAATAATAATTCTACTATCTTGGTATTTCCATAATGGCATGCCACATTTAAAGCTGTATAACCCGCTTTGTCTTTCCTCTCTAAATATTTTTTTTGATTAATTTTTTTATGAGGTTTAATTTTTTCAAGACATAATTCTACAAATTTGGTCTTTCCAGCTTGGGCCGCCATAATTAAAATTGTAGAATTTAGGGGGCTCTTTAGTTTTTCAATAGGAATATTTAAATATTCTACTAAATATCTAGCTAATTCAAGATTATCTTCTTTGTATGCTGTATATAAGAATTTAAATCCATTCTTGGCTTGCTCCTTTGGGGATAATTGAGATAAGAAGAGCTTTGCAAATTGTATCTTATCTTTTTGAAAAGCCAGGTTATATAATTCTTTCTGCTCATTAATTTGGATTCTACTTAAAAAAGCATCTTTATTAGTTTTTACTTTTTCTAGTATTTTTTTTGCCAATTCAAATTGATCAAATTTAGTGGCATAATATAAAAGATTAAAAAGGAATTCTTTACTATTCTTTTTAAGAAAAAGATCGATATCTGGTCTAAAAATTAGCTGTTTATAATCTGCTGGCTGTAGAGCAGTTATAAAATTATCCGGTATGGTTATAAGTTCTTCTTTTTGGATTGGAGCTCTTACTCTGATTTTTTCTAATAAAGTTAGAGAATTAGGATCGTTAGTTAATTTCTCTCTATAAATTTCTAGATAATTTATTGCTAAAATAGTTATCCTATCTAATATAAATTTATATTCTTCTGGCAAGATCGATCCAATAGCCTCTTCTTTACCTTGAATTAGTGCTTGATAAATTTTAACAAATTGGAGAATAGAGTTTCCAGGAAAATTTTCTCCCATTAGCCAAATAGTTCTTATTGCTATTGTAGTATTTTCTGGATCTTGAGAATCTAGTAAAGATCTTAATTTTGCTATGAGTTTTTTTTCTTCAAATAAGTTTTCGTTGAGAGATTTAGAGTCAATTGTTTCTTCTCTTGCTAAATCTTCAAGAATTCTCTGGGCAGGGTGATTTTCTTTTAATTCTCTGCGTTTAGTTCTTAATCTTTCTTGATCCCAATCCCACTGTCCTTCCTCGTTTTCACTAAATAACTCAAAATGGCCGCCTTCAGAAACAAATGGTTCTATCCTGCTTTTAAATATTTCTAACTCTTGTTTATCTTCATTAGTTTCAGCGTTTAATATATTTCTAATTTTAGTAGGAGTATATTCCGAGACTATTTCTTCAAAAGCCTCTAGAAATTGTTCTTTACTTCTTAATAGAGAATCTCTAAATATTTCTGGAAAATTTGATAATAGAGAATGTATTTTTAGCATTTGTATTTCTGCTATCGGTAACAAGTAGTACTGATCTTTTATCTCTGAGCTTTTTCTTACGCTAAGTAGGTAATCTAGGCAGGGTTCTATGTGAATTTCTAATCTCTCTCTTACCGAAGACAATTCCCCTATTACTTGGGCTCTGGTAATGTTATAATTATGATAAAATTCTCTTCTTATTTCATCTCCTAAGGATAAATAAATATTTAGTACTTCTAATTTTTCTGTATTTCCAGGAAGGCACTCTTGTAAATGATCAAGGAATTTATTTAGCTCTTCAATTTTATCGTTATTTTCAGTTTTCAAACTGGCCAAACAGACAAATTTAAGAAATTCTTTCATTAATATAGTATAATCTGAAGTATTTTCTTTTGGTTCTAAACTTTTGCTGAATTGATTTAATTTATTTTTTAAAGAATTATCTAATTGTTCCGGTGCAAAGCTTTCTTGGAGAAATTTTTCTACTGTGCCGAATATATTAATGCGGCTTGGTTTATTTTCTGTATCAAGTTCAGTAATTAATTTTCCTAAGACGGAAGATTCAACTTGCTTAGCTACTTCTTCGGCATGGAGGATTATTTTCCGAGTTCTTTGCGTTATTTTTAGTAATGATAAGCTTTTTTCTGCAGACATATTAAGGCCTTTTAATTTGCTCTTGGTAATAGAATTTTTTCTTAATGGTATATTGTATCATTAAGTAATTAAGATTTTGTTAAATAATCTATTTTTATAGTAAGTTCCTTATTTAATATAAGGAAAATGGGGTAGAGTTAGGGTAAATATAGATTTTTATGGGACTTATCCACTGTGAAGCGCTGATATTTTAGGATATAAAGTTTCCCTGGCCTAAGATACTCTGTGCTAAAAGTTCTTTTGTTTACTGGGATTTTAGTAGGATATGATATAGAGAAGAAGGTTTTTTTATCCTTTAGAAGTCCCATTAAGATCTTTAGTAAACGATTTATAAATACTCGTACCTGGTTGTGATGATAGTAAAGCTTGTCGTTCTTCATTATTACCATTGGTTCCACTAAGTATTCTTAACCACGACTTAGGCTTTTGTCTTTCTATTTTCTTTTGTTGTTCTATTAATAGATTTATTACTTCATCCATTTCGCTAATTTTGCTTGTATTTTCTTCTGTTTTAGGTAGTTCTTTTCTAGCCTTTTTTGCTAAATCTAATGCCGTATCTTTACCACTATTTTTTATATTTATATCAGCGCCGTTATCAAGAAGAAATTTTACTGTAGCTAAATGTCCTTCTTCTGCGGCTAGATGTAAAGCTGTCTCGTTATTTTTACTTATTGCACTTATTTGGGCTCCTTTGTTTAATAGTAATTTTACTGTATCAGTTTTTCCTGCCCAAGCTGCTAAATCTAATGCTGTTTTGCTTGCTTTGTTTCTATGATTTATTGTGGCTTCAGAGTTCAGAAGTAATTCAACAATATCAGTGCTTCCAATAAAAGCTGCAAGTGTAAGAGCTGTATCACCATCTTTATTTTGTTGATCTATACCAATAGGCATATCTTTAAATTTGCCGATAAGAGCTTTTACTGTTTCTATATTTCGAGAAATAACTGCTGCCGATAAAGCAGTATATCCACCACTATTTGTAATTATTGTAGCTCCTAATTCGATTAGAGCATTGACGGTTTCTGTACGCCCATTATTCGCTGCTGCTAATAAAGCCGTATCACCATATTGCTTATCTTTATAATTAACATCTATTTCTTTTAAATTGATAAGATAATTGACGATATTTGTATATCCTTTAGAAGCTGCTAATACTAAAATAGTTCCAAGGAGATCTTTATCTGTAATTCCTTCAATTAAACTAGAAGCCGTTGCCTCACCACTGCTTTTTTGAAAATTATCTAATAATCTTTGGTTTGGATTAAGATTGGGAGTAGTTCTAGTATCTTGAGAATTTTCCTCATTACTTGCGTTAGTTACTGGACCTGGCATAATTTATCTCTCTAATTATATATTTAACAGAATTAATATATCAAAATCTATAATAATAGTAATTTAGCTAAAGAAAAAGGCAGTTTTTATGCTTTGGAATATGTTATTCTCTTTTTAAGCTTGGACTCATCAAGCGATGTTTTTGGTATCAAAGGTGTTGTTTCTCCTGTTTCTCCTTTTTCTCCTTTTTCTTCTTTTCTTCTTTTTTCTTCGAGTTCTTTCTCTTTCTCTTTTTCTTTTAGTAGGTTTATTATTTTATCAAATTCTTCAATTTTTTCTTGATTGTGAGGTTCTGTTGTAGCATCTGTTGCTAAATCTAACGGTGTTTTTTTGCTACCCCACAATGAAGTTTTATCACGCTTTATTGTTATATCAGCTCCACGCTGAACAAGAAGTTGTACAGTTGTATGATGTCCTGCTTTGGCAGCTAGATGTAAGGCTGTCTCTTTATATTTATTTCTTGCATTTATTTCTGCACTATTTTCTAATAGTAATTTCGCAAGATTATTATTTCCTGTTGAAGCTGCTAAATCTAATGCTGATTGGTCTGCTTTATTTCTATGATTTACATCTATTTTAAAATTGATAAGAGTCTCTGCGGTTTCTATTGGATTATTATTATTACGAGCTGCTGCTAGTAATGCTGTATTACCATTTTCATTTTTACTATTAACATCGATTCCTGAGGCGATAAGAGCCTCAACGATTTTTGTATGACCTTTATGTGCCTCTGCCAATAAGGCCGCCGCACCTTTTTTTTGCTCGTCAGTATTTAACGTTGCTCCTAATTCTATTAGAGCCTTGACGGTTTCTGTGTGCCCATTAATAGCTGCTATTAATAATGTTTTGATGCCATTTTCATCTTTACTATTAACATCGATTCCTGATTTGACAAGAGCTATAACTATTTTTGTAAGACCCTTACCGGCAGCTAGCAACAATAAGTCAGTCTTGCCTTTTGTTAGATCTTTATTATTTAGCTTCTTTCCTAATATGTCGAGAGCTCGGTCAATTTCTTTAGGCATTTCATCATTATTAGCATTTAGGAGAGCCTCAACGGTTCTTGTATGACCATATAAAGCTGCTGCCGATAAAGCAGTATGTCCACCAATATTTGGAATTATTATAGCTGTTAATTCGATTAGAACCTCTACGGTTTCTGTATACCCATTAAAAGCTGCTATATATAATGCTGTCTCATTTCCAACTTTATCTACATAATTAACATCTATTCCTTTACTGACAAGAGTCCTGACTATTTTTGTGTATCCTCTAGAAGCTGCTGCTACTAAAATAGTACCACAAATCTCTTGTTCTTTAAGATTTATATGTCCATTATTAATTAATTCCAATATAGCTTTCTCATTACTTTCTTTAAAATTTTCTTCCTTTGTTTCATTTGCTCTTGTAATTTTAGCTAATAATCTTTGGTTTAGATCTATTTTTTGATTAGGAATGGAAGGAGTATTAGCATCTTTATTAACACTTTTGTTGTTTTTATCATTTGGCATAATTTATCTCTCTAATTATATATTTAACAGAATTAATATATTGCAATCTATAATAATAGTAATTTGTTGCCCGTGAAAAAACATCTTACGATATTTTTTAAAGTGCAGTAATGATTAATCTACGCTTTGGAATCTGTAATGATATTAATAATACCAGCTTTGTAAGTATCGTTCATATTAGTACTAGGATATTCTTTTTCTTCTTCTTCTAGTAAATTTCTTTCTTCTTCTGGTTTTTTTTCTGGTTTTTCTTCTTTCAATTCTTTCTGTTTTTCTTCTATTTTTCCTTCTTTCAATTCTTTCTGTTTTTCTTTTAGTAGGGCTATTATTTTATCTAATTCTGCATTTTTGCTTTTATCTGACTTATCCTTTTTTTGGTTAGCATCTTTTGCTAAATCTAACGGTGTTTTTTTGCTACTAAAAAATGAAGTTTCATTACGCCTTATTGTTATATCCGCTCCACGCGCAACAAGAAGTGCTACTGTTTCAAAATGTCCTGCTTTGGCAGCAAGATGTAAAGCTGTCTCGTTATTCTTACTTTTTGCGTCTATCTCAGCTTTATTGTCTAATAGTAATTTTACGGTATTAATATTTCCTGCCCCAGCTGCTAAATCTAATGCTGATTTGTCTTTGTTATTTCTATAAATAATGTCCGATCCATTTTCTAGAAGGAGTCTAACCATATCAGTGCGTCCAATAAAAGCTGCAAGTGTAAGAGCTGTATCGCCATCTTCATTTTGAGAATCTATACCAATAGCCTTTTCTTTTAATTTATTGATAACAGATTTTACTTTTTCTATATCTCTAGAACGAACTGCAGCGAATAGATCCTTGGAAAGAGTATTATCAGAACTTATACTCTTAATATTATCAACAAGTTCTTTTTTGTATTGTTGTTCTTTTTCTTCTTTTTTTAGTAATTTTATTATTTTATCTAATGCTTCTTTTATTTCTATTGTTATTTGATCTAAGTCTTCAAGTTGATTGTGATTTGTATCAGTTGTGTCAGGCAGTGCTTTTATGGCGTCTTCTGCTAAATTTAATGCTTTCTTTTGATATTTACCATTATTTATCGTTATATCAGCTCCATTCTTAACAAGAAGTTCTACTATTTGAAAATGTGCTTCTTTGACGGCTAGATGCAGGGCTGTGTAGTTATCGTTACTTGCTGCATTTATCTCAGCTCCATTCTTAACAAGAAGTTCTACTATTTCAAGATTTCCTGCTTTGGCGGCAATATGTAAAGCTGTCTCGTTATTTTTACTTGTTGCATTTATCTGGGCTTTTTTCTCTAATAGAAATTTTACGGTATCAGTTTTTCTTGTCCAAGCTGCTGAATCTAATGCTGATTTGTCTTCTTTATTTCTATAATTAACATCTATTCCTTTAAGGATAAGAGTCTGGACTATTTTTGTGTATCCTTTAGAAGCTGCTAATACTAAAATAGTACCACAGAGCTCTTTTTCTTCAAGATTTATATGTCCTTTTTCAATTAATTCTAACGCATCTTCCTCATTACTACTTCTTTTTTCAAGTTCAGCTAATAATCTTTGGTTTAGATCTATTTTTTGATTAGGAATGGAAGTAGTTTTAGGAGTTTGATTATCACTTGCGTTAGTTACTGGACCTGGCATAATTTATCTCTCTAATTATATATTTAACAGAATTAATATATTGTAATCTATAATAATAGTAATTTGGCTTATTTAGCCTAATATTGAGAAATATACTTTATTAGCATGTTTGTTTGAACTTTAAAATATCACAAAACGGTTACAATGTATACTGTTAATTGAAATATTTATGTATCTATATTAGATTACGAATTGTAATAGATTGGCATTCTACCATCTATATTGCTAGATTTAAGGACTAAATTAAAGGATACATCCAGGAATAAATCTAAGGACAGGTCATCCTGAAAAAACATATACTTATAATACATTCATTTCAATTAAGAAATGCTATACCTAAATTTAGCTCTTAATTCGCATTTTAATTCAAAAAACTAATTTCTCTTAAATCTCTTACGATCATTAGGATCGAGTAATTTTTTTCTAAGTCTTAAGCCTTTAGGCGTAACTTCAACTAATTCATCATCTTCAATATATGAAATCATCTCTTCTAGGTTCATAATACGTGGCGGTACTAATCTTACCGCTTCGTCAGCACCAGATGCTCTAACGTTGGTTAATTGTTTACCTTTAAGTACGTTGATCTCAAGGTCATTATCCCGGCTATGTTCACCAACTATCATTCCTTGATAAACTTTATCTTGGTGTTTAATAAACATAGTTCCACGATCTTGTAAGTTGAAGATTGCGTAAGCTACGGCTTCTCCGCGATCGGTTGAAATTAAAGCGCCATTTCTTCGGCCTTGTATCGCACCTTTATAAGGTTGATGGCTATGATAAAGTCTATTCATAATACCGGTACCTCTAGTATCGGTTAAGAATTCACTTTGATAACCAATTAAACCACGGGAAGGGCATAAGAAAATAATTCTAGTTTTGTTGTGACCTGATGGACGCATATCAGCCATAACGCCTTTTCTTAAAGAAATTTTCTCAACAACTATACCGCTATAATCATTATCAACGTCAACTACTACTTCTTCAATTGGTTCTAATTTTTCACCAGTTGCTTCATCAGTTTTAAATAATACTCTTGGTCTTGATACGGAAAGCTCAAATCCTTCACGACGCATAGTTTCGATTAATACACCAAGCTGTAATTCACCTCTGCCGCCTACTTCATAAGCATCGCTATTAGCACTTTCAGTTACGGTGATTGCAACATTGGTTTCAGCTTCAGCTAGTAAACGATCACGAATCATTCGTGAAGTTACTTTAGTACCTTCAGTTCCTGCAAAAGGGGAGTCGTTTACACTTATAGTGATCGCCATTGTTGGCGGATCAATAGGTGTTGCTGGAATTACATCATTTACATTTATATCACATATAGTATTGGCAACGGAAGCTTTAGCCATACCTGCGATACAAACTATATCGCCAGCTACTACTGATTCAACCGGTACTCTGTTAATCCCGGCAAAAGAAAGTAGTTTAGTTAAACGACCAGATTCCACTAAATTACCGTCAAGATCAATAGCTTTTACTGGCATATTTATTTTAGCTGTACCACTATAAACCCTACCAGTTAAAATCCGACCTAAAAATGGATCAGCTTCAAGTAAAGTGACCAACATTGCAAATGGACCTTCTGGATTAGATTCAGGTTTTGGTACATGTTTTATGACTAAATCAAGTAGAGGAGTTAAATCTTTTCTCTCATCAGTTAGTTCTTTTACGCACCAACCACTTCGGCCAGATGCATATAAAATAGGGAAATCTAATTGTTCATCTGTAGCATCAAGAGCTGTAAATAAGTCAAATACTTCATTAATAACTTCATCGGCTCTGGCATCTGAACGATCGATTTTATTAATTATTACCATTGGTTTTAAACCTTTAGCTAAGGCTTTGCCTAATACGAATTTAGTTTGTGGCATTGGACCTTCAGCCGCATCAACTAGCAAAATAACACCATCTGTCATTGACAATATTCGTTCTACTTCTCCACCGAAGTCGGCATGTCCTGGAGTGTCAATAATATTAATTCTAATATCTTTATAAACTATTGAAGTACATTTAGCTAAAATAGTTATTCCCCGTTCTTTTTCTAAGTCGTTACTATCCATAACCCGTTCGTCAACAGATTGGTTTTCTCTAAAACTACCAGTTTGTCTAAGAAGTGAGTCAATTAACGTGGTTTTACCATGGTCAACGTGGGCAATAATCGCAATATCGCGGATCTCTGTCATAAATTTTGTAAAGCTACTTTTGAATATTAAAAAAGAAAGACGCTTATATATAGGGCAAATTAGATTTTGTAAAAGGTAATTTTATCTAAAATAGAGATCTGAGAAATGATTTGCCTATTATGGATGTGTATTCTCGATTATCTTATTAATTTTAGCTTTTTAAATACCAAGATAAAGATTAAGGTGCATAATATTATAAAAGCAGTAAAAATAGGAAAAGACCAAGGATCGGAGGCCTTAGGAATTCCAGCTAGATTTACGCCAAATAAACCAGTTAAAAAGCTTAAAGGTAGAAAAATTGCTGAAAATACAGTAATAATATACATGTTACGATTTAGTCTTTCGCTAGAACTATGTCTTAATTCATCATGAACTATTTGCGCGCGCTCTTTTATTTCATCGATATCTTCGATAAAACGAATTAGATGTTCTAAATCTTCATGAATGTTTCTTTTGTTAATTTTAGACAGCCAAGGAAAATTAGAATTTTTTAGTTTTTCTAGAACTTCTTTTTGTGGAGATAAATAACGTTTAAAAATAGTTGCTTGTCGTCTTAAAGCCGCTAATTGTTCGCGGTCTTTTATATCTACAGCATCAGGTAAGACTTCTTCAACATCATCAATATGTTTATTCATTGTTGCAACTGCAGGTTCCATATTAAGTATAAGATGCTCGATTAATTTTTCTAAAAATTCTCCACTAGTTTTAGGCCCCCCTCCATGAAGAAGTTCATTTTCTATTGCAACTACTCCTTTTAACCTACGTTTTCTAACTGATATTATTTGCTGGTTATTAATAAATAATCTAATTGAAACCATATCTTCAGGTTCTGCATTATTATTTAAATTAACTCCTCTTAATATAATTACTACGCCATGCTCTGTTTCGGATATTCTGGGTCTAGTTTCTTCAGCTAACAGCGCTTCAACTACTATTGGATCTAAACGACTATTTGCTTTTAGCCATTCTTCAGATTGAGCATGCGTAGCGTTAAGATGAATCCAGGAAACTTTATGTTCGTGATTTAAATTATTAGTCATAACTTCATCAAGGCTAAGAATACGATTATTGCCATTTTTATTTAGTTCGTAGGCTAGAAGTAGCCAATCAAGTTCATTCATATTTTTGTCTATTTAAATTTTACTTTTTATTGAATTATTTATTTCTTTAGTAGGAGAATTTTTAATATAAATCTCTCTTTGTGGATATGGAATTACTATATTATATTTGGCAAATTTTTCTAATATAGAAAACATAATTTTGCTTTTAGGATCTAACCTACCATCATTAATATTGCGAACCCAGAAATATAAAATAAACTCAACAGAACTTTCACCAAGATTTGTTAGATGGCAAGTGGCAGCAGGATCTTTAGCACTTGCTTCGCATTCATTAGCAGCTTCTAAAATTAGACTTTGCGCTTTTTTTAAGTCTGAATCATAAGAAACAGAAACTTTTATTTCAGCACGACCTTGCAGATTACTATAAGTCCAATTAGTTACCTTGTTGATGATAAATTCTTCATTAGGTATAATTACTTCTTTTCCGTCTGCTGATTCTATTAAGGTATATCTAGAACTATTATGTCTGATATAACCTAAGGTTCCATCATTTAATTCGATTAAATCGCCAATCTTGATTGATTTTTCCATTAATAAAATAATTCCGCTAATAAAATTAGAAGTTATTTTTTGTAGACCAAATCCAATGCCGATACCAAATGCTCCACTAAATACTGTAAGGGCAGTGAGATTAATCCCAAGAATATTAAGTCCAGTTAAAAAGGCAACTATATAAACAAAAGTTTGAAATATTTTTAAAAGTAATTCACGATTACTGGCATCTATTCTTTTTATGCTTTTAATTCTTTTCGCGCCAAATGAATTAACAAAATTAGTTACCCAATAAATTACGATAAAGGCAATAATAACTTTTAAAATTAAATATGCAGAAAACTGAATATCGCCAACTTCAAAAGATAAATTATGAGATTGAAGTAGGGTAGCTATTTTTTTGAATGAACCAAGAAGAAATAATGCAATTATAATTATTGCTAAAATAATAGTTAAAAATATTTTCCAGATTTTTTTCATTTTATAATTTTTCCTATTTGCTTAATTTTCGATATATGAAAATATAAAAAATATTTTTTATTCAGAATTTTTTTGATTATAGCGATGTCTGTAAGTCTGTAAAAAGAATATATTACGATATTATAGAAATGATTTGTAGAAATACAATAGCCACATAAAAAATCAGCCGGAGATTCTAAATTTAGAATACTCCGGCTTAAAATATAGTCCAGTAAAATTAAAACTACTTCTTTTTAGCTTTAGCTTTAGTTTTAGTTTTTTTAGCTGGTGCTTTTTTAGTAGTAGCTTTTTTAGCTTTTTTTGCAGCTGCCATAGTTTTATCTCCATGATAAATTGTTTAAGTAAAAAAAAGAAAAACAGAATTAAAAATATAATTCAAATTTCGCTCGTAGTTAAAAGTAATAAACTATTATTTCGTGAATTTTAAGAGAAGAAAAAAAATATATTATTTTTATTTTCTTTTTTAGAAAAAAATGGGCAAAAAAATCACTCTTTTTTCCTTTCGAGTTTAATACTTGGTTTTGCATTTTTTTCTATGAAGTTTATTATCATAGATGCTATATCTTTTTTAGTTGCTTCTTCGATTCCTTTTAAGCCTGGAGATGAGTTAACTTCAAGTACTAATGGTCCACGTTTTGATCTTACAATATCAACACCAGCTACACTTAAACCCATTGCTTTTGCGGCTTTGACAGCAAGCTCTCTTTCTTCAGGTGTAATTTTTATTAGTTTGGCACTACCACCGCGATGAAGATTAGATCTAAATTCTCCGGTTTGTGCTTCGCGTAACATTGAGGCCACTACTTTATTGCCAATAACAAAACATCTTATGTCAGAACCTTTTGCTTCAGAAATAAATTCTTGAACCAGAAAGAAAGCATTAAGATTACGAAAAGCTTCGATCAAACATTCTGCAGCTTTTTCGGTATCAGTTAGTACCACTCCTTTACCTTGAGTTCCCTCAAGTAATTTTACTACAAGTGGTGCGCCACCAACTAATTTTATTAAGGCAGAAGCATCGGTAGGTGAGTGGGCAAAACTTGTAATTGGCATTCCAATTTTTTTTCGTGAGAAAATTTGGTGAGCTCTTAATTTATCTCTTGATCTTGAAATAGATAGAGATCCATTTAGGCAATAAGCTCCAGTCATTTCAAATTGTCTTAAGACAGCGGTGCCGTAAAAAGTTATTGATGCGCCAATTCTAGGAATTACAGCATCAGTTTTTTCATCTAAACAATCTTCAGTATTTTTATAATATACTTTAGGTGAACTAGAATTTATGTTCATAAAACATTTAAGAGGATCGATAACTCTTACGTTATGTCCCATAGCTTCTGCAGCTTCAACTAATCGTGTAGTCGAATATAGGCTGTGTTTGCGCGATAATATTGTAATATTCAAATTATTCTCTCATAGATTAAAGATTTTTTAAAAAAAGCCGAAGCTTTAGATGATTTTTTTGATTTTTATTTAGGAATTTTTGACTATAGCTTAAGTTATTAAATATTAAGTAGCTATCTGTCATCTATTTACATTGTACCATAAAATATATATTTAATATAGTTTTATAGTATACTGTGTAACTAAAGTGAGTTTTTAAGCCGGTTGAGGGCAATTTATTCTTTATTCTCAGAGACTTCTTTTACTTTTAAAGCTAGTTGTTTAAGAGTATATGGTTTAGAAAGAAAGTTAAAACTCCGTTCATTGCCGTAGGTTTTTACGAATTCATCTTCGCCATAGCCTGAGACAAATATTACTTTTACATTCGGGTAAGATTTATAAATTTCTTTAATCATACTTGGACCGTTTAGCCCTGGCATTACAACATCAGTTACTATTACATCTATAGTGCTGCCATGCTGTTTCATTATTTTAAAGGCGGTCTCGGCGCAATCAGCTTCTAATACTTTATAACCTTTTTGTTTTAAAGCTGTTGTACTAAAAGTTCTAACTGGATCCTCATCTTCTACAAGTAAAATATTTCCTCGTCCAGTTAAGTCGATATTTTCATTTTTATTATTTTCATCTTCAGATATTTTTATGTTGGTTTTTTCTTGCTTTAAATCATTTTTATTTTCATCAAGAGGATTAATTTTTTTAAGTAATATATGAAAAGTTGTGCCAATATTTTCTTTGCTTGAAACATAGACATAACCATTAGTTTGTTTAATAATTCCATAAACTGTTGAGAGTCCAAGTCCAGTTCCTTGCCCGGTTTCTTTAGTTGAAAAGAATGGATCAAATATTTTATTGATAACATCTTTTTTTATACCATGACCGGTATCGCTTACTTCTATTAAAATATAATCACCTTTTTCTATATATTCCTCATCAGTTGGAGTGACCATATCTTCAGTTATATATTTATTTTTATCAGTTATTTTAATATTACTAGTTTTTATAGTAAGGGTGCCATTGTTGTTCATAGCATCGCGAGCATTGACAGCTAGGTTAATTATAACTTGTTCTAATTGTCCATGATCTACTTTTACTTCGCCAATATCTTTGCCGTGAATCATTTTTAGATTTATACTCTCACCAATTAATCTTCTAATTAAATTACTCAAGTCAGAAAGTGCGTTGGTGATATTAATTATTTTGGGTTGTAAAGTTTGTTTCCTAGAAAATGCTAATAATTGTCTAACTAAATTTGCAGCACGATTAGCATTTTGTTTTATTTGAATTATATCAGGAAAAGATTGATCTCCTGGTGGATGTTTTAATAATAAAAGATCGCAAAAACCAATCATAGCAGTAAGAAGATTATTAAAATCGTGTGCTATGCCTCCAGCTAGTTGACCTATGGCTTGCATTTTTTGTGAATGGACAAAACGGAACTCCATATCTTTTAATTCAGTAAGGTCAATTAGATGAGAAAAAATAAGTATGTTATTACTATCTGGATCATTATTATCTATAGCGTGTAAATATAAAGAAGCTATGCGCTCTTCTTTATTTTCTGGATTTGAATTTTTGGAAGTATTTATATTAAAATGAACGTCGATAGGTTTAACAATCTTTACTTTACCCAGGGATAACATATTTAACTGGTCGTGAACTTCATTACGTTTATTTTCTTCGATTAAATCAAGTATATTTAAAGATTTATCCTCAGAGATTTGAATGAATTTTTTGAAAGCGTCGTTATATTTAAAAATATTTCCCTTATCATCTAAGATTAAACTAGATAAAGGTGAGTCTTCAAAAATTTCAAGATTATTCATTACGTCATTAGGATTTATTTTTACTTCATTGCTAATTTGAAGTGGTGAAATGATGATATGTTTTCTTAATGTTGCCTTTGGTGGAGTATAAGTAATTATTTGACTAATTAGGACCTTTTTTATTCCATCATTTTTAGTTTTTATGCTTGCATAACCTTGAAATGAATTATTTTCTGAAATTAAAGTTCCACTTTTTTTATCTGAAAATATAGTTAAGACATCAACTTGTTTTGAAAAAATTTCTGATTGTTCATAACCTGTTATATCAAGAAATTTATTATTACAGGATAAAATTAAATTATCTTCGGCTATGCTAATATAACCTAAATTAAATACATCTAAACATTCGCGATATTCTTCTTCGATAGTGTTCTTTTTGGCGCGTAGAAAAAAATATCCTGATGGTCTAGTTAATGGATGTACTGCTAAGTTTAACTTTCTACTTAATTCCTGAGGATGGTAAATTCCAATAGGATCGACAGTTAGGCTTAAAGTTTGTGATTCTTTTTGGGCAACGGGAACTGAAAATTCGATATTTCCTTGTCTGCCTTCAGCTAAAGCCGAAAGTAGAGCTTTTTTAGTTTCTTCGTTTAATCCTCCACTCTCGCATAAAGCATCAAAATCACTTAAACCTTGATTTTTTAGATGAAAATATTTGCTATTATATTTAGGATCTACATATACAACTGTGCCATCATAGCGCATTATTATACAAAATTCAGTTGCAAGCTTGGCTGATCCTGCAAAGAGAGCGGTTTGTAATTCTAAAAGATACATTATATTGCGGTCTTTATCTATTATATAATAGACTAAAAAATAAAGTACCAACAAACTCATTACAGTTATACCAACTAAAATAAAAGGATGGATATTCTGTAGATATATTATAGATAGACTAATTATACTTATAGCCACAATCATAGCTAAAGCTAGCCAATGTAAATGAACACCGTGAGTTCTTTTAGTAAAACCACCTTCTTTTTGAATAAGAACTTTATTATCTAAAAATCTACTATACATAAAATATTTTTTACTAATTTTTGTTATAAAATAAGCTAGCAGTTTTAGTAGAAATTACAAGAGGGATATTTCTCTAGTTTTTCCCTACCAAAGTTATTAGTTCAAAACATGTAGTAATATTTGTTTTTTTCTGTAATTCATTTAAAACTTTTTTACTTAAATAATGTTGAAAAAAATTTATGTTAGTTTGACTGCTGGCTTTTAGATCTTTAAATAAAATATCATAACTAGGATATTCAATATTTAAGAGCTGACTATCTACAACCGCCATAGCACTAAATCCAGCTCTTTGTAATAGGCTACCTGCGGTTTTAACATCTATGCATGGAGCAAATCGTTGATATGTTTTATTATGATATTTTAACTCGGTATCTTGAATATCTTTTTTAAGTTCAAGTAGGGTATCCCCGCCATACATATTGGCCAAAAAAATCCCATCTTTCTTTAATAAATTTTTTATTTGTAAAAAAGTTCCTGGTAAATCATTTACCCAATTTAAATTTAAATTACTGATAATAAGGTCAAAAGAATTAGGGTTAAAAGGTAAGAATTCATCATCTAAATTAACTAAAATTCCTTGATTGTTTTTTAATGAATTAAAAGAAATATTTGTGTGAATATAAAGTTTTTTATCTATTAAATTATTTTTCTCAAGTAAATATTCTAAATTATTATTTAGGCTACCTAATTCTAAGATTGTTTTCGGCTTAATTTCTAATTCAGATAATTTATCAATTAAATATTCTGCGGTTAGATCGCTTAAAAAATTTTTTGAATAATTTTTTTTTGCAGCTTTATCGCGATGCAAAATTAATTTTTTGCGATTAAAAATATTATGTTGATTTTTAAGCATGTTTTTTAAGAAGTATATTTTTAATATATTGGTTTAAAATTTATATAATTTATTAATTTAATAGCAATGATTTTAAAATGTAAATTTTGATAGTTCAACCATAGATAAATAATTTTGCTTAGTCCAGTACACCACAACTTATAATTTATAAAGTTGAAGTTAACAATTAAACTTCTAATTTTAGTTGTTAATTTATATTGATTAATAAAAAAAAATCTGTATCCAGTTATGTAGTTATTTATAATTTAATTATTTACTATGGGGGAATTAAATGTCTACATCTATAATTGTTAATCCAGCAATAGAAGCTAATTTGTCTTCTGATGATAATAGTATGAATCTTCCAATTATTAGTGGTCCAATTTCTATAGGGCCTGGTTTGGTTGTAAGTCCTACACCGCCATCGGATGAAGTTACTATATCAGGACTAACAGTTACTATTGTAAATGCTAATATTAATACTCCATTTAACCAAACAAGTTTAAGCTCGACAACTGGACAGTCTATTTTTAAGAATGCTAATGGTATTACTATAACTGATACTAATGGTCCTTTAAAGAGTATTACTATATCACTAACTAAGCAAGATCACGATAATGGTTTTTCATTTTTATTACCTAGTAACTCTATATTTAATACTACTATAGATAATAGTAATAATAATTATAATTTAACTATAACTCCAGTAAGTATAACTACTATTCCCCCGACAGCTCAATTTGCATTTTTCTTAAGCCAAGTTAAGCTACAATATGTTGGCTCTACAAATATGCCAGAAACGCCATTAAATTTTACGGTTAGTGCGACTGATTCTAGAAATACAGCACTTACCGTTAGTGATAGTACTTTTATAACTCCAATTGCAAGTCCTGCAATTACAGTTTCGGATATTTCATTAAATCAGGCTGATTTTGTTAATATCAATCATGCTGATAATTTGCATAATTATGTTGCTCCTAATTTTTCTATAACAAAAATTACGAGCGCTTTACAAGCAATAATTAAAATAACTAATCCTATATCTAATGACTCTTTGTTTTTTGATCCAGCTAATTTACAAGGAAGCGGCATTACTTTTACGCAAACGAGTAGCACTGAAATTCGCTTTAGTAGTTTATCATCAGTTAGTATTTCTAATTATATTAACCTTATAGAAAAAGTTGAAATTTTTCATGGGGATAATAATCCTGGAATAAGCAGTCGAACTATTTCTTTTTCAATAAAAGATGCTAGTGAAGCAACGGCTACTAATATTTCTACCGTTAGAATAATAAGTGTGCCTCCAGTTGTTGATGTTGAAACTGTGAATAATGTGATTGATAATAATCATGATGCAACTAAACTTAATATTCATTTAGCTGATTTAAAAACTGGAACTGGAGTTATTATTGCGCCAACATTAGTTGTAGCTGATGCGGATGATGCTACTATTTCAAAAGCAGTAATAACAATTAAGGATGCTGTAGCTGGCGATCAGTTGGTTCATGCTTTAAATTTACCAAATGGTATAACTGAGGTTTTTTCTGCTAATAATACGGTACTTACTTTATCTGGCGTTGCAAGTATTGCAGCTTATGAAAACATTTTGCGAAATATTAGTTTAAAAATTTCTAGTGATTCTAATAATTATAGCGATCGGCATATTTCTTATGTTACTTATGATGCAGAGAGTCAAACTTCTGCCAGTAATGAAGCTAATATGACAATAGTGGTAGCTAAAGAAATAGCTGCTAAAATAATATCTGAAAATGCAGCTGTAGATACTTCTATTTTAGATCATAGCGAGATAGTTGCGGCACTTAATAATAATTCGGCCAATCTATCTTATTCTTTAAATAAAATAGATTACTATGACAATGCTGGTAATATAATTTCTAGTTCTTTTGTATTGCCCAATTGGTTGAGCTTAAATAATGATGGTTCGATTAAAGTTATCCAAAATCCGGATGATATTAATGTTACTCCGATAGGTAATTATCATTATAAAATTACTCTTGATGTAATTAATTCTGATCCTACTGGGCATAATGATCAGCTATCTTTTGATCTATTTGTAAATAATGAAAATGATAAACCCGTTGCGGATAATATAGCTATAGATCTAGGAAGGCCTTTAGTTGGAGTTATTTCAATATCTTTTGATCCAACTAGTCATTTTAGTGATGCGGATAATATAGCGACCAATTTTATTTTAAATGGACAGCGAATAAATGCTAATCCTAATGAAACAGTTACTTATAAATATTATGTTAATGATGGCGCTAATCTTATTGATATAACAGATAATGCGAGTAATTACTGGCTAAGTTATAACAGTACTACGCATAAGTTTGAAGGCACTCCACCTAATGAAAATGATGTGAATATAGTAGTGAGGAGCTATGATGCTTTAGGAATATCTAATCCTGCAAGTAATTCTTTTGCTGAAAAATCTTTTATTTTGAATATTAACTCAAGTCCAGTAATTTTAAGCTCAGATCTAAGTATTGCGCAAGTAGATATTATTCAAGCTGGACAAAATGGTATAGCTATTTTAACAGGACTTAATATTACTGATCAGGAAAATGATAATATAAAGCAGGTGGTTTTAACTTTAAATCACGGAAGTAATGATGATTTTATTAGAATTGATTCAATTCCAGCAACTTTAAGTGTTAATGCTACTTCTAGTAAAATTATTTTAACTAGTAATAATTCTAATGGATTACCTATAAATGATTTTTTAGATTTACTAAAAACTTTAACTTTTGGTAATTCAGATATCCATATTGGAATTCAAGCTAGAGATCTAGATATACAAGTTATAGATATTTTTAATGGGAGTAATATTTATAATGTCTCGATCAATATAACTTCAAGTGCCCCAGTTGTTGATGCTGATGGTAGTATTGGAAATAATG
>CAYZBM010000020.1:0-6041 GCA_964476705.1 uncultured Rickettsiales bacterium | reverse complement strand
TACAGTAGATACTAGCGTACATAATATTAATTTTACAGCTTATGATTTTGAGGATTTAGTTACAAGTAATATTGGAGTTGTAACTATAGATGTAAAAAATTCTGCTCCAGTTATCGATGTAAATGGAACTAATGGCGCTGTAGATTTAGTGCATGATGATATACATGCTCCGATAAACTTAGCTAATAATCATGAATTTTTGATAGCGCCAAATTTAGCTATAGCGGATTCAGATAATTTAAATATTTATCACGCTAATATAACTATAAATAATGCTCAAGACGGCGATATTCTTTTTTATGATAATGATTTTATATCATCAAATATTACCTTAACTACTTCTGCAAATGGTATTTCAATTGACATTGATGGGAAAATGAGTGTTGCTGAATATCAAGAAATGCTACACTTTATAAGTATACGCAATACTAATCCCACTTCGAGCGATTTAGATAGAGAGGTTATTTTTACTGTTCGAGATCAGCTTTCTTCTAGTAATACAGCAACTATGATTATTCCAGTAATTAAAGAAGTAGTTAAAACTATAAATGAAAATACTGAATCTGGATTTAGTTTAATTACCACGAATGATTTTTCTTCTTTATATACTGGGAATCTAACCCAGCATATATTTACTTTTTCTTCAATTTCTTTAATAAATCAAGATGGTCAATCTATATTTAATAGTAATAATTTACCATCATGGCTTAGACTTAACAGTGACAATACAATTAGTGTAGTTTCAGCACCTGATGATGCCAATGTAAGTCCAGGAAATTATCATTATCAGATTAGTTATAATATAACTGGAGATAATTCTTATCAGAATACCGCAACTTTTGATGTTTATGTAACTAATGTTAATGATCATCCTTTAGCTGTAGCTACTCCAATTAATTTTGCAACTGCGATAGAAGGAGTTGTTTATACTCAAGTTTTTGATCCAACAAATTATTTTACTGATGCGGATTTTACTAATACAATTTTCTCTAGCAATAATAATATTGTTAAAGCTGATCCTGGTGAATCTTTAAGTTATAAATATTTTGTTAGAGTTGGAAATACTCTTAACGATATTACTGATAACGCTAGTAATTTCTGGCTTAGTTATAATACTACATCTGGTAGATTTGAAGGAACATCACCTGATGGTAATGACCTAACTATAGTAGTTAGAGCTTATGATAATTCTGGTCGCAATAATATAGACCAAAATTCTTTTGCGGAGAAAGAAATTAACCTGGTAGTAAATAATAAAAATACAGCGCCAAATATTACTTCTGACGCAGGTATAAATTTAACTCAATTTAGTGTTATTAATTCTGGTGATAATGGTGTCGCATTAAATCCTAATGTGCAAATTATTGATGCGGAAAATAATAATATAAAAGCAGTTACTATTTTGTTAAATACAACTAATATTCATGATCATTTAGTAGTAGAGAATGGCTTTGATGGTATAACCGCTGTATTAGATTCTAGTGAGACAAGACTTGTTATAACTAGTGATAGCTTAAGTGGTCTTAGTGCGGCAAGATTTATAGATATAATAAATGGGCTTAAATTTGTAAGTAATGATATTCATATAGGTTTAAATTCAAGAACACTTAGTATAACAGCTACAGATATATTTAATGCTTCTTCAGTGCAGCGTGATATTCCGATAAATTTTACTTCTTCGCCACCTGTTATTGATGTTGATACTACGCTTGCTAATTCTGAACCTAGTTTTAATATATCTGGATTACAAATTCTTAATGGTTATGTGGTTGCTCCTAATTTTGCAGTTAATGATATAGATGATCATTCTATACAAGATTTAACAGCTTCAGTATTAGGTTTAGGGATATTATTAGTAGATGTAGATTCTTTAAAGCAATTAAATTTGAAGGCTGTAGGTATCGGTACGGGTAATTTAGTTATAAGTAGCTTAGATGGTAGAGAAGTGTCTATAGATAACTATAATCAAGCAGCTAGACTGATAACAATGAAACCTTATACTAGTAACCCTTTGTCAGGTGATAGGGTAGTATCTTTTGTTGCTCATGATTACGAATCTGGTTTAGCAAGTAATATTGAAAAAATCCATATTATTGTAACTAATGCTAATCCTGTAATTACTAATAAAGATTTAGTAGTACAAGAGACTCAGCTTTTAGGGAGTAATTCTGTAGCTATAGCATCTAATTTTAATATTACTGATGTTGATAATATTACATTATCAAGTGCTAGTGTGGAATTATCAGGTCTTTCTAATGGGGAAAGAATTACACTAAATACGAATTTATTAACTCAAAACAATTTGCAAATAGATGCGATAAATAGTTCTTCGAGTTCTACTTCATATAAAATTACTTTTATTAGTCAGAATACTAACTCGGTCTCTATTGCTAATTATATTAAGGTAATAAAAGGTTTATTATTAAGTAGCGAAAATACAGATTTTAATGGTGGTAATATAGCAGTTAAATATACTGTTATAGATTCTAGTAATAATTCAACTATCTATAATCAAAATATTACCGTTAATAGCTTAGCGCCAGTTATTGATGCTAATAATCGTGATTCTCAAACTGTAACATCGGATTATATCAATCATACGAATATAACAGCGTTAAAGGCTGGTGCTATAATTTCTCCTAATATAAGTATTAGCGATGTTGATGATACTAAATTAAGTTCGGTTAAAATTACTATTGCGCAAACTCCTAATCCGGCCGTAGATAATATACTTATAGATCAAGCAATATTAGACCTTTATAATCTGCAACTAATTAAATCTGCTGGATTTTATACTTTAAGCGGAAAAAATAATGCAGTTATATCTATAGATAATTATAATTTAGCTTTAAGATCTCTTAAAATTAAAAATACTATCTCAGAATTTTCTACTGCCGAGCGAGTAATAGATATAGTTGCCTTAGATAGGGAAGGGAATAATCTTAATAGCAATATAACTCACTTCCATTTAACTTTAGATAATTTACCGCCAACAGTTAGTGGAAATATACCAGATAAAGTTATTAGAGAAACTAGTTCTGTTGGGACTAATATTGTATCTGCTGCTGAAATTAGAAGTGTAATTTCTGATCCTGAAAAGGGTAGTTTAGTTTACTCAATACAGATGTTTAAGCTTTTGGATGCTAATAATAATGTAATTAAAATTTATCTTGGAAATCAAATTCCTAGTTGGCTAACAATTAATTCTGCAAACGGTTCTATTACAACTACGCAAATACCAGATGATTTTAATGTTTCGCCTTTAGGCTATAAATATCAGTTAACTATTGGAGCTTATGATCGGGCTTCAAATAGTAGCGTAACTACAAATTTAAATTTGAGAGTAACAAATGTTAATGATAATCCATTTGTAAGCGTTAATCTTGACAAGATTAACGACGCTACATCTGGTGTTAAATATAATTTTTCTTATTCGGGTTCTACGCATTTTGATGATAATGATTTGCATGATACTATCTTTAGTAATAATGGTATAAAAGTACAGGCTGATCCAAATGAGTCTCTTAGTTTTAAATATTATGTTCAAAAAGCAGATGGTGGTCGTATAGATATTACCGATAATAATAGTTATTGGCTAAAATATGATAGTGCTAGCCAAAAATTTACCGGAACTCCTCCGGCGAATACTGGCGCCATAAATATTATAGCTGAAGCTAGTGATAAGAGTGGAATAAAGGCTACTGATACATTTAGCTTAAAGGTTATTACGCCGAATATAGCTCCTATTGTAGATACTGATTATACAGATGGACCTTACCCTATTGTCGATTCAACTTATCAATTTGTTTATAGTGTTGTGCGTCCTGATAATGATTTTGATAATAAAATAAAATATCTTGAACAAGGTCGTGATATAGTTAGAAGTTATGGTGTTACTCCACATGGAGTTCCGCTTATAACTCTACAAGATAATACGCCTTTTGTTTTGCATTTTGGTGCAAGTAGTAATGATATTAGAAGCGTTCTAACTACTATAGATACACGTAAGGCCATGGGTATTTATAAAATAGATGCAAACGGCCATATAGTTGATGCTAGAATCATTTGGGGAAATATCCAGCCCGATGGTAATAATATACTACATTCACTCGGTGGGCATGAAAATATCGATCTTTTAAATGCTGGGATAGCTAATCCATATAATAGTAATGATGTATTTAAAGTTCAGGCTGGCGATACGGTCGGATTTTTCTTTTTAGAAAATTTAAATCTAAGAGGGACGTTACTAGATGGTACTAGAGTTGATTTTAGTAACGTGGGAGTTAGTAATGGCTTAGCAACAGGTCATATAGGTCTTAGTGATTCAAGTAGTATTGGTAGTTCAACTTATATCTATCATGCTTCAAGTTTTGATATGGGTATAGGTTATAGTAGTACTAAATGGTATGGCTTAAGTAATAATGATTCTTCGCATAATGAAAGAGCCTATACAGGTTTTTCTAATGATAGTGCTAATAAAATAGTGGTGGGTTTTGAAGATAATGATAATCGAGACTACAACGATATAGTATTTACCTTAGATTTAAGCTCAGAAACTATTGTGAATATGAATCCGGCTTATATAGCAAAAAATCTTACTATAACTGATCCAGACAGTTCTAATATGTTAACCGCGCATATTAGATTTAATGGTCAGATAACAACGGGAGACTCTATAATTATAGATAGTTTTGCTGGCCTTACTATAAATCGTATAGGTGCTCTTGATAAAATATTTATAGATGGTTTAGATACGGGACTTAGCATAGTTTATCGGAATAATGCTGGGGGTATAATTAGCGCCAGTACAGCAGTTAATGGTAATGCTGTTGATATAATTTTATCTGGTAGTGTAGATAAGCATGTTTACGAAGATGTTATTCATCATTTAAGATTTTTTAGTAATGCTAGTTATATTTATACTGGAGAGCGGGATATAAAAATAGATGTGGTTGATAATACCAATTTATTAAGCAACATTGGAACTATTCATGTTGATGTGGTGCAGAAGGTGTCTTCATCAGGGTTTACAACTTATAGTGCCACTGCTGAATTTGAAGGAACTCCGGTTCCTGTTGATCCTTCAGATCCTACTCTTTTTGATCACGGTACTTTTGTTATTGTAGGGGATGGACCAGCTATAGATTCTCCAGATAACCAAGAAATAACTCCAGATGTACAAGTTACCACTATGGATCCACAAAGTTCATGGAATAGCGCCGATATAGTTCAGGTTGATGCTCTAACCTTAGATCATAATGTTGCAGAAATTTCTGGAGTAAATATTATCGATCCAAATTCACCTCAAAATGATAATACAAATAATGGTGGAACCGATGTAACTCCGCCAGTGCCTACTGAGAATGTTATAGTAGGTACAAGCGCCGAAGATCATATAACTGGAACTGAGCATAATGATGTTATAACTGGAATGGAAGCTATAGATCTTTTATCTGGTGGTGGAGGCGCTGATAAATTTATCTATACTAAAATTTTAGATTCGACCAATGCTAATCCCGATACAATTCTAGATTTTACTAAAGGTGAAGATAAAATAGACCTGCATCTTCTGGCTAACAGTGGAATACATAGTATTGGTGATTTAACTATTACTTATGATCAAGATACCGATACAACCACTATAAGTGCATTTAATCCGGAAGTTATTCATGGACCAGTGATAATTTTCCCTTCAATACCATTAGGACCAGTTGGTTTAGGGATAAATAGTTTGGGTGGCATTTCATTAGGAGGGGTAAGTGATCATAGCGTAGCTGCAAATACTACTGGAGATAATCCTAGTAATGCTAGTGTGGCAAGTGGAACTGCTAATCCTAGTGATACTAGTAGCCCGGAGGATTTTAAATTAAATCTTCATGGCCATATCCAGTTAGATAGTAGCGATATTATTTTTGGGTAAATGATTGTTTGATGAACTTGAGTTAGCTCTTTTCTTATATAGTATTTCATCATTGAAATGAATGTATTTATGGATCCTGAATAAAACATAAATAGTATTATAAGTATATGTTTTTTCAGGA
>CAYZBM010000019.1:0-27317 GCA_964476705.1 uncultured Rickettsiales bacterium | reverse complement strand
TTTATGTTTTATTCGGGATCCAAAAATACATTCATTTCAATTAAGAAATACTATAGTATAAATTTGGTATAGCTAACAGCGGCTGCAATTTCTCAGGTCCTATTATTGTCTTATTTAAGGCTAAACTAAGCTTTTTTCAAGATATTTCTTTATTTACCAATGCAGAAATTGCTAAAAAGTCGATCTAAAATATCTTCAACCGAGATCCTTCCGGTAATTTTCCCTAGGAAATTAGCGGCCATTCTTAGGTTTTCAGAGGTTATTTCAATAGGGTCAGTTAAACTAAATTGTAAAAGTTGGGATAAAGACTGTTCTAGAAGCTGCCTTTGTCGGTCATTGGTGATAATAGGATCATTTCCTACTTCTACTAGATTTTCAGCTTTTTTAACTAAGTTCTCGATAATTTTGGCTACACCATGGCCACTTAAGGCGGATATAGGAATAATATTATATTTTTGGATTAAATCTTGTGTTTTGGGGCCTTTTGAAGGCAAATCATATTTATTGGCAATAATAAGGGTTTTTTCTAAATCTAAATTGGCCTTTATGATATTTTCTTCACTTAAATCTTTAGATTCGAATACCGCAAGGGTAATATCAGCTTCGTTTTTATAAGCTAAAGCGCGTTTAATTCCCTCTTGCTCTACTAAATTGTCAGATTCTCTAATTCCTGCAGTATCAGCAATAATAAAAGGATAACCCTCTATATCTATGGTTATTTCAATAATATCTCTAGTTGTTCCTGGAAGATCCGATACTATTGCGGCGCTTCTTTGGCATAAATAATTCAATAAAGTTGATTTACCTACATTAGGCTCACCTATTATACCAACTTTAATGCCGTTTCTTAATATTTCTCCCTTATGCTTATCGTTAAGATGATATTTAATTTTAGTAATCAAATTATCTATTTTAGTTCTAAATTTTAGTTGTAGATCTAAAGGGAGATCTTCATCAGGAAAGTCTATATAGGCCTCGACTTCAGCCATTATATTAACTAAATCACTACGCCAATTTTCGTAAAGATTTTTTAAGTGTCCGTTCATTTGTTTTAATGCTTGTTTAGCTTGAAGACTAGTTTCTGAGGCAATTAAGTCTGCTAGCCCTTCCGCTTCAGTTAAATCCATCTTTCCATTGTCAAAAGCTCTTTTAGAGAATTCTCCTGGATCGGCCATTCTAGTTTCTGGAAAAGCCCCCAAAATTTTAAGGCATAATCTTATTATTGCAGGACTACCATGCAAGTAAAGTTCAACTACATCTTCTCCAGTAAAGCTATTAGGGCCATTAAAATAAATAACCAAGGCTTGATCAAAAACATCATTAGTTTGGGGCTCAAAAAGCTTTTGCAAATAAGCTCTTCTTGGTAGAAAATTCTGCCGCTTAGTTATTTCTCTTAGAATAAACAAGGAGTTAGGGCCAGATAGTCTTACTATGCTTACTGCTGATTTAGCAATAGGAGCAAGAGGCGCAAATATAGTTTCGGTCATAAAAAGGGCTTTATTTTTTTTGTGCGTGTCAAACATATTGAATTTTTTTGACAATATATAATCTTTAGTTGCAAGAGTAAATGTTAAATTATTAATTCTTTATTTTCTTTAACAATATAACTATATTTTGATACCCATTTTCTAAAGATGGTGTTATATACAGGGGCTGTTGGTAAGTGATTATTTCCAACAACCATATATAAAAAAATAGTCCAAATATTTTATATTTTAATAGGTAGAGATAAAAATGACTAGCCTTTATTTAAAAGCCAATAGCTCCATAATTGACAATGTACTTGAACGTGCAATTAAAATTTCAGGAGCAAAAGATAAAAAAAACATAGAGGCGTATATAAGGCATTTTTTTCAGTTCAGTTTGATTAACAAACTAAAATCTTATAAAATAGAAGAGCTTGCGGCATGCGCTTTAGAGTCTTATGAGTTTTGTAAAAAACGTAAAAAAAATGAAGCTAAAATTAGAATATACAACCCTACCCTTAAAAAAAACGGTTGGGAAAAACAATATACGGTTATTGAATTAGTTAATGACGACATGCCTTTTTTAGTTGATTCTATTAGTGAAGAAATCAATAGACAGGGGTATAAAATTCATTATTTGACTCATCCAGTGTTAAAAATTGAAAGAACTACAGCTGGTGTAATTAGCAAAGTTGAGTCTTTGACTAAAGAAGACGATCGTGGTTGTTATGCCGAGTCTATTATTCATTTCCAAATTAGCTATATTAATAAGGCTAAAAAACAGGATCAATTATTGGCTGGAATCAATAATGTATTAAATCATGTAATGAGAGTAGTTCAAGATTGGCCTTGTATGCTTAAAGAAATAGAAAGCGTAATTACAGGGATTAGTAAGTTTGCTAATATTGAAATTCATCAGAAAAAATCGGCATATAAAACTATTGTTAAAGATATTACTGAGGTTGAAGATTTTTTAACTTGGCTAAAAAACGGTAATTTTACTTTCTTTGGTCTAGTTAGAGAAGAAGTAAAAAATGATAAATTGATAGTAAAAAATACCTCAAAATTAGGAATGTTAAAAATTGAAGATATTTGGTTACCAAAAATTCCAGCCTATGAGCATATAGGTAATGATATTTTGCAAATGGTACATATAACGAAATCAACAGAACGATCTAAAGTTCATAGATCTGGACATATGGACTTAATTAGTATTGCAGAATTTGATGAGAAAGGTGAGCTAAAAGCGGTAAACCACATACTTGGAATGTTTACTTCAATAGTTTATTATCAAAGCGCACAAAAGATACCTTTGCTACGAAGAAAAATAGATCTTATCCAAAGAAAATCCGGATTTTCAGCTTCAGGACATAGTGCCAAAGCTTTAATAGCAGTATTAGAAGATTTTCCTCGTGATGAATTATTCCAAACACCAGTTGATGAATTGTACGAAACAGCAATGGTTATCGTAACTTTAACAACAACACCAAGAGTAAAATTATTTATTAGAAAAGATGACTCTGAGCGCTTTATTAGCGTATTGGTTTTTATGCCGCGAGAAAGATACAATACGGCACTAAGACAACAAATAGAGGCAATATTATCACATGCTTTAGACGGAGTTATTTCTAATTATTTTACCCAAGTAACTGATTCTCATTTAGCTAGATTACAAGTTATTATAAAAACTAAACCAGGAAAAATTCCTAAGCATGAAGTAAGTCTTATTGAGGAAAAAATAGAGCAGATAGCAAGATTATGGAGTGATGATTTATTAAGTGAGCTGGAAAAAAAATTTGGTGAAAATGAAGGCGGTGAATCATATACTAAATATAGTGAGGCTTTCTCCCCTAGCTATACTAATAGGTTTTCGGCACAAGATGCTTATTATGATATTTTAAAAATTAATGAAGTTCTTACCCATAATAAAACAACCTTTGACTTATATTTAGCCCAGCAAGAGGCTGATGAGAATATATTGCACTTAAAGATTTATTCTCCAAAAGAGCAAGCTAGCCTATCTAAAATTATGCCCATTTTGGTACATTTAGGAGTTAATGTTATAGATGAGCATACTTATCAAGTATCGCCAAAGGATGAAGAATTTTCAGTATGGATTCACAGATTTAGATTTACTATTGCATCTCAGCCTAAGCTTAAAGAAATCAAAGAGAATTTTGAAGAAGCTTTAGATAAATTATGGAATGAAGAAATCCAGAATGATAGTTTAAATAAATTGATAGTTTGCGCCAATATAAAATGGCGAGAAGTTGTATTGCTTAGAGCTTATATTAAATATCTACAACAATTAAGGTTCTCGTATAGCCAAGATTATATACAGGAGGCTTTAAGTTCTCATCCCAAAACAGTAAAATTATTAATTGATTTATTCATGGTAAGATTTGATCCTGAATATAAACAAGATAGAGAGAGAGCAAGCGCTGAGATCGTAAAAGAAATAGAAAAAATATTAAGTTTAGTTTCAAATATTGCTGAGGATAAAGTTATTAGAACCATACTTGATGTTTTAATGGCTACTTGGAGGACTAATTATTTTCAAAAAACTCCAGCTGGTGATTTTAAATCATATATTTCTTTTAAGCTGAATAGTGCCAAAATTTCTTTTATGCCTAAACCTAGGCCTTATACTGAAATATACGTATACTCACCGAGAGTATCTGGAATTCACTTGCGTGGTGGAAAAGTTGCGCGTGGTGGTTTAAGATGGTCCGATAGAAGAGAGGATTTTAGAACCGAAGTTTTAGGTCTAATGAAGGCACAAATGACTAAAAATGCGGTAATTATTCCTGTTGGCTCTAAAGGTGGGTTTGTGGTAAAAAAAATTCCTACTGAAGGTGGCCGAGATGCCATGATGAAAGAAGGAATTGAGTGTTATAAAACTTTCTTACGCGGACTTCTTGATTTAACAGATAATCTAGTTAATGGGAAAGTAAAACATCCCGACAATGTTGTGCGTTATGATGGTGATGATACTTATTTGGTTGTGGCTGCAGATAAAGGAACTGCAACATTTTCTGACATTGCAAATTCTGTTGCAGCTGAATATAATTTTTGGCTTGGTGATGCCTTTGCTTCTGGTGGTTCTGTTGGCTATGATCATAAAAAAATGGGAATTACTGCAAAAGGTGCCTGGATCTCCGTGGAAAGACATTTCAAAGAAATGGGCATAGATACAGATAAGGACGAATTTAGCGCCGTAGGAATTGGTGATATGTCCGGAGACGTATTTGGTAATGGCCTTTTAAGATCTAACAGCATTAAGCTTGTAGCAGCCTTTAACCATATGCACATATTTTTAGATCCTAATCCTGATAGTAAAAAAAGCTTTAAAGAGCGGTCTCGTCTCTTTGCCCTACCAAGATCAAGTTGGACTGATTATGATAAATCACTTATTTCAAAAGGTGGAGGAATATTTGAACGTAGTGCTAAATCAATAAAAATTTCTGCTGAAATGAAAAAAATATTAAATGTTGATAATGATACTTTTAATCCTGATGATTTAATTCAAGCTATACTTAAAGCGCCTATTGATTTATTATGGAATGGCGGTATTGGAACTTATGTTAAATCAAAAATAGAAAGTAATGAAATGGTTGGCGACAAAGCCAATGATAATTTACGAGTAAATGGTGAAGATTTGAGATTTAAAGTAATTGGCGAAGGTGGAAATCTAGGCTTTACTCAATTAGGAAGAATAGAATATGCTGAAAAAGGTGGTAGAATAAATACCGATGCTGTTGACAATTCTGCCGGGGTTGATTGTTCTGACCATGAAGTTAACATAAAAATTGCTTTGAATATTGCAATTAATGCCAAAAAATTAACTAAACCTAAGCGTAATAAGCTACTTGAAGAAATGACAGATGATGTAGCTGAGTTGGTTTTAAATGATAATAGGCAACAAACTCAATTTTTAACTATTGCACAGGCACAAGGAAGTTCATTAATTGAAGGTCATGCTCGGGCTATAGTTTCACTAGAAAGAGAAGGATTACTCGATCGCAAAGTTGAATTCTTACCTACTAAAGAAGAGATTGCAAAAAGGAAAGCTCAACATAAGGGCCTTACAAGACCAGAAATAAGTGTTCTTATGGCTTATAGTAAGATATCATTATTCGATGAGCTAATTAAAACCAAATTACCAAATGATGAATATTATTTACACGAACTGGAAAGTTATTTCCCAGAAGCTATAAGAACTAAGTATCTAAAAGAAATTCATAATCATCCACTAAAACGCGAGATTATAGCAACGTCTATAGCGAATAATATAGTAAATCGTATAGGTATAGTAGTCTTCTATCTTTTAAAAGAAAGTGTAGGAATGGAAGGATGTGATATTGCTAGGGCTTATACAGTTGTTAGAGATGTTTATCATTTGCCAAAATTATGGAAAGAAATAGAAGATCTCAAGGAGGTCCCGGCTTCTGTACAAATAGAGTTATTCTTAGAAATAAGAAAATTGATTGAATTTGGAGTTTTATGGTTATTAAAACATAGTCATAAACTTTCTTCCCTTACAGATGTTATAGAGTATTTTAGCGCAGGAGTTGTTGAGCTTAAAAATGCCTTACCTGCGGTATTACCGGAAAACAAACAAAAGCATTATGCTCTTAAATTACAATATTATAAAGAGCAAAAAGTTCCGGAAAGTACAGCTAAATCGATTGCTATGTTACAAGCCCTTAATTCTGCATTTAATATAGTTGATATTGCAATGAGCAATAGACTTAAAGTAACCAAAGTTGCTGAGATTTATTATGCTTTAGGCGATCTATTACATTTAAGTTGGCTAAGAGAACAGTTAGATGGCTTTAATACCGATTCTTATTGGCAAAAAACTTCAATTAAAACCATGATAGATGATATATTTTTACAGCAAAAAAATCTAACGGTGCAAGCACTTAAAGCTGGTAAAAATAAAGCTAATTTACTTAATTTTTGGGCTGATAGTCACAACAAGCAAATCGGTCGTTATTTAAGATTTATCGACGATTTAAGAACTAGTGATAGCCTAGACTTTTCTATGATTATGGTTACAGTTAGTAAGCTTAAAGAAATAGTTGAAAATGGCTAAGCTAATAACTGATTCCCGCTCAGGCCCTTTGTGCAGAAAAGAACCTTTTGCTTGACTATTATAACTCTTATATTAGAAAAGTCGTGACTATTATAACATGTATGTTATAATAGTCGGAGTTATTGTCTTGTAAAATAATATTTTTATATAAAAACATGGTAAAAAGAATATACGATAAAGTTTTAAGTTGGCATTTTACTGAATATAGACAAATGGCCTTCCTAGCAGGTCCTAGACAAGTGGGAAAAACTACAATTCTAAATAAATATTTAGAATCTAGAGCATATTCTAATTATCTTAATTGGGATAATATAGAACATAGAGAGCAAATTTTAAAAGGATATCAAGCTTATTTAAATAAGCTGCCAATTGAGGCTCAATTATTAGAAAAACCAATTATTGGTTTTGATGAAATACATAAGTATCGCAATTGGCGAAATTATTTAAAAGGTTTTTTTGATACTTATAATACAAAATTAGATATAGTGGTTACTGGAAGCGCAAGGCTACATATTCAAAGAAGAGGTGGAGATAGTATGATGGGAAGATATTTTCCTTATAATATTCATCCTCTTTCTATAGCGGAATTAATAGGAATAGAACTTCCTAATATGATAAATCCACTAAAAGAGCAAAAGAAGATAGGAACAGATGTTCTAGATGCTTTGTTAGTTTTTGGAGGATTTCCTGAATCGTTTACTAAACAATCGGTTGTATTTCATAGAAAATGGTCGAGTTTAAGACAAGAACAATTAATTCGCGGCGACATCATAGAAATTGCAGATATTCAGGAAATTAATCAGTTAGAATTACTTACTTCTTTTCTTAAGCATGATGCTGGAAATATAATTAATTATAGTAATATTGCTAAACACATAAGGGTATCTGAACCAACAGTGAAGAGATGGTTAGAGTTATTAAAGTCATTTTATTATTGTTTTACAATTAAACCTTGGTCACAGAATATAACAAGAAGTTTAATTAAAAATCCTAAATTATTTCTTTGGGATTGGTCTGTTATTGAAGATAGAGGAGCAAAAATTGAAAATATGGTTGCGGTCCATTTATTAAAAGCTATTGATTTATGGACAGATATGGGAATAGATAATTATTCTTTGCACTTTATTCGCGATAAAGATCAAAGAGAAGTTGATTTTCTTGTAGTAAAAAATAATAACCCCTGGCTACTTGTTGAAGTAAAAGCATCATTTAAAGAAAGTTTATCAAAAAAACTGATTTACTTTAATAATATGTTAAAACCTGATCATGCATTACAAGTAGCTTATGACTTACCTTTTGTTGATATAGATTGTTTTAGTGGAAAGGAACCAGTGATTGTTTCGTTAGAAACCTTTTTGTCGCAGCTTGTATAGCTATACTATAGTATTTCATGATTGAAATTACCTATATTATGGATCCTGAACAAAACATAAATAGTATTATAAGTATATGTTTTTTTCAGGATATGTAGCATCATAGAAATAATTTAATAATTATTGATTAGAGGTAAATTATTTCTTGATCTACTATATATCAACTTAAAGCCATCTGCGGTGATATATGATTTTGTACGCTAGTATTAGTAAGGTTATTGCTAGGGGATTGTAATTTTGTGCCTTTCATAGCAAATTTATTCTCTAAACTATAATGGCCACAGCAACCATCCGTACACATAAAGCTGTTATAATCATTTGTTTTTAATATTGGTGAACTTAGTTTTTGCTCAATATTATCCTTATTCCCTGCTAATAAAGCACTATGTTCTTTGCCATTTAAATTAATACTTATTTTTGCCTGGACAGCATTTCCTGTTTCTCCAGAAAAACCTGAGCGGACATAAATATTTTTCTCATCAACAATTTCTAGAATTAATGAATTGGACTTGTCATCATTAAAACTTAATTCTGTGCCGACTCTTTCAAAAACTAAAACATATGCACCATAAGGCCTCCCGCCTTTAGATATGCTTTTATCCAAGCAGTTTTTTTCTGCGAACTGGCATCGTAACTTAAATTCTTCTCCATTAGGCCCGGTAACTTTAATATTCTCAAGATCTATAGGTGATTTTTGTGGGGCTATAGGAGCTGATATATTATTAGCGGGCTGATTTTGATTATTATTTTCTAAGGTATTACTACTTTTATATAGGGCGGGATTCTGTTTAGTAATTACCTTTTGATATTCTGCCCTACTCTTGTTTGTTATAGCTTTACTATCATTAACACTAATATAAGTAATATTATTATTTAATATTGTAGGATTATTTTTGCTTGTATTATTGCCTGATATACTATTCCCATTTGAATCTGAATATATAAAACTGGCTCCTGCAAACCCCTCTTGATCATCTTTATGCGGGCTTAAAGCTAAGTAGCAATTATTTTGTGGCTGAGTAATGTTAAGATTAAGAGACCTATTTTTTCCGCTTAATATGCATTCGCCGCTATTATGGCTTAAATACCAAATTCCATTTTCTTCATAATACGCGGTACCTTGATCTATAGGAACTAAGTTATCGTCACCGAGATAATTTATTATTTGACCTATTAAACCAGATCTAGCTTTACTACAGCTAGCCGCCTTAAGGTCGTTTAAAAGAGCTTTGGTAACTTCTTCTTTATCTTTTGGCACATTGAACAAGAATAAATGATTTCCTTCTCCAAGAGCTTCTTTTTGCTTTTCTTGATTATATTGAATTATATAATTGTTTTTATTTTCTATAGTATCTGAAGATGTTTTATGAAATGACAATGATTTTCCATAAGTTTTACAAGTACCATTTTTTATTTGAATTATTGAACGATCTTCTTCGTAAGAAATAATTCCGTTAGCTTCTTTTCCTAATATTATATCCCAGCTTTGAGTTTGTTCATTATATAGATATTTAATTTGCTTTTCTGGATTTTTAGGATCTGTAGGGTCGCTATAAATAATTTCGTTTTCACTACTATGGCTTAAAATAAAATTTTTAGATTTATTAGTAATTTCATTAAACAAGACTTCAATAATTTCTTCTTTATTTGAAGACGGAAGCATATTTATTTTAGATAATAAAGATCTATTAATAGTTTCAACGCCCATACCATTTGATAAAGCTTCAAAGGCTTCAAGATACGGTTCAATATTATCCTCTAGATAACAATCATTAAAATCTTCATTATAGGGATGTGGTCTTTTTCGTTTCATTTTTATTAAGCCCTAAGCATGACATTATTTGCGACTACTTGATTAGCAGAAGCATTCTGCAAACAGGTGCATACCCTATCGGTACATCCTCCTGCAATTTTTTGGGCAGAATTGGCTGTTTTTGCAGTTTGATTATAATTTTGGGTTTGTTGTTGCGGCCTTGAGTCTAAAGCTTGGCGTTGACTTTCAACAATATTATTATTTTGTACGGAATTATTTTTAGATGGATCTTGAGCCGCTTGCATTTGAGCTACTTGCATTTTATCAGCTAAAACAGAAATATTCTGTGAATTAATAGATGCCACAATATTATTATTGGTAGCATTAATTGCTACTTGATTTGTTTGTTGACTAGTCTTTAAATTTGACTCAATTAAACTTTGCGTAGTTTGAATTACAATTTGGGCCTGACGACTAAGATTATTTATAGCATTTACAGTGGTGTTTATAGGACTTAAATTATTTAATAATGTTGGATTCTGCTGTGCTAATATCGGATTTTGATTAAAAATTTTATTTAGTTGATTAAAGATAGCTAAGGATTGCAAAATATTTGAAGGCAAAACAGCAGTTCTTTGAGCTTGATTATTATTTATATTTTGTACTGTTTGTTGCTGTAATAATTGCTGCAGTCTTTGTAACTGCTGTTGAGCTTGTAAGTTAGCATTTTGGGTAACTCCATTAAATGGTGCTTGGGCTAAGTGCAATGTTTTTAAACTAACCAGACTACTATTTATTGATTGGAGCAAAGAATTATTAGTCAATTGATTGCTTAGTATACTAAGTTGTCCTGCAATAGAATTATGAATTAAATTTAAGCTATTATTTAGAGAAAGTATTTTGACTGCTTGTTCCGCTATAGAAGTTTGTTTAAGAGCTAAAGATTGCTCTATACTTTTATTAATTTTTTGAGCGTCTAATGAGTTTATTACATTAGGATCTTTGACCATTTCTTTTAATTGTTCAAGAGCAGCTTTTATAGCAAGAAACTCTTCTATCTTTTTTTTATCATCCAAAAGAATAACTTTGTCATGCCATTTACTTAAAAAACCTTCATATTCATTAATTAATTTTTCTAATTCATCAATAGACTTGGCTTGGCTAATTTTTTGTTTTAATATCTCTATAGAGTTATTAGTTATGGCGTTTTCTAATTCTTTTTTTTGTCTTTGAGCTTCTATCTTATCTAAAAAACCGGATTTATTATTACCTTCTGCTATTATTGAGGTTATTACATTTTCTTGATTTGCCGCACTATTTGCTTCGGATCTTCTACTTTCAAGGCCTTCAGATTTCTCTTTTTCTGTAGCTAAAGCGAGCCCCTGATCTTGGCTATTTTCGCCATTATCTGCCTTATCATTTTTATTTAAAATCTTGTTTAGCATATCTTAGTAACAGGGTATAAATAGTTTAAATTTTATGTGCGAACAATAGCAAATTTAATTCTTTTTGCAATATTACATTTTATATCAAATCGCAACTTATAATTGAAAAGCGGCATTTTAATTTAATTTTAGGATATAGCTAGTTCTAAGTTTATAAAATTCTATTCTTTTATCAATAAATATCCCCTATTCTCCGTGACATCAAAGGTTCGCATAGATGCTATAAGATCGTCTAATTTAACCCAATACCATTTAGAAGTATTAGGATTAACATCCATAATTAAAAAAGAGTCTGACTCGCTATCATAAGCACCAAGTGGAGAAATATGACCGGCGTCTCCCTGCCCTAAAATTTTCCGTGAATAATTAATTAGAACATAATCTCCTGCTGTTTGAAGATTGATTACAAGCTCATCTCGGATAGTTTTATTAGATAATTTAGTATCAGCTACCCTTACTTTAACATTTACTCCATTTGCGCTTAAAACATCAGCTAATTGCTTTAATTGTAAGCCATAATCACTAATTTTTTTATCTTTTATTATTATAGGTTCACCCAATATTTGTGATTTAGTTTTAGTTTTTTCATTTAGCAAATTATTTTGGGTATAACGTTCAAAAATAGGATTAAAGCCTTTAGGCAAATATATTTGGTCTTTTGAGGATAATAGCGAATTATCTAAAGGAAGAGGATTAGTATTTGGATTACCTAGGCGTAGAGAGTTGAGGACAATTGCAGATGATGCTAATCCACAATACATTTTATTTTCTTGCGGAACAAAGTTGTTAGCTAATGAAAAAAAATCTACTTTAGCTTGCGAATGATCAAAATATTCCCTGCCCTGAGGACTGTCTAAAGTAACTAAGTTTGCTGCCAAACTTGAATTTAGCATTAAAGAACTGATCAGAATAAAAGAGAAGAATAAGCGAATAAGCATAATGCATTACCTATATAAGGATTATTGGTGAACTTAATTATAATAGATTAAACTTAAATTCGCAAAACTAAACAATATTCTAAATATTTACAAATTTATAAGTCAACTTCAAATTTGCAAGATGCTTAAAAAAATCTGGATTATATTCCCTATAAGGAGAATTTATCTAGATAGTTGTTTACATAAGGAAAGATTATCTTTCTTGACTAGGAAGAATATTTGGCATATAATGGCTTCTATGAGTATAAATTTTAAAAGAATTTTAGATATTAAATTGCCAATTGGCAAATCAGCTTTTCTATGGGGACCGAGAAAAGTTGGTAAAAGCTATTGGTTAAAAGAGCATTATAAAGATGCTATAGTTATAGATCTTCTTAATACTAATATTTTTATTGAGTATGGGAGCAGTCCCTGGTTACTTAGAGAAAGATATCAAGATACTAAAAACTTGATTATTATTGATGAAGTACAAATGGTCCCGTTAATTTTAAATGAGGTACATTGGTTAATTGAGAATAAAGGAATTTCTTTTTTACTTACTGGCTCAAGTCCGCGTAAATTAAGAGAAACTCATGCTAATTTGCTAGGAGGAAGAGCTTGGCGTTATACTATGACCCCATTATGTTATCCAGAAATCCCTAACCTGGATATAGAAAAAGCAATTATTTCTGGTTTATTACCTTCACATTATGTTGCTGAAGATCCTATATTAGAACTTAGATCATACGTTGCTGACTATTTAAAAGAAGAGATAGTTTCGTGGTCTTTAACACAAAATTTACCGGCTTTTTCAGAATTTTTAAAAATAGCCGCAATTACTAGTGGTGAATTACTTAATTATACCAATGTGTCTAGAGAATCTGGAGTTAGTGCCAAAGTGGTGCGGAATTATTTTCAAGTATTAGAAGATACCTTGTTAGGATTTAAATTACAACCTTGGCGTAAAGTAATAAATAGAAGACTTATTGAAAGCGAAAAATTTTATTTTTTTGATGTTGGTGTTGCAAATTATTTGAGCCGAAGAACTCCAAGTCTAGGTACTAAAGAATTTGGTAAATCTTTTGAAAATTATATATTAATGGAATTAAAAGCTTATATTGCTTATAAGAATCCAGAGTTACCAATATATTACTGGAGGACGAGTACTAACTTGGAAGTAGATTTCATTTTAGGCGATATGGAAGTTGCCGTTGAGGTAAAAAGCTCTACCAGAGTATCTTCTCAAGATAAGAAATCCCTGCTCGCCTTAAAAGAAGAATATAAATTAAAAAGAATGATTATAATTTCTTTTGAAAATGATAAAAGAAATATGGGAGATAATATCGAACATCTTCCTTGGCGGAATTTCTTAGAGCAGCTATGGAGTGGAAAAATAATCTAATTGCTTGATCCAAGAGTATCGATAATTATAAGTTTTAAATGCCAATAAGTTTTTGAATTTACTAAATAAAAAATAATTTCGTGCGAATTCGTATTTCTATTTCATATTTACATAAAATATATCTACTTTCTATATTAAAAGGTATTTTTTTGTTAATTTATTCCGAGCGGATTTGTAACTTAACTTCAAATTTGTAAATATTTACTTGCAAAGTGGCGATCGTTGCATTAGTGTCTTGCATATCAACAAGTCAACTTCAAATTTGTATAAAGCTTATGTTTGTTCGCCAAGCTATTAATAAAGTTCTTTCTCTTGCCAACGTATTTCCGGTCATTACCTTATATGGACCAAGGCAGTCAGGCAAAACTACTTTAGTTAAGCATCTTTTTCCATCCAAGCCATATATAAATTTAGAACTTCCAACATCTAGAGATTTAATTTCTAGAGATGTTAAAACTTTTTTGGCTAATCATCAAAAAGGTTGTATTTTTGATGAAATACAAAGGATGCCAGAATTATTATCTTATATTCAGGTTATGGTGGATGAAAGTTCAATAATGGGACAGTTTATAGTTACGGGTAGTCACCAATTATTATTGCAAAATCACGTAAGTCAATCTTTAGCAGGTCGGACTGCTATTTTTAATCTTTATCCACTTAGTAGTTATGAATTAAAAGAAAACCACATAGATATTTCTGTTGATGAGCAAATATATAAAGGTAGTTATCCAGCCCTTTATACTAGAAATATTGATTCGAAAGATTTTTATATTAGTTATATTCAAACTTATCTTGAGCGCGATGTAAGAGAAATAATAAATGTAAAAGATTTAAATCTTTTTAGAAAATTTATAATTATGTTAGCTGCAAGAGTTGGAAGTGTAATAAATATAGACTCTATAAGTAACGATGTTGGCGTAAGTGGTCATACTATAAAAAATTGGCTTTCAGTGCTAGAAGCTAGTTTTTTAATTTACACTCTTACTCCATTTTTTGAAAATATAGGGAAAAGATTAATCAAGTCGCCAAAAATATATTTTACAGATACAGGTCTTTTATGCAATTTACTTAGTATAGAAAATGTTGAAGAAATAGGTATTACTAAATATCGGGGTTGCTTATTTGAGAATTTAGTCATAATGGAATTGATAAAATATCTATCTAATAATGGAATAGTAACAAATTTAAATCTATATTTCTATCGTGATAGCAGTCAAAAAGAAATAGATCTAATTTATAGAAAGTCAGGAAAATTCTATCCTATAGAAATAAAATCAACGGCCACTTTTACTAGCTCCTTGCTTGATAATATTGAGTATTATTATGAATTAGTAGGGGATAAGGCGCCTTTTGGTTTTCTTGTTTATAATGGAGAAAGCACAAAAGTAGGAAAAACCTACTTAGTTAATTATTCTGATATGAAATTTATTTATGACCAATTAGTTGAATAGAGTTTAAGAATACTGCAAATTTAATTAATGCTTAAAATGCCTAATGTCAGTGTGAAGTAAACTCACCTCCAATTTATCAGCTTCCTGTATTACCTCGTTATCCCTTATAGAACCACTAGTTTGAATTAAGGCTTTAATTCCGGCATTAGCTGCAATGGTAACTGAATCAGGGAATGGAAAGAATGCGTCAGATGCAAGTACTGCGCCATTAAGGTTAGCATTAATAGAATTAGCTTTCATTAGGGCTATTTTTACCGAATCAACCCTGCTCATCTGCCCTGCCCCAATTCCTATGGTTGCTGAATTTTTTACTATGACTATGGCATTAGATTTTACATGCTTACAAATTTTAAAGGCAAAAACTAGATCATTTAACTCTTGCTCATTAGGAACCCGTTTTGAGACCAGTTTAGTGTCATCTTTAGTAATTACTTTTTTGTCGATATCTTGGACTAAAAATCCGCCAAGAACTGATTTTACCATTAAAGAATTATTTTTAACTTGAGTCATGTCACAAATTAAAATTCGTAAATTTTTCTTTTTAGCTAAAATTTCTAAAGCCTGAGGTTCCACGCTTGGGGCAATAATTGCTTCAGCAAATAACGGACTTATTTTTTCAGCTAAAGCTATGGTTACTGGCCTATTAAAGGCTAAAATGCCACCAAAAGCACTAACTGGATCACAGGCTAAAGCTTTATCGTAAGCTTCCTCTATAGTATTTGCAAAAGCAGCACCACAAGGGTTTGCATGTTTTACTACTACTGCGGTTGGCTCTATAAAATCCATAACTATTTGTAAGGCACTATCAGCATCATTAATATTATTGTAGCTTAATTCTTTGCCTTGAAGTTGAGTTGATGCTGCGATTCCACATTTGCTGCCATAAGTATAAAAGGCCGCATTTTGATGAGGATTTTCACCATAACGTAAATTTTGTTTTAAAGTACCAGATAAAACATAATTTTCAGGAAGATCATTTACAGTATTATCTAGGCTATTAAACCAATTACTAATTGCGGCATCGTAATTAGCAGTCATATTAAAAGCTTTTTTTGCCATATTAAATCTGAACTCTAAAGAAGTAGCTCCAGCATTATTTTTAATTTCTTCGATTAGAATAGAATAATCATTCGGGTCCGTTACAATGGTGGTAAAATGATAATTTTTAGCTGCAGATCTTAACATTGACGGTCCGCCAATATCGATATTCTCAATAATTTCTTCTTTACTTGCGCCCTTAGCTAAAGTTTCAACAAATGGATATAGATTTACTATAATTAAATCAATAGACTCTATGCCATTATCAGACATTTCTTGTCGGTGAGTTTTATCATCTAATTTAGCTAATAATCCACCATGAACTTTAGGGTGTAAAGTTTTTACTCTGCCATCAAGAATTTCTGGAAAACCAGTAAGTACAGAGATATCTTTAACTGGAATCCCCTGCTCTATTAGTTTTTTTGCCGTACCACCAGTTGAAAAAATTTCCATATTTTGATTATTTAAAAACTTGGCTAGATCTTCAATATTGCTTTTATCAGATACTGAAATTAGAACTTTTTTAATAGGAGTTTTCATATTTTTCTTAGGCTTTGCTTTACTGTTAACTAATTACAAGGATATGGACATTAGATTTAGAACACAGCTTATATAACAATAGCTATCTTCTGCCAAACAATTTTTCGATATCTTTTAAGTTTAGTTCCAAATAAGTGGGCCTACCATGATTACATTGACCAGAATATGGAGTAACTTCCATCTCGCGTAATAAACTATTCATTTCTTCCCGATTTAAAAGTCTTCCAGCCCTAATTGATCCGTGGCAAGCTATACGAGAGCAAATATGTTCGATAGCTTCTTCTAAAGCGATTGTTTTGCCGTGCTCGGCTAATTCGCTCAAGAGGTCTTGGATTAATAATTTTATATCTACATTGCCAAGTAGAGCAGGGGTCTCTCTGACTATTATCGCATTGTCGCCAAAAGTTTCAATAGTTAATCCTAGAGACTTAAACAAATCAGCTTGGGTCATAATATTTTCAATAGCAATAGCATCTAGTTCAATAATTTCTGGAATCAACAAACGTTGGCTAACGATCTTTTTCTGGGCCAATTGAATTTTCATTTTTTCATAAACTAAACGTTCATGAGCCGCATGCTGATCGACTATAATTATACTATTTTCAGTTTGGGCTATAATATAAGTTTCGTGTAATTGACAATGAGCCATCCCAAGCTTTTGATTAGAATTAGTTGGCGGCAATTCTCTTATTTCTTCTTGGGACTCTTTGTTTTCTAAAAAAGAGCTCAAATTTCGTTTCGTGGTAAAACTAGTTAAATTAACGCTGGATGGCATTGTAGCATTAAAATTTTCCATTAGATTATCGATATTTGCTAATGGATCTATAGATCTACTCATTTCAAAAGCTAAATTGGTAGATTTTTGATATAAATTTTGATTTAAGGGCAGGGGACTAATAGTATTTTCTGTATGGATATTAATATCTTTTTTAAAATAAGCAATAGCTTGATTTGCAACTGTAGTTGAAGCTTTATTGGTTCCTTGGGCTAGAGCTTTATTTAATGCTGATATAATTATTCCTCTTACTTTATCACCATAACGAAATCTAACTTCAGCTTTAGTTGGATGAACGTTAACATCAAGTTCATCTTGAGGAACTTCTACAAATATTATAACTACAGGATAGCGATTGATAGCCAAATAATCTCGATATGAAGCACGGATAGCACCAATAATTAGTTTATCTTTTACCGGCCGATTATTGACAAACATGAATTGTGAATTAGCCGTTCCTTTATTATAAGTTGGAATAGCAGCATAACCTGTAACTTTCATATTATCTCGAGAAAGATTTATGATTAGAGAATTATCAATAAAATCTTGGCCCATTATTGCTTTTAAACGTTCTTTATTGACCTCTTCATTATTTGCTGAATTTTCTTTGATAGTAAGCAAAGTTTTTTTCTCAGTACTTAAAATAAATCCAATTTTTGGATAGCAGAGGGCAAGTTTTACTATAATATCATAAATATACTGAGTTTCAGTATTTTCACTTTTAAGAAATTTTAATCTTGCTGGAGTTGCAAAAAACAAATCTCTGATTTCAATTTTAGTACCTTGATTTAAAGTGCTTGGAAAAATTTCTGATTTTTCTCCACCATTAATTCTTATACCATAGGCGGTATCGCTATCTCTAGTTTTACTGATTATACTCATTCGGCTTACCGAGCCAATTGAGGGGATGGCTTCGCCTCTAAAGCCAAGAAAATTTATATCAAATATATCTTCATCATTTAGTTTAGAAGTTGCGTGTCTTTCTACGCATAATTTAAGATCCTCTTTACTCATTCCTTTGCCATTATCACTTACTGAAATAAGATTCCTACCCCCGTTATTAATTATAACATGGATATTTGTTGATTCTGCATCTATAGAATTCTCAACTAGTTCTTTGACAACAGAGGCTGGGCGTTCAATAACTTCTCCTGCTGCGATACGACTTATCGTTGTATCTGACAACAAATGGATAATGGAACTCATAATTTTTTCCGGCTAAATAAACTAAATAATTATGAGTGTACTATAGATGTTATTACAGGCCATTGGCAAGTAATTCTCGAGTTTTTATCTTACCTATTTCGACTGAGGGCTGATTAAAAGGATCAATATTCATTAATTTTGCGGTGATTATTGTTTCTAGAATTAGATGCATAGCAAGTGCAGATATAGTTTTTGCATCTATATTTTTTACTATCGTTTGCTTAAATGGACGATTAAATTCTTTTAGGGCTAAGCAGGTAGCTTGCTTACAAGCATAATGGATATCGCCAATATTATAATTATTGGTAATAGATGAGTGATTGTTTTGAGCAATCTTATTACCTGCGGTTTTAGTATTTAAGCTAATAATATTAAGAAATTTATCTTTAGGCCCGTCTAAATATAATTGTAATTGACTATGTTGATCGATAGTTCCTATGGCAGTTAAAGGATTTATTCCTAGAGAATTTTTTCCTAAACTTTCAGCATATAATTGTTTAAATAAAAAATTTAAATTTTTGAAGCAAGAAATATAACTCATTGAGACTAGATTATTTATTTTGTTTTGCAACATACATAAATTTAAAGCGGCGCCCTCTGCTGGGCTTATGAGGTTTTTAATAGTATATTCTGCTCCGTCTAATATTTCATTCCCATCCAATCCTGAGATAAGAGCAGGAAGTAGTCCAACATTAGTAAATATTGAATATCGTCCGCCAATTTCACTTTCGTGATCAATTATTGAAATATTTATTTCCTCAGCAATAGTTTTTAAAGAAGATTTTTTAGGATCGGTAATAATTAGAAAATTTTTATTAAAATTAGCAATGTTTTTTTCTTTATATAAATAGACAATAGCTAAAAACTGAGCAATAGTTTCTAAAGTTTCGCCAGATTTACTAGTTATAATAAAAAATGTATTTTTTATATCGAGATAGTTTAATAATAATTCCATCTCAAATGGATCAGTATTTTCAAGATATTTAATATTAGAATATTTTCCTAAGGCGGTTAAAGTTTGGGGGCAAATTGTTGATCCGCCAGTTCCCACAACAATGATTTGTGAAAAATTATCGGTTATTTTCTGAGCTATAAGATTAAGATCGGCTATTTTAGTTCTATTTAGAGCGCTTTGTATCAAAGAATAATTTTTAATTTCTGAGGATATGCCTATAGCCTTTTCTCCAAAATCTGCAAAACTACTATTATCAATTGTTGCATTAAAACAATTACTTAAATCTTGAGTATATAATTTATCGATCATGAGTTATCTATTTTCCTTTCAAAACTCTTTTAAAATTATAAATTACTACCAACTATGACTGTAACCATATTTTTATTATCTAATAATTTAGGAGCCAAGCTATTTAGAGTGGCTAATGTAACTCCATTAATAAAAGAATCTCTTTTTTGAATAAAATCTATCGGCAGATTATTAAGTTGCATTGAATTCATCACTTGAGCAATATTAGTATTAGTAATTAATTGTAAGGGGAAGGAACCGGTTAAATATTTTTTTGCCATATTCAGTTCAACTTCTGAAAAATTACCTTTTTTGGCATCCTCTAAGATTTCATTCATTAGATTTTTAGTTTTTTTATAATCAGTTTTTCTGGTTGCTGCGGATAATACCATAATCCCAGATTGTTGAAATAAATCAAGATCACTGCTCGTACTATATACTAAGCCATTTTTTTCACGTAAATTTTTCATTAAACGTGATTCAAAGCCGCCACCACCTAAAATATAATTAGTAATATATGCTGCATAATAATCGGGGTCGGTTCTTTTAACGCTTTTAAAGCCCATTAGAATAGTATTTTGGGGTAATGGTTTACTTATAGAGATAAGCTCAGGTTTATTATTATATTGGATAACAGGTAGTTCTGAGAGCTTATTTTTTGTTGTTGGTAACAAATCTAAAGTTTGATCTATAAGGGCTGAAATATTTTTTTCTTCAGCATCTCCAGCAACGGAAATAATTAAATTATCTTTTGTAAAATTATTTCTTACATATTTTTGCAAATCAGCTTTGGTTATATTACGAATATTTTCTATAGTACCATTGATAGGATGGGCATAAGGATGGGTTTTAAAAATTCCCTTATAAATACCATTTAAAGCAAGATATCCTGGATCTTCTTGTAAAGACAAGATTCTTGCAATAGCTTGATTTTTAGATCTTTCAATAGCTTTATTATCAAAATCTGGCGAGATTAGAACCTTTTCTAGCAGATCTAAAGTGGCTGCTAGATTTTTGCTTAATGTTTTGATATTTATAAACATATAGTCTTTAGTTACACCAAAATCCATTTGAATGGCATATTCTTCTAGTTTTTTCTTAAACTCAATGTCGGAAAGATCGCCAGAACCCTCATCAAGCAAAGAGGTGGTTAAAATTGCCAATCCCAGTTTGTCCTTAGGGTCATAAGCTGTTCCGCTATTTTTGAATATTATATTTATAGCAACTATTGGTAAAAATTTATCCTCATTTAACCAAAATTTTACCTTTGATTTTTTAGTATAAAATTCTTTGATATTTACTTGAGCTAAGGCCAAAGAAGGAATTAATATCAGGACTAATAATAAAATTAGCGATAGTTGTTTTAGAATATGATTGATAAAGTTACTTAACATCGGCTTTTATTAGATATCCAGTTACATTGTTTTTATCTTGTAAAATATTTTTTGCAACATTTTGTACTTGTTCTTTGGTCACATTTTTAATTTTGTCTTCCCAAGTTTCAACATATTTTCTGCCTACTCCAATAATCATAGCTTGACCGTAAATATATGCTAAGGATTGCAAATTCTCATGATCATAGATTAAATTAGCAGTAAGCGTATTTTTTACTCGCGCCAAATCTTGCTCATCGATAGGATTATTGATAAATTTGTTAAGTTCAGCATTAAGAGCAGATTCAAAAGTTTTAAAATTTATTCCATCGGCAAGAACAGCTTCTATAGCAAAAGAGCTTGGTCCTAGAAATAAATCATAATATGAAGTTTCTATATTTACGGCCAATTTTTGTTTTCTTACTAAAGAATCATATAATAAACTAGTCTGACTAGAGCCCAATAACTCTGATAAGACGATTAAAGCATAACAGTCACTACAAGAAAGTTTTTTATTTTGACTAGGAGCTAAATAACGTCTGATTAATTTATCATTGCCAACTAAGGGACTTGAATAACTTACTGTTTGGGCGTCCTTAAGACTAGGAATTTTAAAATTTATTCTGGTAGGTATATTACCAGATTTTATGGAACCATAGTATTTTTCAGCTAAGGGTTTTAATTCTTTGGCTGAGATATCGCCAGAGACAATCAAAATAGCATTATTAGGCTTATAGTAAGTATCATACCATTTTTTAGTATCATTTATACTAAGGGCTCTTAAATCCTTTAATTTGCCAATAGTTGGCTTTTCATAAGGATGTCCTTTATATAATAAGACTTCCATTTTTTTCTCTAATATGGCCTCAGGGTTATTATCAAGCCGCATTCTTTTTTCTTCAATTATGACTTCTCTTTCTTTATTAAATTCATCTTCATTAAAATTTAGATTCTGCATTCTATCGGCTTCAAGTTTAATAATATTTTCAAGCTCTGATTTAGGAATATTTTCATAATAACCAGTATAATCATTAGTGGTAAAAGCATTGTTTTCGCCACCAGTTTGGGTTATTAGTGAAGAAAATTCTCCAGTCTTATGATTTTTTGTAGATTTAAACATTAAATGCTCTAAGAAATGAGCAAGACCAGACTTGCCAGCTTTTTCATCAATAGCTCCAGTCTTATAAAATATTATATGAGAAATTGCCGGCACCTTATTGTTTGGTATTACTACACATTGCATACCATTTTTAAGCCAAAACTCTTCGGATTTAAAAGCATAAGAAGAATAGTTAATGGAAATGATAGCAATAAATAATAATATCTTTATAAAGTGCATTTTATAAACCCAGGACCCTATTTATAAATCCTTTATCTCTTTTATCTTTATCTACTACCGGGACAGTTCCTTCGTTTACTTCTTTGCCAAGTTGTTTATTTTTGTCCACTCGCTTTTTTTCTTTAGATGCATTAACTACTGCATCTTGGTCTGTGCTATTAGGATTTAAATGATCGGCCATTTTTTCAAAGATATTTTTTTTCTCTTTTTTCTCTTCTTGAGCTCTTTCATCATTTGCCAATATAGTTCTTATATTAGAGTCTGATTTGTCAGCTCCAGCCTGCATTAGAAATTCTTGGTCTCCAGAAGATATAGCTTTTTTTTCTATATTTCCGCTACTATTACTAAAGACAGTATTTTCAGCTTCTTTAGTAATGTTAACTGAGTTTAATGGGCTTGCTCCAGGTTCTGGCATTTTAAGAGAAAAATCAGGTGGCAAGGTTAAAGGCGGAGTTGAAACAACTCTAAAGGCATCAGGTTCTGATTTATAGATACCAAGAGATTGCCTAACATTACCTCCGCAATTAGAGATAGTTAACATGAGAGCTATAGCTACGCTAGTTTTTTTTAGTAAATAATTTTTTTTCATTTTCTAATTACCATTAGTTATTTTACAAAAAATACTTTTTACGGACGAATTTTTCTAGAAAGAAAAAATTGTTCTAAACATACTAACATAGTTCCAATAAAGATATAACTATCTGCAAAATTGAATGCTGGCCAGTGATATTCAAATATATGGAAATCTAGAAAGTCAGCAACTGATCCCAAATACGCTCGATCTATTATATTACCAATAGCTCCACCTATAATCAAGCTTAAAGCTACTGAAAAATAATAAGTTTTGGTTATTTTTAACCAATATAACAAGCCAATAGTTATACTACCTGCAAGTATAGTTAAGATCCATTTTCCATAGCTAAGATTATTAAACATGCCAAAGCTAATTCCATAATTACGCACTGTAACTAAATTAAAAAATGAAGTTATTTCCATCATATTATTAGGCTTATTTGCCAGGAAATCAAATACATAATACTTGCTTACTTGATCTAGTAAAACAATTATACAAACTAATAATAGACTCAAAAAAATACGCATTAAATACCCAGAATATCTTTTGCCGTTATACAATCTTTACCGATCTGTTCTTGTAGGTCTTCTATGCTTAAGAATTTTTTTTCTTTGCGAATAAAATCTACTAAATATACTTCTATATACTGCTCATATACCATTTGGTCAAAGTTAAATAGATGAATTTCAATAATAATTTCATTTAGTGCTATAGTTGGCCTTTTGCCTATATTTGCAACACCATTATAAAGATCACCACTTATATTTGCCTCTACAGCATAGACTCCCAGACAAGGAATAATCATATCTTCTGGTATTTCTAGATTTATAGTTCTAAAACCTAATTTTTCTCCAAGATTATTTCCTTTTATAATTTTACCTTTATAGGAAAAATTACGTCCTAAAATGTCATTGGCTAATTTTATGTTGCCAGACCTTAAAGAGTTTCGGACTAAGGTTGAGGAATATATAATCTCGCTACTTTGATTGTTTTTGGTAATAATTTCAGTAGAGTCGTATGAATATTCAACAGATAGGTCTTTAAGTAAATCAGTATTTCCTTTGCGCTTATGGCCAAATGTAAAATTATCACCAACAACTATATGCTTTACTTTTAGCTTACCTACTAGAAAAGTCTTAATAAAATTCTCTGGAGAGATAGCTGCAAAGTCATAATTAAAATCAGTAACAAATAAAAAATCTACACCTAGATTATCAGCAAGCTCAGCTTTTTTTTCTAGGATAGTTAACCGAAAATTTGGATCTTTATTTCCCAATATTTTGTTAGGATGGGGCTCAAAAGTCATTAAGGCTAGGGGGCAATTTAATTTGCGGCTGATATCTTTTGCTTTATTTATAACTAAAGCGTGCCCTTTGTGCATTCCATCAAAATTACCCAGAGCAATAACACTGTTTTTTGCTGCTTCTGGAATTTGCTCGTGGGTTCTAATAATTTGCATTTTGGAAAAATAATTAAGAAGGTTTATGGACCTTTAGATACATTAATATTGGCGTACCGATATATATAGAAGAATAAGTTCCAACTGCGATACCAAATAATGTTGCTAAACTAAAGCTATATAACACAGAGCCGCCCAATATAACCAAAGCAAGTAGTGCCAGCATAGTTGTAGACGAGGTCATAATAGTTCTAGATAAAGTGCTATTTAAGCTATTATTGATTAATTCATCTAAAGGTAGTTTTTTATATTTTCTTAAATCGTCACGAATCCTATCGAATATTACTACTGAATCATTAATTGAATACCCAACTACGGTTAAAATAGCGGCGATAGATGATAAGTTGAAATCAAGCCCAGTTAGGCTATAAAAACCTATAGTTAAGATTGCATCGTGGATAAGGCAAACTATACCACCAACGCCATAAAACCATTCGAAACGAAACCAGATATATAACATCATAGCAACCAGAGCTATAACTAAAGCTAAAGCTCCAGATTTTATTAATTCGCGACCAACTTTAGGTCCAACATAATCAATTTTTCTATATTCTATTTGACCTTTAAAATTATCTTCAAGTAGGCTTTTTACTTGTTCAATAGTTTTAATTTGTTTTTCTCCAATTTCTTCTTTTTGTCCGATTCTAATTAAAATATTTGTAGGCAAACCTAACGTTTGTAAAGATACTTCGCCAATATCTGTTTTAGCAAAAATGCCACGTAAATCCTCAAGCTTAGGGGCTTCTTTAAATTTAGTTTCAATTAAAATGCCGCCAGTAAAATCGATGCCTAAATTAAGACCTTTTATAGCAACCAGGCCAATGGAGGCCAATACCAAGAACACTGATATAGAAAAATATATCAGGCGTTTACCCATAAAATTTATTTTAGTATTATCTTTAATTAAGCGAGGCATAAATTCTAATAAGTCTATAATTATTGGTAATATAAATTAAGATTTAAGTAGCTCATTTAGCATATATTATAGATAATCGCAACTTTAAGTTAGTGTTGTAATTTTAAAAAAAGCTAATCCAGCTAATTAAGCTAGAATAAGATAGATATTGTAACTTCATGGACCTTTGTTATAAATGATGCATAATTTAGGTATGTTTTAGCTAATGCATGTTTAACTTAAACAAAATAGGTAATATAGAATCTATGTCATTATTAAAATCCGCAGCGGTGGTAAGTGTTCTAACCCTTGTTTCAAGGATGTTTGGTTATGTTAGGGATATGATTATTGCTAATAAGTTAGGAACTGGTGGAATAGCTGATGCCTTTATAATTGCTTATCGCTTGCCAAATTTTTTTCGGCAATTAACAGCAGAAGGGGCGGTAAATAATTCTTTTGTCCCAATTTTTTCTGGAAAGCTTATAGCCGAAGGCAAAGAAGAATCTTCTAAATTTGCTTCAATGGTTTTAGGCTGGCTAGTAGTTATAGTATTTTGTCTTACTATAATGATGATTATTTTTATGCCAAATATAATGAATGTTTTAGCTTTAGGTTTTAAAAGCGATAAAGAAAAAATGTCTAATGTCATAGAATTTGGCCGGATAGTTTTTCCTTATCTACTGCTAGTATCAATAATTTCATTATTTTCTGGAATATTACAAAGCCTAGGTAAATTTGCAGTAGCTGCGATAGTTCCTGCTCTATTAAATATAGGAATGATTATTGCCTTAGTATGGGGTTCTCAATATACCGAAACTCCAGCCCATGCTCTTTGTTATGGAATACTTATAGCTGGAGTAATACAGGCGGTTATTTTATATTTTTCAGTCAAAAAAAATGGCATATTTGTTAAACTAGCCTTACCAAAAATTACTGCTGATACCAAATTATTATCCAAAAGAATGTTGCCAGGAATAATTGGTGGCGGGGTTATGCAGCTGAATGTTTTGATTGATAATATTATTGGCACCACAATAAGTTCAGCGGTTTCTTACCTTTATTATGCCGATAGATTAACTCAGTTTCCCTTAGCCTTAGTTGGTACGGCTTTGGGAATAGCAATGCTTCCTAGCCTCTCTAAATTCGTAAAAGCTGAAAATTATATTGAGGCTAGTAAAATTCAAAATAGAGCAATTGAGGTGGCATTATTTCTTATAGTCCCGGCCGCTTTAGGTTTTTTGTTATTATCAAGTGAGTTAATTGATTTAATGTTTAGACATGGCGCTTTTAACTATGATTCAGTTAAGGGAACAGCAGCAACTTTAGCTGTGCTATCTTTGGGATTGCCGGCATTTGTTATGGTTAAAGTTTTTCTACCATCTTTTTTTGCGGCAGGAGATACTAAAACTCCAGTTAAAATTGCCTTATTATGTTTAACAGTAAATACGGTTAGTGCTTTAATCTTAACTAGATTTATTGGCTATTTAGGACTAGCTTTATCCACAATTTTATCCTCATGGATAAATGTAGCTTGTTTAGTTAGTAAACTTACTAAAGATAAGGTTTTTATTATTGACCAAGAGCTCAAACAAGCGGCATTAAAAATATTGATTTCTGCGGTTACTATGATTGTCACTATTGTTGTTTTAAAATATATTCTGGCCTTAAATTTATTAGGGCTATCAAGTGGTTTATTACCATTTTTTAATCTAGCAATTCTTTTAGGAGTAGGGGGAGGTTCTTACTTGCTTGCAGCCTATTTCTTAGGTTCATTAAAAGCTATATACGGGATGTGGCAAGGTAAGGCTTGATTTATAATCTATACGTAGTTGCCCATGAAAAAACATCTTACGATATTTTTTAAAGTATAGTATTTCTTAATTGAAATGAATGTATTTATGTTTTGTTCAGGATCCATAGTCGGTTGTGAAAAAGTGTTTTTTTATAAAAAACACTTTTTTCCCAGTTGT
>CAYZBM010000018.1:0-27391 GCA_964476705.1 uncultured Rickettsiales bacterium | reverse complement strand
TATGTTTTACTGAAGGCTCCATAAATACATTCATTTCAATTAAGAAATACTATATAAGAAAATTAACCAATCCCTAAAATATTATGCTCATTTGAGAAAGTAAAATCGTTAGAGGTTAAATCATGACCATGATTATGATCGATACTAGATCCGCTAATATTTAATTTAAAATCATGCCCTGCATCATCTGAATAACTCACTATAGCTGTTTTACCATTTGAAGAATACTCAATACGCAAAGAGTCAAAATTTAAATTATCATTATTAGTATTAAATATTTCAATTTTATCACTTCCTTGAGCAAAATTCTTTACTATATCTGTATCTAATGAGGTTGAGTCACCACGAATAAAATCAAATTTAAAAGTATCATGACCATTTCCACCAATTAAAATATCTTTACCCAAGCCTCCGATTATACTGCTTGTACTGCTGCTTGCACCACTAACCGCAATATAATCATTACCACCGCCAGATATTATATTATTAGTAATACCAGATACATTTATAATATTATCACCGTCGCCAGCATTTATATTATTATTATTTCCTACGATATGAATATAGTCGTCACCATTACCACTTAAGACTGAGTTAGTAGAACCAACCGCATCTATAGAATTATTACCATCATCTGCCTTAATATCATTTGTACCAGTTCCTATAGTATAATTATCATCTTTATAGCCAGATACTATGGTATCATCACCGTTTCCACTATTAATAACATTATTACCTTCAGCAATATTTATAGTATCACCACCATCTCCAGAATCGATGGTATTGTTAACTACAAAGCCAGACTTAGCATCACTAGTTAAATTACTAATTGTTATGGTATCACTTCCTGATCCAGTTTTAACATAATTAGTTTCTTCAGCATTAATTCCGCCAGAATTAATTTCAACTATATTATTCCCGTCGCCAGCATTCACGTAACTACTATGTTCAGAAATAAAAAAAGCTTCCTTAGTAGAATAAGATAGATGTATCTCATCATCACCATCTCCAGTAACTACTTCGTGCGCAGTACCAATACCAGTTATAGTATTATTGCCATGGTAATCATAAATATAGCTAGCTGGGGCATTAAATTTTATAGTATCATCGCCAAAGTCTTCTTGTGCAAATTCTGAGTAAATTGAAGATTCCGAGCTAATCCCAGCAATTATATTACTGCTATACTCTCCTGCCGTAAGGTCAAAAACATCATCTCCACTACCACCTAATACAAACATAGAAGAATAAGTATTAAGTGTTAGTATGTCATTACCATCACCACCATAAACCTCCATTTTATAGCCCGATGCATTAACGATATCATTACCATTACGAGTATATATAAAAGTTTTAGCAAAATTAGTAAAATTAGCTACAGAAACATTAACATTTATATTATCATCGCCATCATCGCTATCAATTTCAGTATATCTTGCTGTGCTGTTTATATTATCATTCTCCCCATCACCTTTATAAATAGTATATAATCCTTTATAAGTAATAACCGTTGCCATAAGAACTCTCCCTGAATAAAAAAACATTAACCATAAGTTGGTTCTAGCATTAAATAAAATATTATTAAACTAATTAATGAATTTTTAATTTAAAAAACTCCTTACATTTTATTGCAAGGAGTTCTTTAGCGAAATAAAAAATATTTAAAGTTACTATCCAATCCCTAAAATATTATGCTCATTTGAGAAAGTAAAATCATTAGCTGCCAAGTCATGACCATTATTATGGTCAATATTAGTTCCACTAACATTTACTGCAAAATTATGTCCTGCTTCATCGGTATAACTAACTTGGACAGTATGACCATCGGCAGAATAATTAATAGTTAAATTATCAAAATTTAAAGTAGTATTATTAAGATTAAATATAGCAATTTTATCAATACCCGTTTTAAAATTTGATATTTCATCAGTAATATTTTGTGTCGAATCTAATCTTGTAAAATCAAAGCCAAAAGTATCATGACCTTCTCCTCCGATCAATATATCTCGACCTATACCACCAATAATAACATTATGATCATCAGCCGATGAGTTGAAATTAAAAATATTACCTAAGCTATAATAAGTAATAACTTTACTAACATCTATCGTATCGTTACCAGCTCCAGAATCTATATAATTACTACCAATAGCGCTTATACGATCAGCACCAGATCCCGAAATAATATGAGCTTTCTCAGTAGAAATTGAAAATATTATATTACCACCATCTCCAGCTTCCACAGAATTGCTACGACCTACAGTTTCAATATAATTAACACCATCTCCAACTTGTACAAGGTTATTAGAATTACCAATTTCAAACGCTTCAGTGTTTTTATAACCTGAAATAATATCATTATCTCCATTCCCAGCTATGATCTTATTATCATAAATATCATTACCTTCGCCAACTTTTCCTGCAACATTAATATTATTATTACCTTCGCCTACAACTATGTTATTAAGGGAATAATCCGCTTGCTTGCTATCAGCAAAAGTAACCGTTATTCCACCAATAGTAGATTCTCCAGACTCATGATAACCAACCGACAAATTATTATTACCATTACCTAAATTAATATAATTATTACCATCTCCAACAGAAATATTACTATTACCGTTGCCAGTATATAAATAATTTTCACCACTACCCATAATTATAAAATCATTACCATCTCCTGTAATTAAATAATTAAATGACGAGATCTGATCAATTACCACATTTAAAGCATCTGGATGCGGAGTAAGTTTAATTATATAATCAAAAAATTCACTAGAAGATATATTAAAACTATATCCTAGATTAAAGAAATGACTTCCATTACCAAAATCTTCATAACTAACATATTGTGAATATTTAATTGAATCTTCAATAGATGGTAATAATTTGTCACCAGCATAAACATCATTTAATGATAAGCCATAAATTGAATAATCATTCACATCATAAACCATAACTCCACTATAAGAACCACTCATTGAATTATATGTATAATCAGTTTTATAAGAATAAACAGACGGATTCGAGTTATTTTCATGATAATAAACAGAACGCGAGTTAGAGACATAAGAAAAATTATCTCCTACATATGTAAAGTTTAAACTATGCAGATATCCCGCAAATTCTGAAGTATAATTACTATCACTCTTAGAATAATATCCACTATAATTTATATACTCCTCTTCAGAGAAGTTCGAATTAAAGTATTCGGCTGAATCATATAATATTGTATAATTGAGGCCAGAATTATTATTATCAACATTACTTTCTAAGTCAGCAGGAATATAACTATTTTTACCTTCATAATTATCAGACATATCATAACTCCATAAAATTAAATAATTTATACATAATTATAAATTAACATAATTATTTGTAACCAGTCAATTATTATGAGATTAAGATATTAATTATTACAACTTGAAGTTATAAAAATACAAAAGTTTTATCCAAATTAAAATCTTACTTTACCCTTACCCATTCTTGCTGCTTGTGACATTAATTCTTTTTTATCCATCTTGCCTAATTTTCTAACCATCAAGGCCATTTGTTTATGTTGCTTAAGTAATATATTTACCTCAGGAACTCCAACCCCAGCGCCCAACGCAATTCGTCTTTTTCGCGAACCTTTAATTATCTCCGGATGAGAACGTTCTTTTTTGGTCATACTTGAAACTATAGCTTCTATTCTTTTAAATTTTTTATCATCAAGATCGGCACTGGAAATTTTTTCTTTTAATTTGCCAAGACCAGGTATCATTGCTAAAAAATTCCCAGCACCTCCTAATTTTTGCAGCATTTTAATTTGTTTGACTAAATCATTTAAGTCAAAAACTCCTTTTCTAATTTTTTTCTCTAATTCTTTAGTATCTTCTTCCTCAATTGCTTGGACTGCTTTTTCAACTAAAGAAACTACATCTCCCATACCCAATATTCTTGAAGCTATTCGCTCAGGATGAAAAGGTTCAAACTCATGAAGTTTTTCACCAACACCCATAAATTTAATTGGACAAGAAGTTACATAACGCATCGATAATGCCGCACCACCCCTCGCATCACCATCAATTCTAGTTAAAATAATTCCTGTAATTCCAACTTTATTATTAAAAACACTTGCTATATTTACGGCATCTTGACCAGTTAAAGAATCAGCAACCAATAATGTTTCTATAGGTTTACTTAAAGCTTTAACTTCACATAGCTCATCCATCAACTCATCGTCAATATGCAAACGTCCTGCTGTATCTAAAAATAAAATATCAAAACTTTCTTTTTTTGCCCGCTCTAAAGCTCTTTTAGTAATAGCTAATGGTTTTTCATCTGAAATTATTTCTAAAGTTTCAATATTAATTTGTTTACCTAAAATAGCTAATTGTTCCCGAGCTGCCGGCCTATAGATATCCAGTGACGCCATTAATATTTTTTTACCTTGCTTACTTAATCTTAAAGCAAGCTTGGCAGTTGAAGTAGTTTTACCTGAACCTTGCAAGCCCACCATCATAATTACCACTGGAGGTACTGCATTTAAATTAAGTTCAGCTGAAGTACTTCCTAATAACTGGGTAAGATTATCTTGAACAATTTTAATCACTAAATTAGCTGGGGAAACACTTTTTATTACTTCCTCACCAATTGCTTTGGCTTTAACTTGCTCGATAAATTCTTTTACTACTTTTAAAGAAACATCGGCTTCAAGCAAGGCTACTCTCACACTACGCATCGCTTCATCGACATCTTTTTCAGTCAAGAATCCTTTGCCTCTTAATCTACCAAAAACTCCACTTAAACTATCACTTAAACTTTGAAACATTTTTTATATACTTAAATTAATTGGTGAAACTATTATATAAGACTCTATATGTTTAAATTAGTTAGAATAAAAATAAATTTGAAAACTACTAAAAAAACAAGTAAGGCTTAACTAATCTAAATTAGTTAGGCAGAGATTATATGTATAAGTATAAAAATTGTAAAGCTTTCTCATTGCTAGAACTAAGCATATCCATTGCAATTATAGCATTGTTAATAGCTGGAGTTGTTCTGGGCCAAAATATAGTTCATCGTTTAAGACTAAATCAAATAATGGAACAAATTGGTATATTTAGTAGCTCGATTGCTAAATTTAAAGAAGCTTATCAAGGTATCCCAGGAGATATATATAATGCCGAAACTTTACTTGGCCAGACCAATATTGGCGACAAACTAGCCAATAATAATAAAGACGGCAACGGTAACGGAAATAATATCTTAGAAAATAACTTAAGTTCACCATCACGCAATGAAGAATTATTATTTTGGCAAGATTTAGCTGCTGCTGGATTAATTACTGGGTCTTATGATGGGGTTACAATAGGTGAAGGGGGTTCATATAAAGCCTCAATAGATAATGGCTTTTATCAAGCTAAAACTGATAGCCTAGAACATAATCGTATTTATGTTAATTTAAGCACAGTTCAAAATGCTCAAATCGGCTATGCTGCTTTATCGGCAGAAAATGCTTATAATTTAGATGTTAAATTTGATGATGGCTTACCTTTGACCGGGAATATTCGAGCGAGTGCCGGTCTAAATCTAAGTGCTACCGATTGTGTACTTGATAATGGATATAATCTACAAAATAAAAATGACTATAGTTGTGTATTAAACTTCTATCTTGAGTAAAGATAAGGAAATATGCTATAGTCTGATTATTAGTGATTTTTAATATTTTAGACAAGGAACTAGGAAATATGCTATTGAACCCCAATACCAATAATATTAATAAAACTCCTAATAAGCCTAATATTAATTATAGACATAAAGTCATAACTGGAATCTCAACTATTGTACTATTAGCAGCAATTAACGCTTGTGCGTCAAAGCCAACGCGAGTTGAAGTAGCCCAAGATGCGGATAATTCTCTAAATTGTGGCCAATTAGGCTCCGAAATAACCCAAGCCGAGTTTTATAAAAAGGACGCAAGAAAAGAAGATAAATTTATGTTAAAACATATGAATCCTATAAATGGATTTATCTCAATTTACAGGATTAACAAAGCCGAATCAAACGCTCAAAAAAGAATTGACCACCTAAATAGTATTGCCGCACAAAAAAATTGCACTCAAGCTCAATTACAAGCTGGCGCTATGCAAAGTCAACAAGGAGATTTAGGACAAAACCCTTATCAAAATGCTATGCCACAACAACCTATGCCTCAGCAAATGCAACAAGGTCAAATGCCGATGATGCCCCAGCAGGGAATGGACCCTCAGCAAGGAATGAACCCTATGGACGGCAACATGGGAAACGGAATGGGAGCTATGCCAAATAACTATCCGCCTATGCCTAATAATGCGCCTCAGGCTCCTAATTATCAATATCCCGCACAACCGATGCCTAATTATAATTATCCTAAATAGTTATGTTTAAATTTTTTAGCAAAAAACTAAAATTTCTAAACCATTTTTTAGAACCAGTTTTAGGTTATACTCGCTTAGTAAAAAAAGCTAAAGGAATACTTATAGTTATTTCTTGTTTAATAGGATTTATTATTTTTCTGCTGCCATTACTTACCTCAAATAAAAAAGAATATGTAAGGGCTAATAAAGTTAGTGAACCAGAAAAAATTTCACAAACTCCAACTATGCAGAATCCTAATTTTTATGGAACTAATGATAATGGACTACCTTATAACATATTAGCCGATACCGCAGTTAAAATTAATCCTAACGAAGTAGAGCTCATCAAAATTCATGGCAATATAAAATTAAAAGACCAAAAAACCTTAAATATGAGTTCAAATAAGGCTAATTATCAATTAAAGGATAAATTATTATTTTTAAATGATACAGTAAAATTGATACATCAAGATGGGTATACATTAAACACTAACTCTGCCCATGTTGATCTAATAAAACAGAATGCTTATTCTGATGAACCTATTACTATAACTGGAAAAACATTCTCATTACAAGGTGATAAATTTAAAGCTGAAAATGAAGATAATATTCTTTTTACTGGGCATATAAAAGTAATTATACTCCCTAAATCTAATATATAAAACTTAAATAAAAGTAGCTAACATGACAAATAGCCAAAAGATACTTTTTAAATCATTATTAACAATAGTAATAATTATTTGCCCATTACTTAAAGCTTATGGAGTAGAAAAAACCGAAAAACATGATTCTTCTCTACCTATTGAAATAACCTCTAATGAACTTAAAGTCGAACGAGATAAAAATCTCGCCACCTTTAGCGGCGATGTACTTGCAAAACAGGGTGAAATGAGTATAAAATCAGAAGAATTAATTATTAATTATCGCGATGAGAATCCAGATAAAGAACCTAACAAGCCGGGAAACGATAAAAAAAAGAGTAGTATAAAAAAAATAGTCGCCAATAAAAAAGTATATTTTTCTACTCCTACTGAAAATTCTAGCTCCGATAGCGCTGTATTTGATGTTGAGAAAAATATTCTAACTTTAGAAAATAATATTACTCTAAAACAGGATAAGAATATTCTAACCGGTAGTAAGTTAACTTATGATTTAAATACCGGGAAAAGTACTTTAGTAAATGAAAGCAAAGATAATAAGCCTGGTAAAGTTCATGGAATATTTATACCGAAACAATAAATAGTTTAAATTATAAAAATGAATAAAAAATCTACTATAAAAAAAGCTTTATTAGCAAAAAAAAATATCTCGAAAAAAGTTGATTCTAAAAAAGAACCCGGCTTATATGTTGAGAGTCTTGGTAAATCTTATGCCAAAAGACCAGTGGTTCGCAATATAAACCTTCATGTAAAAAGAGGAGAATCTGTCGGTCTTTTAGGACCAAATGGCGCTGGTAAAACTACATTATTTTATATGATTATGGGCCTAATCGCTCCAAATTATGGCCGTATTGTCTTAGATGGCAAAAAAATTACCAAACTTCCAGTATATAGAAGAGCAAGATTAGGAATTGGTTATTTACCACAGGAAGCCTCAATATTCAGAGGAATGACTGTTGAAGAAAATATAATGGCCATATTAGAGCTGAAAGAAAACAATATCAGCAAACGGCATGAAAAATTAGATTCTTTATTAGCCGAATTCTCAATTACTCATTTACGCCACTCTCCAGCCATAACCTTATCTGGCGGGGAAAGAAGGCGAGTAGAAATTGCCAGGTGTTTAGCCTCAAATCCCTCCTTCATTTTGCTTGATGAACCGCTAGCTGGAATTGACCCTATAGCCGTAAATGACATAAAAGAGTTAATTATTTATTTGAAAAAATTAAATATTGGCGTATTAATAACCGACCATAATGTTCGTGATGCCTTAGATATAGTTGATCGGGCATATGTTATAAGCGAAGGAGTGGTGCTTGCAGAAGGTACTCCTCAAGAAATAGTACAAAATGAAGATGTTAGAAAAGTATATTTAGGTGATAATTTTAATTTTTAATTATAGCAGATCAAGCAATGATTTTCCACTTTATTTACTTACATAAATCATTGCTATGATTCTGCATATCCCAGATTTAGTCTGGGATCTATAAAAAATTTAGGTAACCGCAAGCTTTAACTGCTATATATGTTTTTTGAGGATCCACAAAAATAGACAATTTTAAATTTTAAATACTATAAAATCATGAAAACAAAAGCCGTAATTCTCTTAAGTGGTGGTCTTGATTCCACAACTGTCTTAGCCATGATCAAAGCTTTAGATTATGAAGTCTATGCTTTATCTTTTAACTATATGCAGCGGCATAAAATAGAATTAGAATTTGCTAAGAAAATTGCACAAAAATTTGCGGTTCATGACCATAAAATAGCACAAATAGATTTAAGAATGTTTGGAAATTCTGCCCTTACCTCAGATGATATTAAGGTTCCGAAAGATCAGCAGGAAAATACAGAAATCCCGATAACCTATGTACCTGCAAGAAATACTATTTTTTTGTCTTTTGCTTTAGCATATGCTGAAACTATTGGGGCTTTTGATATTTTTATTGGCGCTAATGCCATAGATTATAGTGGTTATCCAGATTGCCGGCCTGAATATATAGAAGCCTTTGAAAATATGGCGAATTTAGCTACCAAAGCCAGTATAAATAATGAGGGTAAATTTAAAATTCATACTCCCCTTATTAATTTAACTAAGCCGGAAATCATTAAAGAAGGTCTTAAGCTAAATGTTGATTATAATATGACCCTTAGTTGTTACGATCCAGATATTAATGGCCAAGCATGCAATCATTGCGATGCTTGTTTAATTAGAGAGAAGGCTTTTAGGAATCTAGAAGCAAGGTAGCATCTTTTCCAGGCTGCTTTCCTAAAGTCGGATCACTTAAACTATGCGGACTTCCAATAACTAGCTCCGTAGTAGCCGCTATATTGAGAATTTTTAATTCTTTAATTCTAGCTTTAATTTGATCAAGATTTAAACCTTTTATCTCTCCAAATAAATCTTTATAATTACTATCTGGATATTTTGTCTTAGCCAGATCAAGATATAAAAAAGTTGTCTCTCTAACAAAAAAATCTTGCACATTATGCCCCTCTAGACATGAGGTCGGTAGTTTGTAATCCATTAAAAACACTATCTGATATCCATTTAGTCCTTTGATTTTATTAAACTCTTCCGGAATATTTTTTTCTTCTTTACGCATCTGTTCTAAATATACAAATGTATATAACATTGTATGAGTCTCATCAAAACTATGAGCTTCAATGCCATCTAATGATAAATTATATTCTGTTCTTGCAATTTTTTTTACGCTTCGAAGTGAAAGTAATAAGGTAGTAATCTTATTAAATCTTTCTACTGTATTTCCTTTACGAAACTCAGAGTAAACACAATCAGCAACAAAATATTTTGCAACCCCATTAAGTATAGGCCGAACTAGACTATTATTTAATTTTATTTCTTTTGGTATAACATCATTATCGTTATAAAAAGTTATCTGATCCGCACTCCATCCTTTAATTTTTTGTAAAGCAACATCTAGACTCTCTCCTCTAGACCTACACCTAGCCACATATACAAAAGTAGCAAAACAAACTTTTTTATTATTTAAATCATGACCTTCCATCTGCTCTTTAGTAAGGCCATACTCAGCAAAGAACTTTATCTGCTGCGGATTGTAACCGGCTATTTTTTGTAAAGACTCATTTAAATTTTCTAAAGTAGGTTGCATCATATCTAAATAAGTAAATATGGCCTCAGCTTTATCACAATCATGCAAAGAATGATCTCTAACCTGCCGCATATTTAGTTTATATTTTTCTAAAGCAACAAATTGCAATTCATTTCTTAAGTCTTTATTTTGTATAAACTTATTATACAAAGTCTCTTTACCCTCCTCAGAAAACTCCATATAAAGACTGATCTTGGTAAAAAAGTCTTTTCTTCTCTTCTCAGAAAACTCTATGTACGAACTTGTATTAGTAAAAAAGTCTTTTTTTTCCTCCTCTTTTATATCGACAGATGAACTATTAACTGATAATTCATGAAATTTATGATATATATCAACAGTAAAATCTAACCAATATACTATGTCTGCAGGAATCTTTTCTCTTAAGGCCAATCTTACAAGCGTATAATGCCTACCAAAATCATTATTTGAGTATTTAATACAGGTATGAATTGCTAGCTGAAATATTCGCTCTCCTTCTTCTCGTGCTGAATTTAAAAAACGTAATTTTTTTAAATCTTTTCCTGTATATGCTGTAAGTTCGGTAAAAGCCTCTCTTACATTATATCCTTTTTCCTTAGCTTTATCTAAATATTTTAGTGTATTTTCTTTTAAACCATAAATATTTTCTAAAAAATACACTGCTTCTTCTTTTATTGTAAAAAAGCCATATTTACTTAAAGCTACTAAATGATAATATTTAAAACCTTTAATTTTTTTAAAGGCTTCATGGACATCTAAACCGTCTTCTCTAGCTTTAGTCAAATATTCCAAAGTATATGACAAAGTAGATGAGTCAGTACAAGAATGAAGTGCTATTTCTTCATTAGTTAAACCAAAATCTCTCAACGCGTTATTTGCTTTATTTATATCAGAAAAATCTAAACGACTTAGCATTATTGTATCTCATTATTAAATTCTTAAACTTTTTTATAGTTTAATTTATTTAACTATGAGATACAATAATTTTACAACTATTAATGATTTATTAGCCAACTCATCAGAAATTTAATTAAATACTTAACTCAGCAATATCAAACTCCTGGACATATATTCCCGATAATATAACAAAGAGACTATTAATATAGATGCCAAGATAAATAACCAAACATTTATAATCCACGCAATTAAGGCAAAAGATAAATATAAAGATTCAATTCCTGAATTATAATTTTTGTCTATATTAGAAAGCATAATCGCTGTTTTATTAACATAACGAGTCTGCCGTTTAAGATCTGCAACTAAATCACTATTTTCTTTACGATTTGGCGCCGCCTCAATTAAAAGCAAAATATAACTAAGTTGCCTAATCACCCAACTAAATTTAAAAAATGCCAAAATAAATACTACTGCCATTAAAATAAGTTTAAAATTTATAACATCTTCAAACTCGCCTTTTATTATAGCAAAACAACAAACAAATGCCGCCATAAAAGCTACAACCATTAATATAGAGGCAATTTTAGATTTACTAATTACTACTAGCAAATCGTCCCCACGATTACTTTTTTTTACAATATTTTTTACCCACTGCAACCGATAACGATGAATTACACTAGACAAGTTATAGGTAGTAGAATGAATTAAAGGTAGAAAACTATACAAAGACCAAATAATTATAAAAAAAGCTAAAGCAAAAATATCTAAATTACTTAAACTACTAAACATATATTCTCTCCATTTTTTACCCTTTTTTAGTTATATTATAAAGATACTACTCCAATAATGCTCTTGTTGCTTGGGCTACATCTTCTTTCCGCATTAAAGATTCACCAACTAAAAAACAATACATGTTAGCTTCTTTCATACTACTAATATCTCTATTAGTATGAATCCCACTTTCGCAAACGATCAAATAATCTTCAGGTATATTTTTAGCGAGTTTTTTGCTGATATTTAAGTCTACAGTTAGATTTTTTAAATTACGATTATTAATCCCCAGTAATTTAGTTTGTAATTTAAGTGCCAGTTCAAGTTCCTGCTCATTATGAATTTCAACCAAAACATCAAGACCTAAATCTATGGCTATTTTCTCAAGTTCAATAGCATCTTTAATATTTAGGCAAGCCATAATTAATAAAATACAATCCGCCCCAATAATCTTTGATTCATAGACTTGATAAGGTGCTAAAATAAAATCTTTTCTTAAAATTGGCAAATTACTAGCCTTTTTAGCAATTAAAATATTATCATTATGCCCTTGAAAATATTTCTCATCAGTAAGCACCGATAAACAAGTAGCTCCACCATCTTTATAAGCTATAGCTAATTTTTTAGGATCGAAATCATCGCGAATAATCCCTCTTGTCGGTGAGGCTTTTTTAATTTCAGCAATTAAAGCAGTATTTTTGTTACTAATTTTTCTGTTTAATTCATTATAAAAATTAGAGCAGTTTGAATATTTTTTTACTTCTTTTTGTAATTTTTTAAGACTTTTATGACTTGCCGCTTTTTTAATAACTTCAATTTTATAAGCACAAATCTCTGCAAGTATATCCGATGGTTTCATATAAATAATTTAAATACCTTTTAATTAGAATTTTTAAACATTAGTAGCATTAGATAAAATTATAAATTTTTCTAATATAGCTAGAGGTTGCTTTGAAAATAGAATATTTCTTGCCAAATCTATACCAGCTTTTAGATCAACTACCTTACCTGTAATATATAAACTAGCCGCCGCATTTAATATAACTATTTCTCTATAAGCAATATTCCCCTTACCTGCTAATAATAATTTTAATTCATTAGCATTATAACTAACATCTTTGCCTTTAATTTCATTTAAAGAAAAAGAAGTTAGGCTATATTCTTGTGGATCTAAAATAAACTCATTTATTTTTCCTAAAGCTACTTCTGTAACATAAGATTTATTAGCAATACTTAACTCATCAACTCCATCAAAACCATGAACAATCCAAGCTTTTTTAATATTTAGAGCTAATAAAACTTCTGCCAATAATTTGAGTAATCTTTTTTCATAAACTCCAATTAATTGATAATTAGGTAAAGCCGGATTACAAAGCGGACCTATTATATTAAAAATGGTTCTTCTTCCTAATGTTTTTCTGATATCAGCAACATTCTTCATAGCCGTATGATATAATGGAGCAAATAAAAAACATATATTTAACTCTTTAAGAATCTTCTGCATTATTTGAGGGCCGGCATTAATATTAACGCCAAGCTGTTTTAATACATCAGCAGATCCCGATAAAGATGAAACTGAGCTATTGCCATGTTTAGCCACAGGAACATCAAGTGCAGCTAATACAAAAGCAACTGCCGTTGAAATGTTCAAACTATGAGAATTATCTCCCCCAGTTCCACAAACATCAAGGATATTATGCTGAGGAAGAGAAAATTTTTCCATATGACTACGTAGAGATTTTACCGCCCCTAAAATTTCAGCTACAACCTCCCCTTTATCACTTAAAGCAATTAAAAATTCTTTAAGTTCAGTCTCTGCTACTTTTCCTAAAAAGATTTGATTAAATAAAGCAAAAGATTCTTGCTCATTTAAATCTTTTTTATTTTTAACCTTATTTATATATTCTAAATATTCGGGCATAATTTTATCAATTTAACTATCCTAAAATAATAAAACTTAATTTTGTGTAATTTTTGTTGCTTGATCAAACAATTTCTCATTAACTGTAACCCCATATTCTCCACGTAAATATTGTAAATATTGTACGTAAATTGCTTCTAAATAAGAATTTTCTAATTCTTTCTTTACATCCTTAAATATTTCCGAATTTTTATCAATATGAGGTACAGTTACTTCTTTAAGTTTAGCTATTGCATAGCTACCATCACTAAGACGATATGCTCCGCTTACAGCTTGTAATTTCAGTTTAAATATTTCACCGACCAAATCATCAGGCAATGATGTTTTAGCTAAATCATTAAGCGGCTCACTATTATATCTTTTTACTAATTTATCTGCAAATAAAGCTAATTTATTTTCTTTAGTAAATTTAACTATATCTTTACTGTCCTTAAATTGACTTGCTAATTTATCAGCCTGCTCTTTTAATTTCTTATTTTTTAGTTCAGCTTTTAATAAACTTGTAGCAAAATCTTTTACATCTAACAATGATTTAACTTTTGATGGGGTGACACTATCAACTCTGGTCACTACATAATTAATATTATCAGAAAGTCCTACAACTCCTGAATCTATTAATATTTCTTGTTTAAATACTAACGGTAAAAATACTGCTGGATCTGGAATTTCAGCTCCTACACCTTGGCTATTTTTACCAGACTGATCAATTTCTTCAGTCTTAATTAAAGTTAAACTATATTTTTTAGCCAAATCTTCTAAAGTTTTACCTTCAGCTAATTCATTATCTAGATTATTGATAAATTTATAAAATTCATCAGATTTTTTATTTTCAACAATTTGCGCTTTAATTTGTTCTTTAACTAACTCAAAATCAGAATTTTTCACTGGATTAGTTTTTTTAATAAAAAATACATGATAGCCTAAAGAACTTTTAAGTGGTTTACTAATCTCGCCATCTTTTAAAGCAAAAACCTCATTTCTTATTTCTTCAGGTAAAGTAGTTTTTGTTACTTTGTCTAAAATAATTTTATTTTCAACTGATTGTTTATTTACCAATCGATCATAAGCTTTTTTTGCTGCAGCTAAATCGTCAAATAAATATTGCTCAAGATCTTTAGACTCTTCTGACACAAACTCATTTTTTCTAGCTGTATATTCATTTTTAAGTTCTTCTTCAGTAACTATGATATTATTTGTTACTATTTTAGAATTAAATTTAACATAAGAAATCTTTCGTAATTCTGGAACTGAAAATTTTTGACTATTATCATTGTAATATTGGTTCAAATCTTTAGCACTAGGTTCTGGGATATCTTTTATGTAGTCTTTATCAACAAGTAGAATATCAGCTTTTCTTTCTTCAGCATGATAAGCCGATAATGGTTCTGTTAGCATATCACTTATTGGCAATGCTTTGTTAAAACTGCTAACTAATAATAAAATACTTTTATCGGCACGAACTAAATTAAAATATTTTTCTGGAGTAAGACCATTATTTTTTAATATAGTTTTAAAAATATTTTGAGAGAATTTTCCTGAATCATCATTAAAAGCTTTACTACTAACTATCTCATTTTTAATTAGTTCATCATCTATAGTCACATTTAAATCTTTAGTCCTTTGCCTGATTAAACTTTGCTCAATCATTTGCTTTAAAATATTACGATCTTCACCTATTAATTTTAAATCAGTTAAAGTAACTTCAGTTTTATAAAGCCCTTTTAATTGTTCTAAGCGACCATTTAAAGCCCTACTAAACTCATAATAATTAATTTTCTCTTTGCCTACTTTTGCCACATATTGTTCACCACTATTTCTAAAAATATCACCAATTCCCCAAAAAAGAAAAGCAACTGCTAAAAATATAAATATTATTTTAACAATAAAACCTTTAGCATATAAACGCATTTTAGCTAACATAATGTTTTTAGACTCCAGGAAGATTATTACTAATTTTAGTGAATATGAAACAATAAAACTATATTAAGAACTAATATAAAAGTAACTATATAAAGTAGATTATGCTCTTATCAACATAAATATTTTTTTTTGCTTGGCAATAAAGCCTTTCTCTATAAAGAATATTAGCTATTTTAATTTATAAGTTGCCATACTAGTTACATTTTAGTATTAATTTATCATTAAATTAACTAAGGGTTTAAGATTAAATATATATGCAAAAAAATAGAATTATCCCACTTGTTGTAGCAAACTGGAAAATGAATGGTTTATTAGTTGAGACGGTACAGTTTTTAAGAGAATTACATAAAAGAATCCAAACATCACTAATTAGTTGCGAAGTTCTTATTTGCCCACCTTTTACTTTGCTGCGTGATTTTGCCGATAAAATTCCCGGGAGCGGTATAAAATTAGGTGCTCAAAATTGCCATCACGAAATAGAGGGTTCCTATACAGGAGAGATCAGCGCAAAACAACTAAAAGATCTCTTATGTGAATATGTAATTATTGGTCACTCCGAAAGAAGAAAATATAACCTTGAAAATAATAAACTTATTAAAGAAAAAATTAAATGCGTTTTAGCCCAAGGGCTTATTCCTATATTATGCGTCGGGGAAACTGCTGACGAAAAAGCCAAAAATTTAACAAAAAAAGTTATTAGTAAACAACTTAAAGAATCTTTGCCCGATACTATAGATGGCAAAAAAATAGTAATAGCTTACGAGCCCGTCTGGGATATATGTTCCGGGGAGACACAAAGTAATGACTAAATTTAATAAATCCATAGCTTTATTCGATATATTCTATATAGTTGCGCATGAGTAGCGCCTGAGAGTATTCGCATATTATACGGCGGCTCTGTAAGTCAGGAAAATGCTAAAGAAATTGTGCATTTGCCAAATGTAAATGGTTTACTAATTGGCAAGGCTAGCCTAAATGTAGAAAGTTTCTGGAATATTGTGACTTCTACTAGTTAGGCATTAAACCTTAAATTTATTTTATTAGTTTTTAGTTTTATAACAGGAAAGATCTTATAATGCTTAATGTTTTATTAATTATACAGGTTATTATCGCAGTATCTATGGTTGGAATAATTTTACTGCAACGAACTAATTCTGATGGAGTATCGGGTTTAGGGGGCGGATCATCAGGGGGAAATTCACTTTTTTCTGGTAGAACTTCAGCAAATCTTTTAACCAGAACCACTACCATACTAGCTGCGTCTTTTATGATAAATTGTTTAGTTATGGCCGGAATATCAGCCCACAAAGCTAATTTAGTTTATGATTTTAGCCCTAGCAAATCGGCTGCAAAAGCTGATAAAAATGAAAAGGATAAAATAGATAACAAAAAGCTCGAAGATAATAAAAATCCTTCAGCCCCTATTCCTAAATAGTTCATCAGGGTAAAAATTGTTTTTACAAAAAAATAATAGTTTAAGTAATAGTATTTTTAAAGATATATAGAGATATTAATGGCAAGATTTATATTTATTACAGGTGGTGTAGTTTCTTCTTTAGGAAAAGGCTTGGCTTCAGCAAGTTTGGCTGCAGTATTGCAAGCAAGAGGTTACAAAGTTAGATTACGTAAACTTGATCCTTATTTGAATGTTGACCCAGGAACTATGAGCCCGACTCAACATGGTGAAGTTTTTGTAACTGACGATGGTGCAGAAACCGATCTTGATTTAGGTCATTACGAACGTTTTACTGACGTTAATGCCAAAAAAGGTGATAACGTTACAACTGGCCAAATTTATTCAACTTTAATTGCTAAAGAACGACGGGGCGATTATTTAGGCGGTACAGTCCAGGTAATTCCTCATGTAACCGATCTAATTAAAGAATTTATCCTAAAAGATACTAAAGATGCTGATTTTGTTTTATGCGAAATTGGTGGTACCGTTGGCGATATTGAAGCTTTACCTTTTTTTGAATCAATTAGACAACTTGGTAATCAATTAGGAAAAAGTAAAGCTATTTTTGTCCATTTAACTTTAGTTCCTTATTTACCCGCGGCCAAAGAACTTAAAACTAAACCGACCCAACATTCGGTTAAAGAATTACGCGAAATTGGCATTCAACCAGATATTATTTTATGTAGAGCAGACCGCGAGATTCCAAAAGAAGACAAAAAGAAAATTGCTTTATTTTGTAACGTTCCTGAAGAATGTGTAATTTCAGCCTTAGATGTTAAAAGCATTTATATGGTGCCACTTAAATATCACCTCGAAGGCTTAGATACTCAAGTTCTTAAATGTTTTGATTTAGTACAACGAAAACAACCTGATTTAAGTAAATGGGAACTACTAGCCAAAAAAGATTTATCTATCGAAGAAGAAATAAATATTGCTATAGTTGGTAAATATACTGGCCTTGCCGACGCTTATAAATCATTAATTGAAGCACTACATCATGGCGGAATTGCCAATAATGTTAAAGTAAAAATTATTTGGGTAAATTCTCGCTCTTTAGTAAAAGACGAATTACCACAAAAATTACAAAATGTTCATGGAATATTAGTTCCAGGAGCTTTTGGTAATGATGGTACTAAAGGTAAAATTGCAGCTATTACTTATGCTAGAGAAAATAACATTCCTTATTTTGGTATTTGTCTGGGCATGCAACTAGCTGTTATTGAAATTGCTCGTAATATTGGTAAAATTATTGATGCCGATTCTAAAGAATTTGGCAGCACTAAAAATCCAGTTATTGATTTAATGTCTGAGTGGTTTAAAAACGGTAAAAAACAAAAAAGAGCCGCTACTTGCGATCTTGGTGGAACTATGCGATTAGGCGCTTATGATTGCCATATAGAGCCAAAAACTTTAGCGCATAAAATTTATAAATGCGATGTAATTTCAGAAAGACACAGACATCGTTACGAAGTAAATATTGCGTATAAAGAAAAATTAGAAAAAGCCGGAATTACTTTTTCTGGATTATCTCCAGATGGTAAATTACCAGAAATTTTAGAGCTTAAAGATCATCCATGGTTTGTTGCCGTACAATTTCATCCGGAACTTAAATCAAGACCTTTTGCACCACATCCTCTATTTAAGTCATTTGTTGCAGCGGCAAGAAAACTAGCCAAAAATAATTAAGCAAATTAAAGCACTAGATAATTAAAGGTAAATTACATGAAAATTAAACATATAAAAGTAAATAATATAACTTTTGGTAATGATCTCCCTTTTGTTTTAATTGCAGGCCCATGTCAAATGGAATCAAAAGATCATGCTATAGACATGGCCGGATCTTTAAAAGAAATTACTGAACGCTTAGGCATTGGCTTAATTTATAAATCTTCTTTCGATAAAGCCAATAGAACCAGCTTAAATAGCAAAAGAGGCTTAGGTCTTGATAAAGCTTTATCCGTTTTTGCCGAAATTAAAAAAATATTTAACCTTGGAGTACTAACAGACATTCACGAAAAAGATCAATGTCAAGAAGTAGCTGAAGTGGTAGATATTTTACAAATTCCAGCCTTTTTATGTAGACAAACCGATCTTTTAATTGCCGCTGCAAAAACCAAAGCGGTTATTAATGTAAAAAAAGGACAATTTTTAGCGCCATGGGACATGAAAAATGTTGCAGAAAAAATTGCAAATTCCGGCAATGATAATATCTTACTTACCGATCGCGGCACCTCATTTGGTTATAATACTTTAATTTCTGATATGCGGTCTTTTCCAATCATGGCCCAAACTGGTTACCCCGTTATATTAGATGCAACACACTCAGTACAACAACCAGGTGGGATGGGTGGTAGTTCTGGTGGCCAAAGAGAGTTTGTTCCGGTTTTAGCTAAGGCTGCAGTTGCCGTTGGTGTTTCGGGCTTATTTATGGAAGTTCATCAAGATCCTGATAATGCGCCAAGCGATGGTCCATGTATGGTAATTTTAAATGAATTAGAAAATATGTTAAAAACTTTAATTGCAATTGATAATGTTATTAAAAAAGGTAACTAAAGAATAGGATAAAAATAATGACTAATATTAAAAATATAAAAGCTCGTGAAATTATAGACAGTCGTGGCAATCCAACTGTTGAAGTTGATGTTTTATTAGAAGATGGTAGTTTAGGAAGAGCCATGGTGCCAAGTGGTGCTTCAACTGGCTCACTTGAAGCTTTAGAATTAAGAGATCAAGACAAAAAACGTTATTTAGGCAAAGGTGTACTTAAAGCTGTAGAAAATGTAAATTCAATTATTAGCAAAAATTTAATTGGTAAAAATGCTTTTGAGCAAAAAAATATCGACGAAATAATGTTAAATTTAGATGGCTCTGACAATAAGAAAAATCTCGGTGCCAACGCCATATTAGGCGTATCTTTAGCTACAGCCAGAGCTGCTAGTTTTTCCAAAAAAATGCCTCTTTTTGCTTATTTAGGCGGCGATAAAGCTAAAGTTCTTCCAGTACCGATGATGAATATCATCAATGGTGGTCAGCATGCCGATAATCTAATTGATATTCAAGAATTTATGATTATGCCATTTGCGGCAACTAACATTAAAGAGGCTATTAGAATAGGTGCTGAAATTTTTCATATCTTAAAAAGTAAATTAAAAGCCGCAGACTACAATACTAATGTTGGTGATGAAGGTGGCTTTGCACCAAATATAGCAAGTAGTTATGAGGCTTTAGACTTTATTATTAAAGCTATTGAAACTGCAGGATATAAGCCAGGTAGTGAAGTTGGTATTGCGCTAGATGCTGCATCTAGTGAATTTTATAAAGATGGTAAATATCATTTAATCGGTGAAAATAAAATTTTAAACAGTGACGAAATGATTAAATATTATGAAAATCTTTTAAATAACTACCCTATTTATTCTATAGAAGATGCTATGGCAGAACATGATTTTGCTGGCTGGCAAGCTATAACCCAAGCTTTAGGTGAAAAAATCCAATTAGTTGGGGATGATTTATTTGTAACTAACCCGACTATATTTAAAAAAGGTATAAAAGATAATTTAGCCAATGCGATATTAATTAAAGTAAATCAAATAGGGACATTAACTGAAACATTAGAAGCAATTGAGATTGCAAAGAAATCTAATTATAACGCAATTATTTCTCATCGTTCTGGCGAAACTGAAGATAGTACTATATCTCATATTGCGGTTGCAACTAATGCAGGGCAAATTAAAACTGGTTCACTCTCACGCTCTGATCGGTTAGCTAAATATAATGAGCTAATCAGAATTGAAGAATTTTTGGGTGATAAAGCTACTTATCCTGGGAAAAAGATTTTTGATTAAAAAAATAATAGCAAATCATTTTTGATCTACTATATTTTAGTCACCATCTTATAATTGTTACGAAGGTAAATGCTTTCTTAAGTGACAGCTAAGGAAAAATCAGTTAATTGCATTAATTGATTATAATTAAGCGAAAAATTTTAATTTTTATAAGTAATAAATTATTTTTATGGACAAAGTAAGTTCAAGATATGCAAGCGGAGTTGCGAGCCTGGTTTTTGCCTTGTTATTTGTTTATTTTTGCTATCACGCAATTAGTGGCGAACATGGTCTTATTGCCCTTATCGAATTACAAAATAAAGTTAAAGAACGTAAAATTGAAGCAGATAGTATCCACGCCGAAAAACTTAATTTAGAACATAGAGTTTCTTTATTAAAACCAAATTCTCTTGATTTAGATATGCTCGATGAGCAAGCGCGAAAACTTTTAGGTTATGCCGGAAAAAACGAAACCGTACGTAATATCCCTACCTCAAATTCCAAGAACAATATAAACTAATTTTAATCTAAAAAAGGTAATAACTAATGGCTATTTTAGCAAAAAAAATAAATATTATTGGGACTAATTTAGTCCTATTTCTTGCGATTATTTTGGTATTTGCTAATCTGGCCCGCGCTAGAAATTTTACTTATAGAGAAGAAAATAATAAGGATTATAAGGATAACAAATCTAATACTGAATTTTTTACTTTTGCTAAAAATCTAGCAAGTGAAGCCAAAAATCAAGGTGTTAGCCAGAAAACCACTGATGATTTTCTCTACCATCTAAAATTTATCGATAGGGCAATCAAATTAGACCAAACCCAACCTGATAAAACGCATAAGTTTAGTGATTATTTAAAGAATGTTTTACCGGAAAGTAGGATAAAAAAGGCTAAAAATCTTTATCAAGAAAATAAAATTCTCCTAAATAAAATTGGCAAAGAATATGGAGTTAATCCTAATTTTATTGTAGCTTTATGGGGAATAGAAAGTGATTTTGGCAATAATATGGGACATTTCAATGTCATAAATTCCCTAGCTACTTTAGCTTATGAAGGCAGAAGAGCTGATTTTTTTAAATCCGAGCTTATTGAAGCCTTAAAAATAGTGGACCAAGGTAATATAAATATAGAAGAGATGCAAGGATCTTGGGCTGGTGCTATGGGACAAATTCAGTTTATGCCCTCAAGTTTTGCAAAATACGCTGTTGATTATGACGGAGATAGCAAAAAGGATATTTGGCATAATAAAAGTGACGCCTTTGCCTCAATAGCTAATTATTTAGCCAATTATGGCTGGGACGATAAATCTTCATGCGGGTACAAAGTCCGCATTCCCGCCAATTACGATAAGAGTTTAATTGACCGTAATGTAGAAAAGACTTTGCTCTTCTGGCAAGAATCTGGTATAAGCTTTGCAACTGCTGGAGGTAAGCATAACGTTACAAATGCTAAATTCTCTCTGGTGCAACCAGATAGCAGCAATAATCTTAACGTAGGTTATTTAGTATCAACCAATTATAAAGTTATACTACAGTGGAATAGGTCGCTGTATTTTGCGACAGCAGTATGTATGCTTTCTGATCGGATCTATAAATAGAAATATGGAATATCATAAAAATTAATTTTTGATATAACCAAACAGCTAAAGTTAGGTGAGAAAAATGAATATAAAACAAAATGTTAGAAGCTCTTTAACTATTATCTTCGTCACTTTTACTACTTCTCTTATTAATTCCTGTGGCGTTCACCATCAAAAAGGTGCTATTCCAACTAGCAAAGAATATGGTTATTATAAGGTTGGTAATCCTTATAAAGTAAAAGGAAAATGGTATTATCCCAAAAAACAAGATAAGTTTGAAGAAGTTGGCATAGCTTCTTGGTATGGACCAAGTTTTCATGGTGAAAAAACCGCAAATGGAGCAACTTTTAATGCAGGAGCTTTATCTGTTGCGCATCGTACCCTACCCTTACCCAGCGTAGTTAAAGTTACTAATTTAGAGAATAATCGTTCGGTTATAGCAACTGTTAATGATCGCGGGCCATTTTCTAAAAGTCGAGTTGCTGATGTTTCAAAACGCGTTGCCGAAATCTTAGATTTCAAAAATAAAGGAACGGCTAAAATAAGAATCGAGTTATTACCCGATAAAACTCAAGAATTATTAGCAAGTTTAGGCTATAATCCAGATAATAGCACAAATAAGCAGCAGCAAGTTGCCGCTAATTATACCCCTACAGATGACGAGGTGTTTAGTACTCCCGCTCCAAATCCTAAAATTGCTTTAAATGTTCAAAGCCATTTAAGTGATAAAATAGTAGTACCAGTGCTTAAACCAGTAAATCATTATGTTCAAGCCGGAACCTTTGGTTCAAAAAATAATGCTGAAGTTTTAAAAACAAAGCTTGCATCTTTGGGTCATGTTGAGATAAATAAGGTAAAGGTTTCTGGCAAGGAAGTATATAAAGTAGTTATAGGTCCCTGGAGTAACAAAGCAAATGCTAATAATGCTTTAAAAGTTATCTCTAAACTTGGCCATGATGATGCTTTAATAGTCAGTAGCAATAATTAAATTTAAAGCCACTTCACAAGTAATATCAGGAAAGCAAATTATGCTGCAATTCTTTAAAATTATCATTATTTCTTTTGTTCTAATTATTGCAAATAGCGGACAAATTTTTGCTTATGAAACTATCGCCAAGCAAGCTATATTAATGGATTATGATACTGGGATTGTATTATATAATAAGCAAGGTGACGATAAAATGGTCCCATCATCAATGACTAAATTGATGACGGTTTATATAGCTTTTGATTACTTAAAAAAAGGCGTATTTAAATTAAATGATAGTTTTTTAGTTAGTGAAAATGCTTGGAAAATGGGCGGTTCACGAACTTTTTTAAAACTTGGTGAAAGAGTTGATCTTGAGACCTTACTTAAAGGTATAATCATTCAATCAGGAAATGATGCTTCAGTTACAGTTGCTGAAGGCATTTCCGGTTCACAAGATGCATTTGCTAGAAAAATGAATGAATTTGCAGCAAAATTAGGCTTAAAAGGTACTCACTTTGTTAATCCTGATGGTTGGCCTAATGAAGACCATTACATGACCGCTCATGATTTAGCTCTAGTTGCCCAAGCTTTAATTCGTGATTTTCCAGAATATTATCATTATTTTGCCGAAAAAGAATATACTTATAATAATATTAAACAACAGAACCGTAATTTGCTAATTAATCGGGGTATTGGCGTTGATGGACTTAAAACTGGCCATACGGAAGATGGTGGTTATGGCTTAACAGCATCAGCATTAAGAGAAGGGAAAAGATTAATCTCAGTGGTTAACGGCTTGCCTAGCGATAAAGATCGCGCCGATGAAGTAGAAAAAATGTTAGATTATGGCTTCCATAGTTTTGCATCCCATAAATTCTTTAGCAATGACCAGATAATTAGCGATGCTGAAACTTGGTTTGGCGAAAAAGAAAAAGTCGGATTAATGACCAAAGAACCAATCGAATTTATTGTCCCTAAATTACAACTAGATTCGGCTAAAATTAGTATTAAATATGAAGGTCCAATATCAGCTCCGATTAAAAAAGGTGATAAGCTTGCAACTTTAGTCATTGAAATTCCTGAATATCAAACTAAAGAATTCCCACTTTATGCTGCAGAAGATGTAGCTAAATTAGGCAAGATACAGCATGTAGTTAAAGCACTTAAGATTTTGGTGGTGAAGAAGTAGGGTAGCAAATTCCCTGTTTCCTTGTCATAAATGAAGATTTTTATGATATTTACATAGTCGGTTGTGAAAAAGTGTTTTTTTATAAAAAACACTTTTTCCAATCAACTAATGCACCATAAAATAAGCTATATAAACTTTTACCCAGCCATATAATACATAGGCAAAATATATCGGTATTATTATAGTAATAATATTAACTAACTGACCTAAAAAACTGGGCTTAATAATGCCTGCAGTTGGACTTATATTTTGGACATGGTTTACTCTTGCTGCTGTTTTAGGGTGAGTTGAAAAAATTGAGAAATAAGACCCTTTACCTAAAGTTTTTAAAGCATTAGCCATATTTTTACCGCCAAATATTTTGGCTGCATCTTTATCACAGCGATATTCGATAGATCTACTAAACCATTTATAGATAAAATTATAAACTGGTAAAAAGACTAATTTATAAAAAAGATTTAGAGCTTTGTTAACTATTTTATAAATAAGACTTAAAAGCAAAGCAATAGGCTTACCAATAATTGGAATTATTCTTAGTATATTAGCCAAAGAAATAAAGATATTGGCAAAAATCCAGCTTAAACCATTACTAATTTTTTGATTAGAATAAATTAGCATACCTGGTAAAAAATCTTTATTTACTAAATGCGAAAATTCATGCCCTAAAATTGCCGCCAACATATCTACATATTGGTGATCATTAACGCTATTATTATGAATGTTATTAGCTAGGCCCACAGTTATCACAATAGCTTTTTTACGCATACTACCTATTGCATAAGCATTAATTACTAAACTGGGGCTAATCAGTAATTCAACATTTTGTAAATTAAAACGTTTCTTAAGATAATTAAAAGCTTGCTCAATTTCTTTATGGCCATTTAAAAATCCTGCCTTACTAATGGGGATAGCACCTTTACTATATGATCTAACGGTCAACCCGAATAAAAAATCAGACACCATATAAACTAGCATGTAGCTAATTATAGCTAAAACCGTAACTGACAGAAAAAAATAAAGATATAATTTTAGGGTATAATTATATTGGTAGTTATAATAATAAAGAGCATAGATCATCGGCGATAAGATCAGCGCTAAAGGCACCAGCATTATTATAATATTTATAATTGATAATATAAATACTAAAGCTAAATTTACAATTTTTGAGAACATAAGCCAAATCCTACCAAAATAATAACTTAAAGCTTATGTTATACTAACTTTAACTAATAATTTATATAAAAAATCAATATTAATAACTAATTTAAAAGGATTAATATGCATTAAGAGTCGAAATGTTCATTTTTTACAAGAAAAATATCTAAATTTATTAACTATTAGTAGAGATTTAAGAAATTTATGCTATAGTATTTCTTAATTGAAATGACCTATATTATTGATCCTGAATAAAACATAAATAGTATCATAAGTATATGTTTTTTCAGGATATGTAGCATCATAGAAATAATTTAATAATTATTGATTAGAAGTAAATTATTTCTTGATCTACTATATATTATATTTGTATTTAAACCTTTTAATAGAGCAGTTTATGCCATCGGATAGAACACAGACAACATCAGAAAATGATATAACTCCTGCTACGGATAAAACTCCAGAAGAAAAAGAGAGAGAAGAAAAAAGAGCCGAACCGAAAAAATCACAGACTTTAACGTCTCGTTTCCTTCAATTATTTAAGAGCAAAGGTAAAAAAGAAGAACAAGAAGAAGGCTCATTTCAAAGACTATATATACGAAATGATTACGGTACAAGACTAAGTAACCCTAAACTAATTACTCAATTAACTCGTCTTTTAAAAAGTCAATTAAAGAAAGGTACAAGATTAAATAGTCTTACTATTATAGGTTTTACATTATCAGCAAGAAATAAAACTGCAACAAATTTATTTATAAAATTATTAAATAACAATCCTAATTTAGAAAAAATTGATTTTATTGGCTTGGGGCCGAAACCTTTTTCTCTCGACGAAAAAGCTTTCGGGAGAATTAAGCATTTGCAAAATTTACAGCGATTAAGGATAGATTTATCCAGAGATCCTAAAAAAACTCCTAAGCCTATTGGAAATTTTGCTACTTTCCTTAAAAATCATCAATCTAATATAAAAGAATTAGAAATTATAGCTACAAATAGATCTATGGTAGATGATTTAATAGGAATAAATCTATCTTCAATTGAGCACTTAACATTAGAGTTTTCACCTGAATATAATCCTAACATGGCAAAAAATATAGCGGAACTATTAAAAGGAAATAGGACTTTAGGAAGTCTTAAACTTATTAAGAAGCCTTCTAAAACTAGGTTTTTTTCTCAATTGCAAACAACTGAGATAATTAAGGTTTTAAGTATTCAGAATACATTAACAGAATTAGAAATGTTCATAAACGACGAGAACATAGATGAATTTATTGAAATGCTAAAAACAAACAGTACTTTGCTAGATATCAATAATTCAAATATAAACTATAATTTTAACAAAGATAATTATGCTCTGCATACAGAGGATAATCAACATTGTAGAATGTATGGCGGCCTTTGTGACAGCACGCCCACAGAAAAGGATAAGGAAAATCATATTATTAATAAATTGACTGAATTAGGCCAAATTCCTTTTCAAAAAATGCGCAAAATAGACGAATTATTAATCGAGTAGGAGGAGAGCTCTCGCTCTCCGTCCTCTCACACCACCGTACGT
>CAYZBM010000017.1:0-29433 GCA_964476705.1 uncultured Rickettsiales bacterium | reverse complement strand
ATTTGTCTATAATACGACGGGCCGCTCCCAAGTATTATAGACTACATATACGACTTAAGAAAAAAGTGTTTTTTATAAAAAAACACTTTTTCACAACCGACTAACTATAGTAATAATTATAAGTGGTTATATAAGTATAGAAATAGTCGCGACACTGTCGAGACTATTTCTATGTTATTGTAATATATAGGAATTTATTAATATGTCCATATTATCAAATAAACTTTTAAATGATATTAGTAAGCTTATAGAAAATACAAAAACTCGTGTTGCACAAAGAGTAAATGCTTCTCTAATAATATTATATTGGCAAATAGGCACTAGAATAAATACTGAAATTCTTAATGATCAAAGAGCCAATTATGGAGAGCAAATTATTAAGCAATTAGCTATTCAATTGCATCAACGATATGGACAAGGATTTAATAGAAGTTCTTTATTTCGTATGGTACGTTTTGCAAAGCAATTTTCTGAAAAGGAAATAATAACAAAATTATCCCAATTATTATCATGGTCACATTTTATTGAATTGATAGCTTTTGACGATCCACTTAAATGTAAATTTTATACAGAAATGAGTCGGATTGAACATTGGAGTGTTAGAGAATTACGCAAAAAAATAGATGGAAAGTTATATGAACGTACAGCTATATCTAAAAAACCAGGAACGGTAATCGAATCTGAATTAAAAAGTTTGCAGACAAAAGATCAATTCTCTCATAATTTAGTATTTAGGGATCCATATATACTTGATTTTCTTAATTTGCCGAATACTTACAGCGAAAAAACACTTGAAGATGCTATTCTTGATGAATTATCGAAGTTTTTACAAGAAATTGGTACAGATTTTTGTTTTATTGCGCGGCAAAAAAGAATTACGATAGATAATGAAGATTATTATATTGATTTATTGACTTATCATAGAGGTTTATCTCGGTTAGTGGTTATTGAGCTTAAGTTAGGTAGGTTTACTGCTGCTCATAAGGGTCAGATGGAGCTATATTTGAAGTGGTTAGATAAATATGAAAAGCGTGTTGGGGAAAATAAACCGCTTGGTCTTATTTTATGTTCCAACAAAAATGAAGAGCATATAGAGTTATTAGAACTTAATAAGAGTGGTATTCATGTTGCCCAATACTTAACAGAATTACCTAAGCAAGAAATATTAGAGGAAAAATTAAGATTTGCTATAGCTGCAGCAAAAGAAAAACATGCAAATTATATTAATAACAGAGATTAATTTTATTTCATAAAAAGGAAGATAAAAATGTCTGAAGAAATAATAAGAATAAAGCCAGAAATTGCCAAAAACGCCTATATAAAGGATGAAGATTATAAAAATCTCTATGCAGAATCAATAAATGATCCAGAAAAATTTTGGGAACGGGAAGCGCAAATTATTGATTGGATAAAACCATTTACTAAAGTAAAAAATACTAGCTTTGAAGGTGATGTGTCTATCAAATGGTTTGAAGATGGGAGTTTAAATATATGTGCAAATGCTGTTGATAGGCATTTGGCAAAAAGAGCAAAACAAACCGCAATTATTTGGCAAGGGGATGAGCAGGGTGAAGTAAAGCATATAATTTATGAAGAACTTTATAGAGAAGTTGTTCTATGCGCTAAAGTTTTAAAAAAACATGGAGTGAAAAAAGGCGATAGGGTAATTATTTATTTACCGATGATAGTGGAAGCTGCTTATGTGATGTTGGCATGTGCTAGGATTGGAGCGGTTCATTCTGTAGTGTTTGGTGGATTTTCCCCCGAAGCTTTAAAGGGTAGAATTGTTGATTCTGGTGCTAAAATTATTATTACTGCCAATGAAGCTGTAAGAGGAGGAAAAATAGTTCCTTTAAAAAATAATGTAGATGAGGCTCTAGCAAATTTAAGCGTCGAAAAAGTAATAGTAGTAAAACGTACGGAAAATAAAATAGCTTGGCAAGAAAAACGAGATCTTTGGTATCATGATGAGATTGCGAATCTAAAAGGTGATATTACTAATTGTCCACCTGTGGAGATGAATGCCGAAGATCCATTTTTTATTTTATATACTTCCGGCTCAACAGGTAAACCAAAAGGTGTTTTACATACGACCGGTGGTTATATAGTTTATGCCGCGCTTACTTTTAAATATGTTTTTGATTATAAAGATGGAGAAGTTTTCTGGTGTACTGCAGATGTGGGTTGGGTAACTGGACATAGTTATGTAATTTATGGACCACTTACAAATGGAGCCACAACTTTAATGTATGAGGGTGTTCCTAATTATCCGAATTGGAGTCGGATGTGGAATATTATTGATGAGCATAAGGTAAATATTTTTTATACCGCACCTACTGCAATCAGAGCGCAGATGCGTGAGGGCGACGATTATGTATTAGCTACTTCAAGAAAAAGCTTACGTATTTTAGGTTCGGTCGGTGAGCCAATTAATCCAGAAGCCTGGAATTGGTATTATAATATAGTTGGCAATAAAAATTGTCCAATTGTTGATACTTGGTGGCAAACTGAAACTGGTGGGCATTTAATTACGCCATTAGTTGGAGCTATGGATTTAAAACCTGGATCTGCTTCTTTACCTTTTTTTGGAGTTGCTCCGGTTATTTTAGATGAAAAAAATAATATATTAGAAGGAGAGGGGGCGGGAGCGCTTTTTATAAATGATTCTTGGCCAGGACAAATGCGCAGCCTTTATAATGATCACCCAAGATTTGTTCAAACCTATTTTACAAAAAATAAAGGAATGTATTTTACTGGCGATGGTGCAAAACGCGATCAAGATGGTTATTATTTTATTACCGGCAGAATAGATGATGTGTTAAATGTTTCTGGCCATAGGTTAGGTACTGCCGAGATTGAAAGTGCATTAGTTTTGCATGAACTTGTGGCTGAATCGGCGGTTATTGGTTTTCCTCATGAACTAAAAGGTGAAGGAATATATGCTTTTGTAACTTTAAATAGTAATATTGAAGGTAGTGAATCTTTAAAAAAAGACCTAATTGCCTTAGTTAGAAAAGAAATAGGACCAATTGCTATAGTTGATAAAATTCAGTTTGTAAGTGGCCTGCCTAAAACTAGATCTGGCAAGATAATGCGCCGAATTTTAAGAAAAATAGCCGTAGGTGAGTATGAAGATCTTGGTGATATAAATACTTTACTTAATCCTGAAATTATTAAGGAATTAATATATAATAGAATAGGTTAAATGGAATATTGCTTTAGTTCTTTTCAGAATGTTGTTATAATCTACTATAATTGCCTTTATTCAACCAAAGAAAGAAAATTATGGCTAAAGCCGAAAAACCATTAGCTACTAAAACTAAACATCAAATACTTGTAGTTGAGGATAATGATCTTAACTTAAAGCTATTTCGTGATTTATTAGACTCCGAAGGATTTTCGGTTATTGAAACCAAAGATGGTCTTGATGGTTTTAATCTAGCGCTAAACCATATTCCTGATCTGATTGTAATGGATATCCAATTAAAAGGTGTTTCAGGTCTTGATATTATCAGAAAAATGAAGACAGAAGAAAAAATAAAACATATACCTATTATTGCAGTTACTGCTTTTGCAATGAAAGATGATAGAGAAAAAGTTTTAGCTTCTGGATGTGAAGTATATTTAGCAAAACCGATCTCAATTATTTCTTTTATCGCGACCATAAAAAGTCATTTGAAGTTATTATGATTTAAAGAAATTTAAAAGGGGATGAAAGATTTATGAGTGCAAGAATATTAGTCGTTGATGATTTATTGCCAAATGTCAGATTATTACAAGCAAAACTTGAAAGTGAATATTACGATGTAATTACCGCATCAAATGGTAAAGAAGCCTTAAATGTTATGGCAACTACTCCTCCAGATATCGTATTACTTGATGTTATGATGCCAGAGATGGATGGCTTTGAAACTTGCAGACGTATAAAACGTAATCCCAAAACCGCAGATACTCCAGTTGTTATGGTTACAGCTTTATCTGATGTTAATGATCGAGTTGAAGGTTTAAATGCGGGAGCTGATGATTTCTTAACTAAACCGATAAATGATTTAGCTTTGTTTGCACGAATTAGGTCTTTGGTCAGATTAAAAAATATGACCGATGAGCTAAAATTAAGAGATAAAACCGGAGAGGAATTTGGCTTAAGTGAAGTAGATTTGAATAAAATTAGAAATGTTACTACGGCTAATATTTTACTTATTGATGATAATCCTACGCAAGCAGCACAAATTAGTGATAAACTAACCGCCAGAAACATGAAAGTTACAATTATTGCCGCTCCTAAAGAGGGAGTTAGAGCCTCAGAGAAAGGTAATTTTGATGTAATTATTGTAAACTCAGAAGTGGCAGGTAATGACGGTCTACATTTATGCTCGCATTTAAGAAGCCAAGAAAAAACTAAATCTACGCCATTACTTATAATAATTGAGGATGATAATACTGACATCTTAATTAAAAGTTTGGATATGGGAATAAATGATTATTTATTAGCGCCTATTGATGGTAATGAAGTGGTAGCTAGGGTAAATATTCAAACAAGACGTAAACGTTATCAAGATGCTTTACAGGCAACCCGCGAAGAAAGCCTATCAATGGCGATATTAGATAAATTAACTAAAGTTTATAATCGTCATTATTTGGATATTCATTTACTTAAAATTTTAGAAGCTTCACTTGAAAATCATAAACCACTTTCGGTATTAATGATTGATATAGATCATTTTAAAAATGTAAATGATACTTATGGTCATTTATCTGGGGATGAAATCTTAAAACAATTACCAGAAAGAGTTCTAAAAAATATTAGAGCTACCGATTTAATAGCCAGATTTGGTGGTGAAGAATTTGCGGTTATTTTACCTGATGCTAACTTAAAACAAGCCGCTGAAGTTGCGGAGAGAATTAGAAAATCTATTGATAAGACTAATTTTAATATTTCAGTTGAGCCAAAAAATATTCATTGTACAGTAAGTATTGGAGCTGCGGTAATTATTCCTGGCGATACAGTTGCTAGTCTTTTAGCTCGGGCAGATAAAGGCCTTTACCACGTCAAAAATACCGGTCGTAATAAAGTTGCGGTTTATCAGGATTGAGAAAATTTATAGTTAATAATATTTAACTATCCTAGATGTGCCAGACGTTTTACTCTTTGGTCATCAACAAAAGATTCTATAATTTTTTGCAATATTAATAATTCTGCCATTGACAAGAAAGTTATTTTTAGCTTAAGATCTTAACTAATTAGGAATTGAGCAATTTATAATGATGGCAGGATTTTATGAGTTTAAATAAAGATCAAGTATTAGAAATAATAACTAAATTAGGGCTGGAACCTAATGAATTTAGGGTAGATTGTCGTGATCTAAAATCTGTGTATCGTATCTCAACTTCTAATCGTAAATCAGAAGAATTACAATCTTTGCTAAGTAAACTCAATGAAAAAAATTCAGAAATAAAAAGTAATATATCGTATTTAAATAATTTTAATACCGAAGATATCGTACTTGTAGATATTAGTACTAAAGAATTGGAGAAAGTTTATAGTATTTTGAATCAGAAGACTCAAGATTTAGCTTCTGTAGCGTTACCATTGCCTAAGATGGTGGCAGGACAGCAACTACCCACTTTCACAACAGAACAAAATGAAATTTTTCATAAAATAATTAAAGAACTCAGAGAACATATCAAGAAATTTTATATATCTGGTGAAGCTATAGAGGTTAAAGAAACAATTCATGGTAAGCAGTTAAGGTTCAAAGATGAGCAATTAATAGGAGGTGGTTTTATCAGTGGAGATAGTTTAGCTGGAATTTGTATTGATTATCTAGCTAAGTTTGGAATAAAAGATCTTTATGATGATAAAGGTACTAGGCATACAAGAGATATTTTAAAAGAAGATGAGGTTTCTTTATTTTATTTAACCTATGTAGATTTGTATATTGCCTCTAATTATAAAGCTAAACAACGGCCGGCTCAAGTTGCTTTACAGTTACCACCACAGCAGCAAATGCAGCAGCAAGAAATGCAGCAGCAGTTATTTCCATTTTTGCTACCTACTGAAAAACAAGCAGATCCTTTTACGGAAGAGCAAAAAAAATCTTTTAATGCATTCATTGATAAAATAAAATCTTTACTTGTACGTGATCAAGTTTTTGTTGATATCAATGATATTGATGGATTTAATACTATAACAAGACAACCTGTAAAACAGATAGTCTTTACACATAAAGATAGTTTTACTGCTGCTGCTCAAGCTGAAGTATTTATTAAGGTCTTGAAAAATTATGGAATTTATTATATAGAGGGTTGTAGACTATTAGATATTATAGGTGTTAATAATCTAGATCGAGCAATTTATTTAACTATTGACGATCTAGAAAATTTTCTTAAACATGATAGGACTAATACAACTCAACCTTCGGCTCCACCTATGGAACCATTATCAGTACGGCAACAGCAACGGCAAGAGTGGGAACAGCAACGGCAGCAAGAGTGGGAACAGCAACAGCAACGGCAGCAACAAATGCAATCTGCTCAAATTACTATAGCTGATAGAGATGCTATGGTTGAGTATGTTGCTAATATTTTAAGAAAAGAAAATATTCAGGGACTAGGAGTTGTAGACTCTTCTGATAAAAAGGGTAACGTTAATAAATGTATAATTTTTTTAGATGAGGCGTCGGCCGAATTTGGTTTAAATATACTAAAAGAGAAAGGTCTTGTTGAAGCTGCTAAAAATTATAAAGAAGTATCACAAAGGTTCAGCCTTCTTATATTAAGAGCTGATCTATTAACCATTAAACCAAAATGGGAAGAGTCGATGAAAGCAAAAGCTGCAGAACAAGAGCAAGAACTGCGTTTACAGCAACAGCAGATGCAACAGCAGCAGTGGCAACAACAGCAGCAGTGGCAACAGCAACCGCCTGCAGCTGCAGCTCAAGCGCCGCAAGATTCTGCACTTGATAATATTATATCTATTCTTACAGGTATTGATTATAGAATTACTCAGGATGAAAAAAATAATTATATCTTTACTTTTCGAGATAGAAAGGCTCTAGATGGTGGTTCTCGAAGCCTGGACCAATTTTTACGGGTGATGTATTTTATAGATTATAAAGATAATTCTATCTCTATATCAAAAGATGATTTACTAAAAATATCGCAGCAACAGCAGCAGCCGCAAGCAATATTGGAGGAAGATGATGAATCGAGAACTTTAGCTAGTAAGATCACGGAGCATGAAAAATTTATTTTCGATATACTTAAAATAACGACAGAACAAAAAAAATCAGGTGAATATAAAGATATTAAATATAAAGGTTTGGATGAATTAGAAAAAGTTAGTTATTCTGCTAAAAATAATAAATATATTCTTACTTTTAATGATTCTGAATCTGCTAATTATTTCATTGGAGCTATGGAAAATGAAAAAATGATTGGCAAGGATAATTTGTTTAGAAAAAATCTTAGTGATCGCAATAATAAAATAACAGTAGAGGTTCCTTTTGAAAATCTTAATAGATTTGCAGATTTGATTCGTCGTAAAAAGAATGCAAAATTAGGAAAAAATACTATTAATCCTTCGTTCAATTTAGAAGAAATTTGTGCTATCTGCCAAGGTCAAGGTAAAGGTCAAGGTAAAGGTCAAGGTAAAGTTTAATTAAATTCGTAGCAGTTGAGTTTAGTGCTGGACATATTCTTAACGTAATTGTTTATGGAACTGTGCTAACGTAATAACTATTATAGCAATGATTTATGTATAGTAGATCAACTAATGATTTGCTATTTTTTTGTAAAAATTAAATCATTACTATGATGTTGTATATCCTGAAAAAACATATACTTATAATACTATTTATGTTTTACTGAAGGCTCTATAATATAGGTCATTTCAATCATGAAATACTATACTACACGAGAGTAACCGTTCAGGGGTCTAATTTTTATATATAAAATCAGACAAAACCTAAGGATAACCTGGTGTTTTTATTAATTATTAATTATAATATTTTAAAAAAAAGCAAAATTGAGTAAATTAATTTTTTCTTGGAAAATAGCCCTTAATTAGCACTCCTAAAAAAATAAATAAAAAAACAATCCTTGTAACTATTTGATTTTATTTCTTAAAATGCCCTGAACGGTTACACACGAGAAATCTAAACCTTTATTTATTAATGATTGTTTTTGGAAGTAAAATTTAGTATTATTAATTCTTTAACTGTTGCGATTATAGAGAATTATGGCACAAGATAAGGGTTTTGAATCTAATGGCGGATCTAAAAAGCTAGAATTATTAGGTATGCCTCCAGATAAATTTAAAAAAATAATATCAGATTTTAATGATGAGCTTACTAAATACCAATTAGATATTGCGTATTTTTGCGCCGAAAGTAATGATCCTTTAACTATTTATTGGTATCAGAAAGTATTAGAAAAAGAGCCAAAAAATGTAATTGCATTATATGGAGTAGCATCTTGTTATAGTAATGGAATCGGCATAACTGTAGATTATGCAAAAGCGGTGGAATATTACAAAAAAGCTGCAGATCTAGGAGATGCAGCGGCCGAAAATAATTTAGGCAGTTGTTATAAGAATGGCTATGGGGGGTTAGAAAAAAATAATAAAGAGGCTTTTTCTTGGTATCAAAAAGCTGCAAATAAAGGATATCGGGAAGCTCAAAAAAATCTTGGAATTTGTTATGAAAATGGATATGGAGTTGAGATAAGTATAACCAAAGCTAAGAAATGCTATCAAAAAGCTGCAAATAAAGGAGATGAATCTGCTAAATCTTCTTTAAATAGATTACAGATACAAGAAAAATCATCTGTAAAGATTTCTGGTTCGGTTATTAGAACCTCGGCTTCTTTTGAGAGTGAACCAACTTCAAGAATTACAGCTGTTAAATATACTGCTACTTTTATCGAAACAATGATTGATTAATTCACTATTTTCTCTTGAAGTTTATGACCTTTTACATTAGCTAGATGGTAATTAAACTCAGCACCAAAAACATAAATTATTCCGCTAATATAGAAAAATAATAAGGTGGCGATGATGCCGCCTAGGCTACCATATATAATATGAACTTGTTTAAAATTGCTTAAATATTGAGTAAATAAAGTTCCTGTTATACTCCATAATATTGAGACATATAAGGCACCTGGCGCAATATCATTCCAGCGCTGTTTAATATTAGGGATAACAAAATAGGAAGCAGCAACCATTAAAAAGATTAGTAATATAGTGGTGATATAACGCAAGATATTAAGTTTAAATATTTCATAACTATATTTGCTAAAAAATACTTTAACCTGCTCTATAGCTTCTGGAACTAAAAATACATGAATATTTTTTAGTAAATTTGGAGTTATAATAAATAATAAAGTAGCAAAAGTAATTACTCCAGTAATGATTAAAAATTGCAAAATACTCATTAGCCTGCGTGAAATATAGGCTGGTGGGCTATCCACTCGATAAGCCCGATTTAGGATTGTGCGCAAGCCCTCAACCATTGAAGATGAGGTCCAGATTGCCCCTAAAATTGATAAGGTTAAGATACTTTGTGGAGGACCTGAGATTATCTCCGATATTCTAGGTTTTAGAGCTTCTGTTACATGCTGTGGTAAAAAATGGTTATTAAGTATATTGCCTATAACATTAACACCAATGTCAGTATTGCTTAAAAAGCTAAGTACAGCAAAGAAAAAAACTAAAAAGGGAAAAAAAGATAATAATGACAGAAATGCTATATATCCAGCATGTTCTATTCCATCATGAGAGATAGTATCTTTGAGGGCGATATAACTAGTATTGACAAATCTTTTGATTATCTTCATTGTTAATTAAATACCTGCTTTATAAGTACTATGGCCAATTTATTATATAAAATATTGCTAAATCAAGATTTATATTCTAAATATATATGGTATATGATCTTAAGGCAAGATAGTACTAATGCAAATTGATTCTTTTTGGTAATTTTGTTGTTGAAGACCGTTAAAGCTGTCCTCACGTATGAAGAATACGCTGCGGTATCTTTAGCAACCTTCGCCTAAAAATTTCTCAAAAATAATCAATTTTACAAGGATTGTTTTTGATGATTTTGTTGTTGAAGTTAATAAAAATTCATTAAAAATAATCTAGATCTATACAAAATTAGAAAATTGATTAAAAGTTGATAAAAATGCAAGCAAAAAAAGTAAATAATATTAATAAAGTAGAAGATATAAAAATTTCAACAGAGGCCTTCCCGTCTTCAGAAAAGTTTTTTGTGCGAGGTGAAATTCATCAAGATTTAAGCGTAGCCATGCGCAAAATTATTTTAAGTGAAAAAGCTAAAGAAGATGATGTTATAGTCTATGATACTTCAGGTGCTTATACTGATGTTACCAAAAAAATAGATATACGCAAAGGTTTAGCAAATAATCGGGTTTGGCTTAAAGATAATGCGGATATTGAAAGTTATGAAGGCAGAGAAATAAAGCCAGAAGATAATGGGCTTAAAACTTATAACAGTAAAGATAGATTAGAAGAATTTGTAAAATCTAATAATAAACCATTTAGAGCAAAGTCAGGGCGTAATGTTAGCCAAATGCATTATGCTAAGAAAGGAATTATCACTCCTGAAATGGAATATGTAGCAATTAGAGAAAACCAAGGGCAAAAAAATAGTTTTATCACTCCAGAATTTGTGCGCTCTGAAGTTGCTAGAGGAAGAGCTATTATCCCAGCTAATATTAATCATCCTGAATTAGAGCCGATGATTATTGGGCGGAATTTTTTAGTAAAAATTAATACTAATATTGGAAATTCTGCTATTACTTCGTCAATTGAAGAAGAAGTAGAGAAAATGGTTTGGTCATGTAGATGGGGTGGCGATACTTTAATGGATTTATCAACTGGTAAAAATATTCATAATACCAGAGAATGGATTATCCGTAATTGTCCAGTCCCGGTGGGTACGGTGCCAATCTACCAAGCATTAGAAAAAGTTGGCGGTGTTGCTGAAGATTTAAATTTTGAAATTTTTAAAGATACTTTAATTGAACAAGCTGAACAAGGTGTTGATTATTTTACTATCCATTCGGGAGTAAGACTTGAATATATTCCTTTTACCGAAAATAGAGTAACTGGTATTGTTTCGCGTGGTGGTTCAATTATGGCTAAATGGTGTATGGCCCATCATAAAGAAAATTTCCTTTATACAAATTTTAGAGAAATTTGTGAGCTAATGAAAGAATATGATATTAGCTTTAGTTTGGGAGATGGTCTGCGTCCTGGTTCTATTGCTGATGCAAACGATAGGGCACAATTTGCAGAGCTTGAAACTTTAGGTGAATTAACTAAAGTTGCTTGGGAATATGATGTACAAACAATGATTGAAGGTCCAGGTCACGTACCAATGCATTTAATTAAAGAAAATATGGATAAGCAGTTAGAAATTTGTAATGAGGCCCCTTTTTATACTTTAGGGCCACTAACTACTGATATAGCTCCGGGATATGACCATATAACTTCAGCAATTGGTGCTGCGATGATTGGTTGGTATGGTACGGCGATGTTATGTTATGTAACACCTAAAGAACATTTAGGCCTGCCCGACCGAGATGATGTAAGAGAAGGAGTGATAACTTATAAAATTGCCGCTCACGCAGCAGATTTAGCAAAATGTCATCCAAGTAGTAGATATAGAGATGATGCATTATCACGGGCTAGATTTGAATTTAGATGGGAAGATCAATTTAATTTAAGTCTAGATCCTTATAGAGCGCGAGAATATCATGATGCGACATTACCTGCGGATGCGGCTAAATTTGCTCATTTTTGTTCGATGTGTGGACCAAAATTTTGTTCGATGAAAATATCGCATGAAGTAAGAGATTATGCTAAAATAGAAAAAGAAAAAGCTGAATCTATGCAAGAAATGGCTGATAAGTTTAAAGAGCATGGTGGGGAATTATATTTTAAAAATTAATTATTTGAATGGGTCCCGGTCTTTTCCTATCTAGCGAAACATTAAAATGTTTCTTAAGATAGGAAAAACCGGGATGACGATGACGATGACGATTACAATGACTAATGTAATAAAATATTGGAGGAAATTATATGTCACAAGCTGCAATTATAACTGTTGCCATTACTGGTAACGTAACTACCAAAGAACAAAATCCTGCACTTCCTGTAACTATAGCGGAGCAAGTAGAAAGTACTCAAGAAGCTTTTGAAGCGGGAGCGACTGTTGCCCATGTGCATGTTAGAGATGATAATGGTAAACCTTGTTCTGATGCTGATAGATTTGCCAAACTTCAAGAAGGCTTATTAAAACATTGCCCAGGAATGATAATTCAATTTTCAACTGGTGCTCGAGGTGGTAAAGGTGAAGAGCGGGCGGGGAGCTTAAAATATAGACCAGATATGGCATCTTTATCTACAGGATCAGTTAATTTAGTTACGCGTATTTATGATAATGAACCAGCTTTAATTGACTATATTTCAGCCCGCATGATTGAATTTAATGTTAAGCCTGAAGTAGAAGTTTTTGATTTAGCCATGTTATATAATGCCGCTGATTTAGTTAAAAGGGGATTACTAAAAACCCCTGTTCATGTTCAATTTGTTATGGGGATTCCAGGAGCATTACCTGCTAAAGAATCAGTATTTCATTTCTTGCGTACCGAATTAATGGAAGTTTTACCTGGAGCTACTTTTACTGCCGCAGGTATTGGCAGATTCCAAGAAATTTGTCAACGTTGGTCATTACAAAATGGTGGGCATATTAGAACTGGCCTTGAAGATAATATTATGATTAGCAAGGGCGTATTAGCTAAAAGTAATGCAGAACTAGTTGCTAGAGCTGCGGAGATAGTTGTCGAATATGATCGGCATGTAGCTACTGTTTTAGAGGCCAGAGAAATATTAGGACTTTTAGATAATAACAAACAGGTAGCTTAATTTTATGAAAAAAATTTGTGGGTTAATGATGGTTGTTTTTGTAGCGTCATGTTGTGGTATGAAACATGATGGCGAAAAACAAATAGCTAAAAAATCAGGGATGCATCGTATAGTGCCAGCTGGGAACAGAAAATATATAAAAGACCAGGATCAAGCTAGTCAAGTTGAGCAAGTTAGGGCTGATGATCAGGCTTCTCGTGTTAATAATAATGCTCCTAAGGTACAAATTACAGATGATTTTAGTTATAATCAGCATGAAAATGCTCCGGCAATTAAAGCTAATATCCTAAATTCTGGGGCTCAAGACTATAAACATCCTAATCCACGCTATTAAATCGGCTTGATTTATACCTTAGTTCGGGATAAGAAGCATGAGTAATGTGACTTCGAGATAGATTTTGCGAGACAAAAGTTCATTCTTTATCTGGTCAGCATTGTCACTTTTATATAAAAGCAAAATATTAACTAATTAATTATGTCATGGCCGCAAACACAAATAGTTATTTAGATAAATTACGTTTATTAGTTGCCAGTGATATGCAGCTGGTTGATGAAACTATTAAGCAATTAGTTGCAAGTTACGTAGATTTAATTCCGGAAATTTGTTTACATACCATTTCAGCAGGGGGCAAAAGATTAAGGCCAATGTTAACTTTAGCTACAAGTAAATTATGTGGCTATAAGGGGCAGATTCATATTGATTTAGCAACTATCGTTGAATTTATTCATACGGCAACTTTACTTCATGACGATGTAGTTGATATCAGTAAATTAAGACGAGGGGCTAAAACCGCCAATGAAGTTTGGGGTAATAAAGAAAGTATTTTAGTTGGTGACTTTTTGTTAGGCCGGGCTTTTTACTTAATGGCTCGGGCTCAATCTTTAGAAATTTATGAAATTTTATCACAAGCTGCGATGGTGATTTCTGAAGGTGAAGTAAGGCAATTAATGGTTATTGGTAATCTAAACTTAAAAGAAGAAGAATATATTGAAATTATCGGTGCTAAGACCGCAGAATTATTTGCCGCTTCTTGTGAAATATCCGCAGTTTTAAGCGAAGTAGAAATAGATAAACAAAATGCTTTAAAAGAATATGGTTATTATTTGGGGCTAGCTTTTCAAATTACTGACGATGTTTTAGATTATTGTGCTGATGAAGAATTGCTTGGCAAAAATATAGGTGATGATTTTAGGGAAGGGAAAGTAACTTTACCTTTGCTCTTAGCTTATAAAATGGCCAATTTAGATGAGAAAATAGCCTTGGATAAAATATTTTTAGACCTAGAAAATATTGCAGATCATACTAATATAGCGATAGAGCTAATTAAAAAATATAAAACTCCAGAAAAATCTATGTTAATTGCTAAAAATTATGCACTAGCTGCAAAAAATTCTTTAGCAATTTTTCCTAACAATAAAGCTAAAGAGGCTTTAATTTTATTGCTAGATTTTGTAACAGAGCGGGAATTTTAGAGAAGATTATGGAAAATCTTTTTGTTAAAAATAAAGCAATTAAAGACACAAAAGTTGTAGTTGCTATGTCGGGCGGCGTTGATAGTTCGGTGGTAGCGGTGATGCTACATAAAGCTGGCTATAATGTTGTGGGTATTACCTTGCAGCTTTATGATTTGGGTGTTGATCTGGAAAAAAAAGGTGCTTGCTGCGCGGGCAAAGATATTTATGATGCTAAAAATGTAGCAGATAGTTTGGGCTTTCCGCATTATGTGCTGAATTATGAATCGGTATTTAAGCAAGAAGTTATGGAAGATTTTGCCGATAGTTATTTGCGTGGTGAAACCCCAATACCTTGTGTAAAATGTAATCAATCAGTAAAATTTCGCGATCTTTTTAAAATGGCGAAAGATTTAAATGCTGATGCTTTAGCTACCGGTCATTATGTACAAAGAATTATTGGCCCTAATAATGAAGCGCAATTACATAGAGCTATAGATTTAAATAAAGATCAAAGTTATTTTTTATTTGCCACTACCAAAGAGCAATTAGAATATATTCATTTTCCTTTAGGTGGTTTTACTAAAGAACATACCCGGGAACTAGCTAAACTTTATGGTTTAGAAATTCATGATAAGCCAGATTCGCAAGATATATGTTTTGTGCCTAATGGTTCTTATACTAAAGTTATTGAAAGATTAAGACCTGATGCTTTTATTCCTGGTGATATTATTGACCTATCTGGCAAAAAATTAGGCGAGCATAGAGGTATAGCTTTTTATACTAAAGGGCAAAGAAGAGGTCTAAATATTGGTGGCGGTGACGCACTTTATGTAGTTAAGATTGATGCCAAAAATAATCAAGTAATAGTAGGATCGGAAGAAGATTTAGGGGACAAAGAATTAATAATTCGTGATGTTAATTGGTTAATGACCGAGCCGCTTAATAATTATCCAAATGGATTAGACTTAAAAGTTAGATTACGTTCAGCATCTGAGCTTTTGCCTGCAAAGATCTACCCAATAGAAAATAATCAGGCTAAGGTTGTTTTAGCGCAAAAGGCGCGGGCTGTAACTAAAGGTCAGGCTTGTGTAGCCTATCTTGGAACCCAAGTTTTGGGCGGTGGATTTATTTGTTAGCATATTAAGCCTGTATTTTTACTGGACAAAAGTAAATAAATTAAGTATTTGTAAATCTTCAGCTTTAAGTGGAGATATTGATGTGGCGTGGTCTTTAGTAAATAAGTTAAGAGCAGTTAGTGCAGGGCTTTTATGCTCTGCTGGGATAGTTTCGTTAGTAGGAGCTATTGAACAAGAGAAACAAGATATTGATCCTAATCATGCATTTATAGCGGGAGCTGTAATTGCTGGAGTAGGAATTTTATCACTAGCTTTTAGCTGTATGATTAAAGAAGAAACATATCTCCTTGCAGATCAGGATGGTCCAAGTTGCCTTGAAACTGCAGGGAATTGTTTGAGAAGCTTTGTGAGTATGAGTAGTAGTCGATTTAGACTAAATTCATGGTCAGGAGATACATCTGGGATTGTAATGACAATGAATCAAGAGGATGTAACGAGAATTAATCGAGAAGCTTATTCTACCAACGACGGCGGTGGTTCAGTTCATAGCATATCCTCTACTCAAGGAAGTACTGATTCTATCAACGCCGGTGCTGATTTTAACAATCAATGGACAACTACTCATTTACCTGGTACATCTGACAACAATGAAAGAAGATATGATGCTGTTGTTGCTGATGGTGTTTTTGATCATTTTATATTTCCTCTGACTAGAACTGGTCGTAGTACTACTAGAACTGGTCGTAGTACTACTAGAACTGTTCCTAGTACTAATTTAAATATAGGAAGACAAGAATCTCTTAATCAAGAATCTCTTAATAATAATGTCTATGAAATAAGTTAAATAATAAGATACGCAAACTTAAAAGATTAACTAGGCATTAATCTTGTCTTGATGTTTTATTTTTTATATGGTGTAGATAGTTAATAATTTAACTACTCTGTGTTGTGGATGATTCTTATGTCTAAATCTAATAATGGAAATGATACTAAAACTACTAAATCAACTACGGTTGATACAAGTACAACTCCTACAGAAGAACAGAGAGCATATTCTGCTAATGCTGCAAGAAGTGCAACTACATCAGTATTAATGGAAACAGGTCAACTTCCACCACGTGGAGGTCGCTCATTATCTGAATTACCAGGTGGCACTCCAGGCACTCAAATATCTGAGAATGAGAAAGCTATTATAGTAGATAGACTTAGGCAACACGGTATTGAAGAAGGTCAAGGTTGCTGCAGTATTTTATAATAATATAAAACATTACAGAATAACTATTTAAAATTCTTATTAGCATCATTAAATGATAAGGGGCTTATGCCACAAACACCAAAAACTCCAATACAGCAATTTATTAAAAATCATCCAATTATAACCGCTATTGCAATTTTTGGCTGGTCTTCTGCTGTATTATGCACAAGTGTCACTACAGCTATTGCTTCTGGTTTAGGAGATGAAAATGTAAGAAAAGATGGTCTAAGGGCTTTGATAGCTTTGGGGGGTATTGTTGGACTTGGTGCTATTGTTGGATTTCCATTATTTATCGCGCATATATCTCAAAAGAGAGCGATGACTGCTGCTCGAGGAACAACTCATGTTGCTACTGTTGCTAATGAATATAATCCTAAAGAAGGAACAAGAGGAGGTAGACAAAGAATTACTACTTTTCCTATAAATCTTGATGCTCCTCCTCATGAATACGATACAGTTGAGTGGGTTGGAGTGAGGCCAGGGGCAGCAGCTAGTGCTAATGGAAATAATGCTCTTCGTCCTGCAGCAGAATTGGCTGCTGCCAATACTTTTCATGTATATGATACAGTTGAACAGGATGGTGGAGTGCGTACAACTAATTTGTAAACTGCAATCTAGTTAAATTAGCATAAAGTCCATTATTAGCCAATAATGTTTCATGATTACCGGTCTCGACAATTTTACCATGTTCTAAGACAATTATTTTTTTGGCTTTTTTTATAGTATCTAGTTTATGGGTGATAACTAGACAAGTACGATTAATTATAAGTTTTTCGAGCGCCTGTTTTACTAATTGTTCATTTTGGCTATCTAGGGCTGAAGTTGCTTCATCAAGTAGTAATATTTTAGGATTTTTCAAAAAAACCCGGGCAATGGCAATCCGTTGTTTTTCACCCCCAGATAACTTACCACCCATCTCGCCTAAATTACTGTCAAAACCATTAGGTAATTGCATGATAAAATCATAACAAGCTGCTTGTTTGGCGGCCGCTATAATTTCATCTTTAGTTGCAGTTATTTTACCAATATGAATGTTATCATAAGCTGACCCGCTAAAAATTACAGGTGATTGCGAAACTATCCCGCAATAATCCCTTAATTCTTGGTCGTTAATATCTGCTATATTTATATTATCAATATAAATAGCACCATTAGTTGGAGTATAAAACTTTAAGATTAATTCAAATAAAGTACTTTTACCGGCGCCAGATGGTCCGACTATTGCAGCAATTTCTCCGGGATTAATAGTAAAATTAAGGTTGTTTACCGCAATCTTATTATTTTTTTCATAAGAAAAACTAACCTGTTCAAATTTTAATAAGGGCGAATTATCATAATTTAAGGTTGCTTTTTGTTGGTTATTAATATGGATATTATTTGAGTTATTAAGGTTTGCTATAGTTAGACTATCTTGTTCGTTTAATAATTCGGTTAATCTTTCAGCTGAGCCTAAAGCTTTTTGAATATCTCCAATTACATCCGAAATACTACCTAAACTACCAGCTACAACTATTGAATAAAAAATAAAAGATGATAATTGGCCGCTAGTTAAATGGCCTTTAATCACCTCGTGACCACCAATCCATAAAACAAAAGCAACAGCGCCAAAAATTAAACTAATTACTATTGAAGATAATAAAGAACGGGAAAGAATTTTTTGTTCAGTAATTTTTAAGGTGTCAGCGATTATGTGATCAAATTTTGCTTGCTGGGTATTTTCATAATTAAAAGCTTTAATAGTTTTAATATTAAAAATAGTTTCAGTTAAATGTGAGCTAATATAAGATGCTTTACCTAAAATTATTTTTGAAAGTCCGCGAACTTTTTTACTAAATAAGACTATTGGAATTACAATAACTACAATCACAAAAGCAATAATTGCAGCAAGCTTAGCACTGGTGATAATCATCATAATTAGCCCACCGATAAACATAATAGTATTACGGATGGTACTAGAAAAACTACTAGTTAAAACGGTTTGCAGTAAAGCGGTATCAGCAGTTATTCTGGATAATAATTCCCCACTTTGATTATTTTCAAAATAACTACAAGGAAGTTTAAGTACATGGTTATAAAGATCTTTTTTAATGTTAGCGATGCTATGTTCGCCCACATAAGTTATTAAAAAGGAACGAAAAAATGAAGCCAGGGCCAATAATAAAATCACTCCCATCACCATAAATAAGCCATTATTTAGGAAATGCGGATTATTATGTGAGATACCTTGATCAATTAAAAAACCTACAGCTTTACCCAAGATTAGGACTGAGATTGAAGCAAAAAGCAACGCTATAACAGCACCAACTAGATGTAATTTATAGGCTTTTATATAGCTAAGCCATGGCGATAATTTAGATTTGTTTTTAAGAATACTCAAAGTTATTGTACTCCTTTAAATAGGTATGGAAGCTTAAATTAAATGTTGTAGCTTTATAGGGAAACTTATATATTTTTGTTATAGTCTTGTAAAGGCTGTGGGTATATTCTTTAAAAGGGGTTTTAAACGGATGAATTTTTCAAGTGTCATAGATAATAGTAAATACCAGGTTATTTTGCAAGGGCGAACAACAGCGACTGATTGTCAGCAAGTTATTGAAATTGCAAGAAAATTTAAAGATAGCGACTGTAATATACTGGAATTTGATTTCAGTAAGTTAGTTTTACTTGATTCTTTAGGTCTTAGTATCATTATGCTCGTTAAAAATGAATTAAATAATGCTAACGGTAAAAAATTTGTTTTAAAGCATCCAACCGGTAAGGTTAAGCATATGTTTAAGAGCTTTAATATAGATAAGATAGTTGAAATAGACTGGTGAAATTGATGAGCTACTTGTGAAGAAAACTTTTAATAAAAGCATTTGCAAGATTTTTATTAAAAGTTTTCTTCACAAATTGAATTGTGTTAATAATCCTTGGGAGCGGCCCATCGGATTATCAACGAATCTAAAAAATGTACACTGGTACATTTTTATTTTTAAATAAGATTAAGAATAAATTAAACAATATAGATGATCTAGGCTGTGTTTAAAGGAGAATATGTGCTTGAATATAGTTATAGTAGCTTAAATTCTGAGGCGGAATTTAAAAAGGCAATTTCTTATTTTAAACTAAAATATAAAATTGATATTTTTGAATTTAGTCAATCTTATGAGAATAAAAGCGGTGATTTATGGGGAATTTTTGCTTTATCTGCGGATTCATTTGCTTTTTATATTTTAGATTTTTGTGGCCATGGAGAAAAAGCCTATAAGAATGTAAAAAATATTCATAAATTAATGTTGGCGAGAAGTGATCTGGCCTTAGATCCATTATCATATATCAATTATTTAAATATCGAGCTTTGTGATAGTTTAGAGCCAGGTCTTTATGCGACGATGTTTTATTCAGTAATTAATATCAAGGAAAATAATTTAACTTATGTTACTTGTGCTAATCCTGCGCCTATTTTACTTAAAAATAATAAAGCTAGCAAAGTTTCTGGGGGTAAAGGACTGCCTTTAGGAATTGATAAAGAAGGTCATTTTACTCAAATGAAAAAAGAATTTGCTCCAAATTCAGCTTTGTTTATTTATAGTGATGGCTTACTTGAAACCAAAGATAAAAATAGCCAATATTTAAATGAAGAAGATCTAGTGGCTTTTTTTAATAAGAGTTTATCTGGAGCTAATCATAATAATATACCTCTGGCCTTTAATGTTTTAGTTAAGGATTTTAAAACTAATTACTTACTTAACTTGCAGGATGATTTGAGTTTGATTCTAATGATTAGATCTTAAACCTATTGTTATCTGCGGTCTATAATTTATAAATAACTTTCAATAGTCGCCTTTAGCCCGCGAGGTTTGATTCCCAAATCACCTATTTTTAAGGAGTTAGCACTTAATATATTATCAACTTTAAGTAATTTTATTTGATCATTAGTAATGATCGGCGTAATAGGAAATAGACTTAAGAATATTGCCACCAGTTTTACCATTGGAGTAGGTAATGGTAGGATAAAGCGCTTTTTGCCAACTATATTAATTATAAGTTGAAGTAGTTCACGGAAACTATAAATTTCATTACCACCCAATTCATAAATTTTACCACAGCTATTTTTATTATTTAAGCAAGCAGCAATACTATCTGCGACATCCTCAACATAAATTGGTTGGAATTTAGCTTTGCCATTACCAATTAAAGGTACTATCGGTGATATTTTTGTAATGAAGGCAAATTTATTGATAAAGTTATCTTCTGGTCCAAAAATTATACTTGGCCTTAAAATGATAGCATTAGGATAAGCGTTATGTACAGCCTTCTCTCCGTTTAGCTTGCTTCGGGCATATACAGAACCTGAAGGTTTATCTATGCCTAAAGCTGAAATATGGATAAGTCTTTCAATATTTTCTTCAGTGCAAGCTTTAGCGATATATTCAGCGCCAATGGCATGAACATTGCTAAAATTATTTTTACCTTTTTTATATAATATTCCGACTAAATTAATTACTATCTGGGAATCTTTAATATTTTCTTTTACTGAATTATAGTCTCTAATATTACCATAAACACAATTAACTTGCCCCACAGAACCACAAGGTTTTAAAAAAGCTCCTTTTTGGGGATTAGTTGAGACTATTTTGATTATGTAGTTCTCTTTGCAGAGTTTATTTACTACATAACGGCCTAAAAAGCCTGTTCCGCCAAAAATGGTAATAGTTTTGTAATTCATAAGATTATTTGCTTTATATTGCTTAAGGTTCTGAATTTTATCCAAATTAGCATGTTATTTTAGGTACTTCAATCTTAACTTATACTAAATAACTAAAATACCACTATAAATTTAAGAAAGCTTCTTTGACTTTTACTGCAAAATATACTATTTTTATAATGCAAGGAAGTACATTAATTAAAAGGCTTCCATTATATATTTATATAATTTAGGAGAGAGATATGAAGATAATAGTATCAGGTAAACATATGGATGTTGGTGCAGCATTAACAGAATATGTGAATGCTGATTTAACTGAAATAGTGTCTAAATATTTTGAGCAAGCGGTAAGCGCTAATGTGATTTTCTCAAAAGAACGTTATTTGTATACTGTGGATATAATAGTTAATGAGGGTACAGGAACGCAAACGGTTTTAAAGGCTGATGCTGAGAATGCTGATGTTTATGCGGCTTATGATTTAGCTTCAGAAAAAATTAAAAAACGTTTAAGACGTTATAAAAGAAGAATTAAAGATCATCATAAAGAAAGTTTAAAATATAGCCGTATAGATGCTAAACATTATTTATTATCTTTTGGTGAAGGTGAACTTGAGCATAATGAAAGTGAAAAAGATTATGAAGCTGGTTCTTCTTTAATTATTGCTGAAAGTAAAACTGGTCTTGAGACTTTAACTGTTGGTGATGCAGTGATGAAAATGGATTTGGCTGAACTTACAGCTTTAATGTTTATTAATAAAAAAAATGGCAACATTAACATGATTTATCGTCGTAAGGATGGTAATATTGCTTGGATTGATCCGGGTGAAACTGCTAAAGTTGCTGCATAAACTTTAAGTTTAATTATTATTTACGAGGCCAGTATGTTTAAGTTCTTTTTTCTCGGTGGATTTGGTACATTTTTTATTCTTCTGTATCTAAGTCAAACTAAAGGTATCGCTATTACCGATATAAATGGCCTCTGGAATGAGTTTATAACTTTATTTACTGATTTTTACTGGCGCTTAATTGATTCTTTATCGAATGTTACTAGGAGTGTTCGTGGCGCTACTGTCGGTCATTAGATAATTGCCTATGAAAAACTGTTTGATTGTAAAAAGCCGCTTGAAATAAACAAGCGGCTTTTTATTTTTTATACGTGATTATGATAGCTATGCCGCAGTATCAAACTCCGCAAAAGCGTCCTCCCAACTGCCTTCAGTTGCAGCTTTGGTATATTCAGTTACTCTATTTTCAAAGAAATTAGCATGTTCAACACCATTTAAAATCTCATCAAGCCAAGTTAGCGGATTTTTTTTGATATTATAAACCGGATTTAAACCCAGTTGCTGTAATCTGCGGTCACCAATATAACGAATATAAAGTTTTACATCATCTGCGGTTAGGCCTTGAATATCGCCCATTTCAAAAGCTAGATCAATAAAAGCATCTTCATGGCCGATTATTGTACTACAAGCAGTATAAAGTTCCTCTTGCAAATCTTCAGTCCAGATTTCTGGGTTTTCTCCTAGAAAAGTTTTAAATAATCTTATTATCGAGTTGGTGTGTAAAGTTTCGTCTCGTACCGACCAAGTTACAATTTGTCCCATGCCTTTCATTTTGTTAAAACGAGGAAAATTAAGTAATATGGCAAAAGAGGCGAATAATTGTAAGCCTTCAGTAAAAGCACCAAATACTGCTAAAGTTTTGGCTATATCTCTTTTGCTATCAACATTAAAACTATGCATGTAATCATATTTAGCTTTCATTTCTTTGTATTTTAGAAAAGCCATATATTCAACTTCAGGTATTCCAATTGTGTCTAAAAGATGGGAGTAGGCGGCAATATGAATGGTTTCCATATTAGAGAAAGCTGAAAGCATCATTTGTACTTCAGTAGGCTGAAATACTCTGGAATAATGTTTCATATAACAATTATTTACTTCTATATCGGCTTGTGTAAAAAAACGAAATATTTGAGTTAATAAGTGTCTTTCTGAATCAGTAATATTGTAACGCCAATCTTTAACGTCATCGCCAAGCGGAACTTCTTCAGGAAGCCAATGTATTTTTTGTTGAGTGTGCCAAGCTTCATAAGCCCAAGGATAATGAAATGGTTTATAAATTGGTTCAGCATTAAGTAGTGACATGGTAATACCTTTATTTTTTGTTAGTATATTATTTTTAACTATAAATAATTATTGACAAGCTAAACATTCTTCTACTTCGATAGCTCTTGGTGGATTATTATCACCATTACTATGTTTTCTTGTAAGCAACGGAATGACATTGGAATGATTGTCTTCTTTTACGGCTTGAGAAACTTTATCTGCTCGTTGAATAGAAGTTGATCTGCAATAATAAAGACTCTTACAGCCTTTTTTCCAGGCGTCGTAATGTAATTTATGTAAAGTTTTTTTATGAACATCTCCTGGAATAAACAAATTTACTGATTGCGCTTGGCAAACATAAGGAGTTCGATCAGCTGAATGTTCAACGATCCAACGTTGATCAATTTCATAAGCAGTTTTGAAAATATCTTTTTCATCAGTGCTTAAAAAATCTAAATGTTGTACTGAGCCTTCATGTGTGGCAATTGAGACCCAAGTCTCATCATTATTTTGGCCCTTAGCATCAAGTAAATTAACTAGGTTTTTATTTCTAACAATAAATGAACCAGTTAAAGTTTTTTGAGTAAAGCTATTAGCCGCAAATGGTTCAACACCTGGAGATGAATTGCCGCAAATAATAGAAATAGAGGCGGTAGGTGCAATTGATAATTTATGAGTAAATCTTTCCATTAAGCCTACTTCTTCGGCATCTAAACAAGGACCGCGTTCGTAAGCAAGTTTGACTGAAGCTTTATCAGCCTTTTCTTTAATGTTTTTAAACATTTTTTTATTCCAAACTTTAGCCATTACTGATTCCATAGGGATAAGTTTTGATTGCAAGAAGGAATGAAAACCCATAACACCTAAACCAACACTTCGTTCTCTTTCTGCCGAATAAGCGGCTTTTTTCATGCTATCTGGTGCGGTTTTAATAAAATCGGTAAGAACATTATCAAGTAAGCGCATAATATCTTCAATAAATAAAGGATCATCAGACCATTCTTCATATTTCTCTAAATTAACTGACGAGAGGCAGCAAACAGCTGTTCTTTCTTTATTTAAATGGTCAAGTCCGGTAGTTAAAGTGATTTCGCTGCAAAGATTAGAAGTTTTTACTTTTAAGCCTAGTCTTTTATAACTTTCTGGTAATTGTTTATTAACATTATCGATAAAAAGCATATAAGGTTCGCCAGTTTCAATTCTGGCGTTAAGCATTTTGACCCAGATATCCCTAGCTTTACGAATTCCTACTACCGCATTATCTTTGGGGCTGCGGAGCTCCCAAATAGCATCTTTCTCAACTGCATGCATAAATTCATCGCTAATGACTACCGCGTGGTGAACATTGAGCGCTTTACGATTAGGATCGCCACCAGTAGGCCTTCTAATTTCAATAAATTCTTCGATCTCTGGATGTTGTACTGGGAGGTAAACTGCAGAGCTTCCCCGTCTTAAAGAGCCTTGTGATATAGCTAAGGTCATAGAATCCATAACTTTAATAAAAGGGATAATTCCTGAAGTTTTACCATTACCACGAACAGTTTCGTTGATTGAACGCAAATTGCCCCAATAGCTACCAATTCCACCGCCTCTAGAGGCTAGCCAGACATTTTCGTTCCAAAGGTCTACAATACCATGAAGGCTATCTTGTGCTTCATTTAAAAAGCAAGATATTGGCAATCCTCTTGCCGTTCCACCATTGCTTAAAATTGGAGTAGCTGGCATAAACCATAAATTGCTCATATAATTATATAGTCTTTGGGCGTGAGCGGTATCATCGCCATAATGTCTAGCTACACGGGCAAAAAGATCTTGAAAATTTTCACCATCAATTAAATAACGATCAGCTAAAACTGCCTTACCAAAATCAGAAAGATTAGCATCTTTTTTTAGGTCGGTTTCTACCAATTTTATCGGGTTATTCATGGGCTTAATTCCTTTTTTTTTAAGGTCTAAAATTAAATATAAATTAACATAATTTTTGAGTCTATTTTGACTATTTTGCTCTTTCGATTGTAGATAAGTAAATCAGCTATGTCTACATTATTTTGTATATTTTTTTATTTCATATACTACATATAGTAGTTAAGGGTAAAAAGACCACATGCCCAATTTGCGGTAGAAAAAGAGGGAGGAAACTTCAGGGAAAATAAAAATTATAATAAAAAAAGCTAAAAAATATCTAAAATTTATGAGGTTTAATTTAGCTAAATATTTATGAATAAAATCAAAATTTATTTGATGAGCTTATAGTACTCATATTTAATAAAGATAAAAGAACTTTTTTTATTTGACTTGCAATATTCTGTGGATAATTTTGTTAACCTTTTTTTTAATAAATTAATGGTGCAACTAATGGTTTATAGTCTTGAATGGACTTAAATAAAATTCTTAAGGAATTGTGCTAAATGAGCTTTAACGCTAAAATTTCCAAAAAATCAATTTTAGGTTATTCCTTTAAATAACTGGATTTTTAGTATTAATACTGTATAGATTGCTGGAAATTATTTGTTGATTTATTTAAAGAGGTTTTAAAATGGCTACTTCAGCTAATCTTGGTTTTCCGCGTATTGGAGCACATAGAGAATTAAAAAAAGCATTAGAAGATTTTTGGAAAGGCATTATCAGCGAGGATGACTTACGCGGGCAAGCAAAAAAAATCAGAGAAGGAAATTTAGAATTCCAGAAAAAATGTAAAATTAACCGGATTCCGGTTAATGATTTTTCTTTTTATGATGATAAAGGTTTAGACATGATTGCTCTATTAGGAGCGGTACCTGCAGCTTACGGTCATAAAAATGACGATGTCGAGTTGGCTACTTATTTTGCAATGTGCCGTGGCGTACAAAAAGCTGGTATTGATATTAAAGCTATGGAAATGAGTAAGTTTTTTGATACTAACTATCATTATATAGTGCCTGAATTTACCGCTGGGCAAAATTTTGCACTGTCTGCTAATAAAATTTTTGCTGAGCTTGAAGAAGCTAAAAAATTAGGTATCGAAGTATGTCCGGTAATTATTGGACCTTTAACTTTCTTGCTACAAGGTAAAGCTAAAACTGCCGCTTTAAATCCACTTGATTTACTAGATAGGCTTGTTCCTGTTTATGTTGAACTTTTACAAAAATTACAATTAAATGGTGCAACATCTGTACAAATAGATGAGCCATTTTTAGTAATGGATTTAGGTAAAGATGTTTTAAGATTATACGAAAAAACTTATCAAACTTTAGCTAAAGCTTCTGGACTTGTAATTCATTTAACTACTTATTTTGGCGATTTACGCGATAATCTTGATGTGGCAATTAATTTGCCAGTTAAATCTTTGCATATAGATCTTTGTCGGGCGCCTCAGCAATTAGATAGAGCGTTAGCTCAAGTTCCCGCTGGTTTAGAATTATCACTTGGGGTGGTTGATGGTCGAAATGTTTGGAAAAATGATTTTGCTAATTCGTTAAAATTATTGACTAAAGCTGCAGATAAAATAGGTAGCGAGCGTATTATTATTGCTCCTTCTTGTTCTTTACTACATAGTCCGGTATCTTTAAATTCTGAGAAAAATATTGATGAAACTGTAAAAGATCATTTATCTTTTGCGACACAAAAAGTTCAAGAAATTGCAGACTTGACTGCATTACTTAATAATAATGGCAAAGATACTGCAGATAATATTTTACAAAAAAATCAAGAGTCGGCTATTGCTCGTAAAAAATCGACAGCAATTCATGATCAAAAAGTAAAAGAGCGAGTATTGGCTGTTAAAAAAGATATGTTTGAACGTAAGAGTAATTACGAAACTAGACAAAAATTGCAAGCAGCAGAATTGAAATTGCCTTTACTTCCTACAACTACTATTGGTTCTTTCCCGCAAACTAAAGAAGTGCGAAAAGTAAGAGCTGAGTTTAAAAAGAAGCAGTTAAGCGAAGCTAAATATATTGAGATTATGCAAGAAGAAATTCTAAAATGCATAAAATTCCAAGAAAAAATAGATATAGATGTTTTAGTTCATGGTGAATTTGAACGTAATGACATGGTGGAATATTTTGGTGAAAACTTAAATGGTTTTGCAATTAGTGAAAATGGTTGGGTGCAATCTTATGGCTCACGTTGCGTGAAGCCACCAATAATTTATGGGGATGTATCAAGACCTAAAGCGATGACTGTTAGTTGGTCAGAATTTGCTCAAAAAAATAGCAAAAAAATCATGAAAGGTATGTTAACTGGACCTGTTACTATTTTACAGTGGAGTTTTGTTAGAGATGACCAGCCACGTTCTGAAACTTGTAAACAAATTGCCTTAGCCATAAGGGATGAAGTTGCTGATTTAGAGCAAGCTGGAATTAAAATTATCCAGATTGATGAAGCGGCAATTAGAGAAGGTCTGCCATTACGTAAAGATGAATGGCAAGCTTATTTAAGATGGGCGGTTGATTCATTTAAACTAACGGCAGCTTGTGTAAAAGATAGCACGCAAATTCATACTCATATGTGTTATTCAGAATTTAATGATATTATTGAAGCAGTAGCTGATATGGATGCTGATGTAATCTCTATTGAGACCTCACGTTCACAAATGGAACTACTTGATGCCTTCATTAAATTTAAATATCCAAATGAAATTGGACCTGGTGTTTATGATATTCATAGCCCAAGAGTACCAACTGAAAAAGAAATGGTTGATCTACTTCATGTAGCCTTGCAGAGAATTAGTGCTGATAAATTATGGGTAAATCCAGATTGCGGACTTAAAACTCGTGATTGGAAAGAAGTGGAGTTAGCCTTGGTTGCGATGGTTAATGCGGCGAAACAAGTTCGTAAAGATTTGGCTGACGGTAAAATTCAGAAGATTGCTTAAAGCTTCTACTGATAATAAACAATAAAAACCCGCCCTTGTGTGAAATAAGGGCGGGTTTTTATATATAGTATTTAAAGTTTTAATGGATCATGAGCGATTAAGTTCAGTTGTTATTTTTGTATGTCCGGGCTGATTTAAGTTAGTTGTTGGCGGATAATTATTTACAGATCCAGGTGCAGGCCCAGTAGGCGGAAGATTGGTGCTATTATTTACAGATCCAGGTGCGGGTCCAGTAGGTGGATAAAGATTGGTGCTATTATCTGCAGATCCAGGCGCGGGTTCAGTAGGCGGATAAAGATTGGTTCTATTATCTGCAGATCCAGGCGCGGGTCCAGTAGGCGGATAAAGATTGGTGCTATTATTTACAGATCCAGGTGCGGGTTCAGTAGGCGAAGAAGTATCTGAATTTGAGTTAGTATTGTCGGGAGCCTTAGGATCTATATTTCCTAAATAATTATATATTGAAGTAAATATATTAGTAATTGTTTCTGGAATATATGCAATTCCTCTGAGCATTTTTACAAGTATATTTCCTCTAAACATCTTGCCAATCCCAAAGCCAATATTTTTATTCGTAGATGTAGAGAGGGTTGAAGGATCAGTTGTTGTTGTATTAAAGTGACTTACTTGTCTAGTCATAATTTTTCCTATATGAAATCAAAAAGTTAAAAAATAAAATAAATAATCTAATGCTATAGTATTTCATGATTGAAATGACTTATATTATGGATCCTGAAGAAAACATAAATACTATTATAAGTATATGTTTTTTCAGGATATGTAGCATCATAGAAATAATTTAATAATTATTGATTAGAGGTAAATTATTTCTTGATCTACTATAGCTAATAAAAGTTACACTAGCTTAAAAATATTCTATCTTAAGTTTTAATAAATTAAAATAACAAATTTAAATAGGCTCGAACATATAGGATTCTCCACAAAGCCGAGCGCAGGATATTCCGTATAAAAGAGAATTTACAAAACTAGAGACTGTTCATTAAACTGTGTCATCTAGCATTACTGTACCTCAATTCTACCT
>CAYZBM010000016.1:0-29775 GCA_964476705.1 uncultured Rickettsiales bacterium | reverse complement strand
TGTTTTAGGTCTTCGATAAGATGAATTCTTATCTCAAGGCGTCCATACCATCATTCACGGTTCTTATCTTTTTCTAAAAAATATTATCAATAAAATTGGGGCTAGACTTTAGTCTAGGCCTGTAAATATTTTAATATTTTTCTGAAAAAGAAAGAGACCTGAACCTACTTTAAGGCTTGGAGTATCGCTTTGAGTTTTACTAAAATTTGCAACTAATAATCTATCTATTAGGACGGTTAATATATTAATCGAAAATTTATTTCTGCGTAAATAATTCAATTTAAAATTGAAATCTTCCGTTGACAAAATGTCATGCTAGTTATACTTAAATAAAAAGAAATAATGTTTGAGTTGTTGATTAGAAAATGGAAGTAAAAGTGGATAAAAAAATCTCTATAAATAATAGTTTCAATATTCTGGTTACGTTTTTGCTGGGACTATTTTTAATAGCTGTTGCAGGTATTGCTTGTGCTGAGGATGTGAAGCCCATTGCAAATGCAGAAACTTCAGCAACTAAAGAAATAAAATATCCAGATGTATGGGGTAGGGATTTGGGAGAGTATAGGGATATAAGCAATATAGACGATAATCCTTATACATTTAGTCGAATGGAAGATATTGATGTTTATAAATTTCCAGATGGAGAAATAGGTTTTTTATTTTTAAGTAAAATTCCTTCCGATGAAAAAAAATTTAAAAATATAGACTATACTAAATATATGAATGATCCTGAGTGGCTGAAATTAGTAAACAAACAAGAATATACATTGGTTAAGTTTTTTTCGGGGAAAGTGGAAAAAATTCTATATAAAGAAGTTGAAGATTTTAGGAAAAAAAATAAAGATAGTAAATTTTACTCAAATAATTATCCTGAATTTAAAAATAAGATTCATTTAGCTAATTTTAGCTACGATTCTAAATGTGCTGGGGATTTAACAGCTCCTTTTGAGTTTTTTGATCATAATAAAAAATTTGCTGAATATTACCTTTTTTATAAATCTAAAGATATATTTAGAGAAGACTATCAAGGAGAATATTGTGAAGATTTCGGATTATTAGATTGGTATGGAGATTTCTATTATAGGCAGATATTTTCACCATATATAAGTAATTTTATTATTCTTAATGATGATAGTTTTTTGGTCTATGTCAATAATTTTATTATTCGCTTTAAAAAAGACTTTACTACCAAATTCCCTTTAGAAAAAACGGATATTATAGTTTTTAAGCAAGAAGAAATGCAAGAATTTTGGGATAACTTAAAAAGAATTAAAGAAACTACTAAAGTAGGAATTAGTAATAAACAACTAGAACATAATTTTTTAGTAAGTTTTATTGAAAAAAAGATAGTAGAACGTAAAAAGGAGATAAAAAAATGACTCTAGCGGATAATCTTAAAATTATTGATAGCTTTACAGATGGTTATCAAAAAATAGTGGCTAAAACTTTAATAGAAAATGAAGTTAGTGGAGTTGCTAGTCCTTATCAATTATCTCATGCAGGAACAAGTGAGAGCGGATATTCTTTTGGTTATAATCAGCTTGATTTAGCAAATAACTCAAGTGCTAGATCGTTATTACAAAGCATAATGAGTAATGAAAATTTTAATAAGATTAAAAATTTTATATTAATTAAAGGTGATCCTGCTGCTTTGAGTGATGTTAATAAACAGCTTATAAAAGATGCCATTCAAAGTTCTAATGGTAAAATGATTATAGATACTAATTTTGTAACTACTCAAGTACCTAACTTAATAAGTAGAATAAATGGTATTATAAATAGACTCCCAGACGGTAACATTAAAAATACATTGGAAAATTCTCAAGCTCTTAAATTAGCTTTAATAGATTATGATAACCAGTTTGGTATAGATAATGGTGGGTCTATGGAGAAATATTTAAAAGGTCAATCAGTTATAGTTGGTACGATTGTAGATGATAAAGGGAATGTAACGCACGAAGGTACCCAGCTGCAGCTTAACGATAATATTACAATTTTTGATCTAATAAAATTTGCTGATGATACTAAGCAGGGTGTAGAATTTCCCGGTGATGTTAACCGCCGGCATACAAATCTTTTCTCGGAAATTAATAAAAATAATTTAGACGGCACTACTAAATATGCTTTAGATACTGACACCGATCATCCGGAAGCTGTTTCTTCTCTCGCCGCTGCTAAGGGAGTAATTGCTACTTCAGTTAGCGTTACAGAAAAAGTTATAGTAATTGATCCGGCAACTGAGGTGCAGACTACTTATTTAGTATTAAATGCTGATAGTCTAACAAGTCTGGTGCATGAATTAAATATTGGTTCAGTTAGTGATTTATTAAATAATAGCCAGAATAGTTATTTAAGCTCGCAAGCGGCGAGTGATACAAGTGGCACCCAGGTTTATCTATATAAAGAAGGTGACAAGATTTATTTCACTCCTGCTAATACTAGGGAAGATAATTTTTTAAAACTAAAATATAGTGGTTATAATTCTGCACCTAATGCCCAGGGCCAAGCTTATATTACTTTGGGTTCTGACAGTCAGATAGATTTAATTAATCCCTTTGAAGCCTATAAAAATTATGTAGAAAATCATGGAAATTTAGCCGGATTTTTAGAAATATCAGGTTCTAAATTTGCAGATTGGCTAAGTGAATTTAATATGAGTCGTGATGATTTTATAAACCAAGTTAATTATTTAAATTCAGATGCCAATAAAATAATTGCTAATTTAGGCGATAATGGTATAGTAGTTAAAGGACTAAACGATACTGACGTGGTTATTAATTTAAATAATAATTATCACTTTAATATTAATCATGATATAGCAGCCAAAATCGGTACCACTTACTCAATCTCCGACATTAACAACTTACAAACTATTGCTAATAATTCTCATGTAACTTTAGATCAATTACTATCATTTTCGCATAATGATAATTTAAGAGGTAGAGTTATTGAAGGCTCGGATTTAAAATATTATTTTTTAAGCAAAACTAATGATATAGTTTATACCAGTAACTCATTTCCGGGAGTATCTCCAGGTTATGTAATTTTAAATCAAGGTTCGTTATATTATAATCCGGCAAGTAATACTGGTAGTTCTGGATCTGCGGATAATTCTTTTCTAAATTTTAGTACGAATATTTCTAGCAGCACTACAAGTGGAACTACAAGCAACACGGCTCAAGGTAATTTTCAAAATGGCATAGCAGTTTCAGGTTCTGGTTATACGGCCAGTATGCCAGCAACTATGCTTAATGGTGATGGTTTAACTAATACTTCGGCTTCAAGTATTGTAACTGATCAGTTTAGGCCCGGCGCGCAGACTTTATTTGATAATTCCGTTTCTCAGCATATAAATGATGTGGCGCATGTAATAAAAGATGTAACTCATGCAGTTGGTTCTGCTGTAACAGGAGTGGTCACTTCTGCTTTAGGTTGGCTGACTAATTTATTTAGTTCGGCGCCAAAAATTACCAATGTTGATCCGTTAGTTTTGGATTTAAATGGGGATGGTGTACAATTGATTGCTTATAATAAATCTCACGTGTCATTTGATGTAAATAATGATGGGATTAAAGAAAATACGGCCTGGGTATCTGGGCAAGACGGAATATTAGTTGATGATAAAAATGGTAATGGCCAAATTGATAATATCTCCGAAACAATTTCAGAATATTATACGTCTAATGTAAAAAATGGTCTTGAAGCTTTGGCGACTTTAGATAGTAATCATGACAGAGTATTTGACAATAAAGATACGGCTTGGACTAGACTAAGAGTATGGCAGGATATAAATGTTAATGGAGTAACCGATTCTGGCGAATTAAAAACCTTAGATAGTTTAGGAATTAAGGCGATTAACCTTACTGGAACTTATACTCCTTATCAAAATATTGCTGGTAATCCTGTATTTGTAACTGCAAGTATGACTATGTTAGATGGCACTACTCGTCAAATTGCCGCGGTTGATTTTACCACTAATTCTATTGGTTATGAATGGAATCAGGTAAGTAGTGGAATATTAGTACAAAATACTAATCATACTTCCGCAAGTTATATGGTTACCGACCCAAATGGTGCTAATGTTAGTACTACGCAGATGCAGGTAAATAGTCTTTATGGCGGTTCAGGTAATGATACTTTAACTGGTGATGAGGGTGATAATTGGTTAATGGGTGGTGATGGAAGTAATATTTTAAATGCCGGAGCTGGCAATGATGTTTTAATGATAACAGCGACCGATAGACAAGAAAATATAGATGCGGGATCGGGTTTTGATATTGTAAGAGTTATGGATGAAAGATCGGTGGCTTTTAATTTATCCCTAGCGCATGCGGAAGTTTTTCAAGGTAATGCTGGTAATGATATAGTTCTTGCTGGCGGTAACTATAATGTATTTATAGATGCAGGGGATGGGGACGATATAGTGATTGGGGGCAGCGCTAATGATGCATTAGCAGGCGGCGATAGTAACGATTTTATCGATGGCAGAGAAGGAAATGATATAATCAGAGGTGGTAACGGTAATGATGTTTTAAATGGTGGAATCGGTGATGATTATGTAGATGGCGGAGCAGGAGATGAGAACATTAATGGGGGAGATGGTAATGATGTAGTAATTGGCGGTAAGGGTAATAATATTATCGATGGTGGCTCTGGCTATAATGAAGCGCAATATGCGGGTAATTATGATCAATATAATATTATAAAAAACGCTAATGGATTTAGTATAGTTAATATAAAAACTGGAGATCGGGATATTTTAACTAATGTACAAAAAATTTCTTTTGCTAATGTTAGTTTATTTTTAGACCAAGCTAATCAAGCGCCCTTGGCTGTAAAAGATAATATTATAGTTGATGGTTCTGGGCCTTATATAATTACTGCGGCAAGTTTACTTGGTAATGATATAAATATTAATGGCAAAACATTATTAATTAATACAATTGATAATGTTGTTGGTGGAACTGCTATCTTACAAACAAATGGCGATGTTTTATTTACGCCAGAGCGAAATTTTTTAGGGCAAATGTCTTTTGATTATAGTGTTAAAGATTCTGACGAGCGTTATACCAAAATTTATAGAAATAATGATACAGCTCATGCGCAAACATTAATGGTACAAGTAAATATTGGTTTAGGCAATGATCCTCATGATCCTTTATATTCAGATGAATGGTATTTATCGGAAGTTAGAGTAAAATCAGTATGGAATGATTATACCGGTAAAGGAATTACAGTTGGTATATTTGAGCAAGATCCAAATAATTTTTTCAATTATAATCATCCAGATTTAAAAGCTAATATTGATGAAAATTTTTTAAATTCTATACCCGCTAATCAGCAAGTTACAACTAGTGATCATTCAACTCTAGTAGCTGGAGTAATAGCGGCTGCGCGTAATGATATAGGTAGCGTAGGTATCGCCTATGATGTTAAATTATCTCATTTTAGTTGGAATGCTGATATTTCTGGCTTAAATAATATGATGAATGTTATGGTGGCGAATAATAGTTGGATATATAAACAGCCATTTGGGGATAATTTTAAGGATAGTAGTAATTTATTTGCTCAATATGCAAAACAAAATCAAATTAATGCTGCCGAATATGGTCGTGATGGTTTGGGTACGGCAATTATTGAAGCTGGAGGAAATGATCGGCAAACTGGAGATAATGTTAATTACCATAATATCTCGAGCTCACGTTTTGGTATTGCAGTTGGGGCAATTAATCAACAAGAAAATTTAGGTAAACTTGTTTTAGCTAGTGCGCCTTTTAGTAACCCAGGTTCTTCAATATTAGTATCAGCACCAGGCTCTAATGTTACCTCAACTTCTAACATGCTGACTAATGATAATGGTTCAACTTTTGGCCATGATTTTACTACCTCGGAAGGAACATCATTTGCAACGCCAATAGTTTCGGGAGTGGTAGCTTTAATGCTTGAGGCTAATCCTAATTTAGGCTATCGCGATATTCAAAAAATATTGGCTTATTCAGCACGTTATGTTCCTGATGATAATACCAATTGGCAATATAATGGAGCAAAAGACTGGAATGTTGGCGGTTTACATTTTAGTAATGATTATGGTTTTGGCGAAGTTGATGCACATGCTGCAGTGAGACTTGCTGAAACTTGGAATGTTATTAATAATACAAATAATGAGCTTAATTTATCAGCTGCTAATTATCACGCCCAAAATATTACTGACCATGGCACAATTATAAGTAATGTAACTATAAGCGGCGCTATGGATCTTAATGTTGAGCATGCGGAAGTTACAGTTAATTTAAACCATGCAAAAATTGGTGATTTGACAATTACGCTTATTGCGCCAGATGGTACGCAAAGTATTTTACTTGATCGTCCTGGTGAAGATGCTTCTGGTAATTATGTAAGTTCACTGGGGATTAATAATATAACTGCACTTAATTTTACTTTAAAGAGTACTAATTTTTATGGTGAAAATGCTTTAGGTGCTTGGCAATTAAAAATAACTGATCATGTAACTGGGCAAACTGGAATTTTAAATAACTGGCAATTAGATTTATATGGTAGCGCTAAAACGGGTGATGATACTTATATATTTACCGATGAAATAGGAGTTAAAGATAATGGTAATCTTCATATTATAGTAGATAATGTTGGAGTTAATACTATTAATGCGGCGGCTATTGTAAGTGATACTAATATTGATTTAAGAGTTGGTGGAATAAGTAATATTAATGGTAAACAGGTAGTGCTGGCAAGTAATTATTTTTCAGATAATTATTATGCTATGCAAACAGATTTAAACAATTTAAGAGGGCAGTTAAGTGCTAAACAAACTGCTTTAGCTAATACAAGACAAACTTTAAGTGATACTAATGCAGCTCTTACTCGAGATTTGGCCCAATTTCATAATCTTAATGATATAGTTATTCCTGGATTAGTTACCCAGCTTAATTCGCTTAAGGCTCAGTATGATCAGCTAATGGTTGGATATGTGAATTATCCTTTAAGTGTTATATATGGTGATGGGACGGTTATAATGTATCGTGCAGATGGAACATTTATAGATGTATATTCTTATCAATATAGAGCCTATGTTGAGAAGACTAACCAGATTCACGATGTAAATAATAAATATCAAGCCGTATATGCAACATATACGGCTAATAATAATACTCTAAATGCTGTAGCTAATGAGATTGATAATGTTTTAAATCCTGCAATAAATACTATTTTACCTAATCAAATTGCAGGATTAAATAGTGATATAGCAAATTTACAAAATCATATTACGCAAGATCAAAATTATATTAGCTCTTTTGGTAGCGGAATAAGTACAAATATTAATAATGCCTATAGTGGTGACGGTAATGATAATTTAGTGGGCAATAATTTAGATAATATTTTATCTGGTGGTCGAGGAAATAATGTTTTAACTGGTGGTTCTGGTAATGATATTTTTATTATTACCAAAAATGCCAATGGCATCGATAGAATTACTGATTTTGAAATAAATAATCATAATGAAAAAATTGATTTAAGCCATTTTAAATTATCAAGTTTTAATGCACTCAATATAACTAATCAAGGCAATGATGCGGTAATAAATTTAAGCAATAATCAGAAAATTATTTTAACTAATATTAATTATCATAATTTAACGGCAGATAATTTTACCGGCTTTTTAAATCAAGCGGTAATTCATAATGGTACTGAGGGTAATGATAATATATATGGTGATGAACGCGATGATACTATTATAGTTGGTAATGGTAATGATTTTATTTCAGCTGGCAAGGGTAATAATATTTTAACGGGTGGCTTTGGTTCAGATAAATTTTTTATTAGCGTGAATCCAGGGAAAACTGATATAATAACTGATTTTGATCCTAGTAATCCTAACGAAAAAATAATTCTTACAGATTTTAGAAATATTCAATTAGTCAGTTTATATCAACAAGGTCGGGATGTATTAATTGATTTAGGTGATGGACAAACTCTAATTATAAAAAATCTTTCTAATACTCAGTTTTCTGTCCATAGTTTTATTCTATTTAATCAAAATATGACTAATGTTGATAGTAATAATATGATAGAAGGAGTTGAAAATCAGCCGCTTACTTTAACTCTACCGCAAATTATTGATGCTAATGGAAATATAGTTGATGATAATAATGCTAATATAAATTTCTCAGCTCAAAATGGTGCAACAATAAGAGTTAATTATGATCATACGGTAACTTATACCGCGCCTACAAATTTTAATGGTCTAGATAAGGTAACTTATAATATTACCGATTCTTTAGGAGCTGTGCATAGCCAGGATATAAATTTATATTTTACCCCGGTCAATCAGTTGCCCTCTGCCAATTCTTTAATTTTTAACGTTATTGAAAATAGAAATCTTGCTATTATCGTTGATATTAATGATGTTGAGGATGGAAGAATAGCTATAAATAATTTTACCACGAGTTTTAGTAATTTAACTAATGGTGGTACAGTTGCATTTTTAGCTAATGGTTTGGCTGTTTATACCCCCGCTAAAAATTTTGTTGGTAGCGATAGTTTTAATTATACTATAACCGATGCAAATGGTGGTCAGAGTACAAATACAATTTTTGTTAACGTTAAACCCGTTCCTATATTGCAAAATATAGAAGCAACTGCTGTAGAAAATATTGCAGTTGATGTCAATATATCGACAATTCTTGATAGCGTATACGGGATGATTATACCTAATGATAATAATTATAATATAAGTTTTACAGATATTACTCATGGTGCGAGCGTTAGCTTGAATAGTAATGGAACAATTCATTATCAGCCGGCAGCTAATTTTTATGGTCAGGATAATTTCACCTATAGTATTATTGATTCTCAAGGTATCATCTCTTCAGCTAGGGTAAATGTAAATGTTACTCATGTTAACCAGTTGCCAGTTGTGCAAAATATTTCAGTTAATAATAATAATTTTCAAAATGATATAATTTATATATCGATTCCGAGAATTAATGATGCTGAAGATGGAGTGATTGAATCTAATAACTATAACATAATTTTTAATAGCAATAACATAATATTCACAAATGTTACTCCTGGTGTTAAGGTTAGTATGTCCGAGTATGGATCAATTCATTATATGGCGCCAACTAATTTTAATGGACCTGACCATTTTACTTATAGTTTTATTGATTCTGAAGGAGGAATATCTTCAGCTACAGTTAATGTAAATGTCCATTCTTATAACTCTATTTATCTCTCTACTTCGCGAGATAAGGGGCTTAATATAGAAATTCCTCTAGTTAAGGATAATATAGATGGAATTATAGTACCTAATGCTAGGAATATAAGTTTTTCACATGTAAGTAATGGAGCTCAGGTATTTTTAAATAATAATGGTACTATTCATTATCAAGCAGCAATTAAATTTTCTGGTCAGGATTCTTTTACCTATTCTGTTACTAATTCTTTAAATCAGAAATCATCTGTAACTGTTTATATTAAAGTACCTCAAGGGGAACCGTTACCTAGATTAGATAATATTAATGTTTCTGCTTTAGAAGATACATGGGCTGATATAAAAATACCTAGAATTAATGATGGTGAAAATGGTATTATTCTTCCTACTGCTAAAAATATAAGTTTTGAACATGTAAGTCTAGGGGCGAATGTTAGTTTAAATAGTGATGGTACTATACATTACCAGCCGGCAGCTAACTTTGTTGGAGATGATTTTTTTTATTATAAAGTTATAGGTAGTTATGGTAGCTCTGTAGCTGTTGTGAATGTAAAAGTTGGCCAGGTTGATCATTTATCAACTATTAACCTAACTACTTTAGAAAATATTGCGGTTAATATAAATATTCCAACAAACAGTGATTTGCTAGATGGAACATTTGATTTTAATAATCATAATGTAAATTTTACAAATGTTAGTAATGGTACGATTGTTAATTTAAATAATGATGGAACTATTAGTTATAAGGGACCAACTAATTTTTATGGTCAAAATAGTTTTATTTGTAATGTTACTGATTCTAAAGGTAGTATTTATTCAACTATTTTTAATATAAATATTCTTCATGTTAATCAATTGCCAGTATTGCAAAATATTAATACTCTAACTTCAAAAAATGGTGCAGTTGATATTGTAATTCCACAAATTAAGGATGTTGAGGATGGAGTTATTATTCCTAACAATACTAATATAAGTTTTTCGCAGGTAAGTACGGGAGCTAGTATTAGCTTGAATAATAATGGTACCATTCATTATCAAGCGGCAAATAATTTTTATGGTACGGATAGTTTTACCTACAACATTACTGATGCTGAGTATGGAACCTCTTCAGCTACAGTTAATATAAACGTTACTAGTGATCCTAATCATTTGCCCGTAGCTAAAACTTTTATTCTTAATACTGGTGAAAATAGTAGTATTTCTCTTTATGCTAGTGTTTCTGATTTTGAAGATGGCACTATACTACTAAATAGTAATACAACTAGCTTTAGTCATATAACTTCAGGAGCTGTTGTTAGATTTGTGTATTCAAGCTATTCTCAACGTATTGAGTATAAAGCACCTTCAGATTTTTATGGACAAGATAGTTTTAATTATACCATAACTGATTCAAAAGGTGGCCAATCAACCGGTACAATTATTGTAAATGTGCTTACCGATTTAAAAGCGCAAGATATCACTGCTACTGCTTTGAAAGATACTGGAGTTAATATATCTATACCGCCAATTCATGGAGGAATAGATGGTGTTATTCAACCAAATAGTGCTAATATACATTTTTCGAATATTACAGCCGGTGCAACTGTTGCTTTAAATCCTGATGGAACTCTTTATTATAAGGCGCCAATTAATTTTTCTGGTCATGATTCTTTTACCTATTCAGTTACCGATTCGCTACATCATACTTCATCTGCTACTGTGAATATGGAGGTTGCTTATGTTAATCATTTACCAATTGCATATGATATTCAGGATTATAATTTTGAAAATGAGAAAATAAATATAAGAGGTTTAGGAGCTTATGATGCAGAAGATGGACATATAGGGATTAATTCTAATAATGTAAGTTTTTCTAATATAAGTCCTGGAGCTAGTGTTAGCTTAAACCATGATGGAACTGTTCGTTATCAGTCTGCTCATAATTTTTCTGGTATAGACAGCTTTAATTATAAGATTATGGATAGTGAAGGTGGTTTGTCCTTAGATGCTACGGTTAAAATAACAGTTCCTGAAGTTTATAATATAACTCCTGATGCGGATAATAATCTTATCGGAGTTAATCATCTTGAGCTATTTTCGGCTCCAAATTCTACTAGAGAGCATACGGCTAGTATTTTAAATTATAATCCACATACAGATATGATCGATCTATCTTTTTTAGTGCGTCATGGGCTTCATGGTGATCAAGATATTATAGCTACTCATACTGCTGACAACCATACAGTAATTACGCCTATAGATAGTTATGTTGATTATAAACTTGATATTGTCGGTAATTTTGATGTAAATCAGTTAGATATTATTTGGGGAGTGTGATTCTGGCTATAAAATTCACTAAAATCAGGTAAGCTGTATCTAGAATAAAAAGCCAAAAAATCAATCCGGATCTACTTTGAGACCATTATGAGCTAAGATGGGAATAGCACTTGGTTGCAAATGATGTTATACAGGCCTTTTTACAAGTAAACATTTAACCTTAAAGTTATTTTATTTATATGTTCGAGTTAGTATTAGGCGGGATAGTTACGCTATTTATTTTCTTCTATTTGTTATATGTTTTAATTTATCCTGAAGAATTTTAAGGAGATATGTTTATGCCAGCTAAGGATATTATAGAATTTGTTGCCTATTTAGTAATTATTATACCTCTTGCGATGCTTTTAGGTAAATATATAGCTAAATTATTTTCTCCTTGCGTAAATGCTAAATCTAAATCATGTAAAATATTATCATCGCTTGAGATGTTAATACATAAGATAAGTGGGATAGATAAAAATAAAGAACAATCATGGACCGAATATTTAGGTTCGTTATTAGTTTTTAACCTGATGGGTTTTTTAGTTTTTGTATTAATATTACTTTTCCAAGATAAGTTACCGCTTAACCCGATGCATTTTAAAGGGGTTAATTTTGTACTAGCATTAAATATAGCCATGAGCTTTGTTACCAATACAAATTGGCAGTCATATATTCCGGAAACTACAATAAGTTATTTTAGTCAAATCTCTGGAATAGTTGTACAAAATTTCTTATCAGCGGCAACGGGTCTTGCAGTTTTAGTAGCTCTTGCTCGTGGACTTACGTCAGCTGGTACTGGCAGGCTTGGTAATTTTTATGCTGATTTAGTAAAAGCAGTTTTATATATCTTATTACCTTTATCATTTATAGTTGCTATAGCTCTAGTTGCACAAGGTGTACCACAAAATTTTTCTGAATATTTGAATATTGAGTCAATTAATAAATTATTACCACAAGGTCCGGTGGCCTCAGAAGTTGCGATTAAACAATTAGGCGGTAATGGTGGTGGAGTTTTTGCAGCAAATTCAGCGCATCCTTTTGAAAATCCAACTATCATTTCAAATTTAATTGAAATGTTATCAATAATTTTATTACCTATGGCTTTAGTATTTACTTTTGGCTCGTTACTTAAAGATAAAAGACAAGGTTATACAATCTTTGCAACTATGTTATTACTTTTTGTTGCAGGATTATTTATAGCACTACATAGTGAGTATGGTGCTAATCATTTACTTCAAGCTTATTCACTTCCTTATGAAAATGCCACTAATATGGAAGGCAAAGAAACTAGATTTAGTGTAGGTAGTTCAGTATTTTGGTCTGTTGCAACGACAGCTACTTCAAATGGTTCAGTAAACTCGATGCATGATAGTTTTATGCCACTTTCAGGGTTAATACAATTATTTAATATAATGTTAGGTGAAGTGGTTTTTGGTGGCGTAGGCAGTGGTATATACGGAATGCTAATTTTTATTATTTTCTCAGTTTTTATTGCCGGTTTAATGGTAGGAAGAACACCAGAATATTTAGGCAAAAAAATTGAAGCTCGGGAAATTACGTTATGTATTATTGGGATGTTAATTGCCCCAATTGGTATTTTAGTCTTTTCAGCAATTTCAGTGATGGTTAAGCCGGGTATTGCTGGGATCCAAGAAGTAGGTCCGCATGGTCTTACCGAATTATTATATGCTTTTGCTTCAACTACTAATAATAATGGTTCGGCATTCGCAGGTTTTTCTGCAAATACTAATTATTACAACTTACTTACTTTTATAACTATGTTATTTGGTAGATTTTTATTTATTGGGATTATTTTAGGGATAGCTGGTTCTTTATCGCGAAAAAACATAGTGCCAACTTCAAATGGAACTTTCCCAACTCATGGCTTACAATTTGCCTTACTACTTGCTGGGATGGTTTTAATTATTGGTGGTTTAACCTTCTTGCCGGTACTAGTTTTGGGTCCGGTACTCGAGCATATAACTATGTTATCTAGTTATGCGTTCTAATTTATAATAAATTATTTAGTAAAATAGGGTTTGATATTATGTCTGTTCACGCTAAAAAATCTATTCCTTTGTTAGATAAAGCTATATTTCTTAAGGCTATTAAATCGTCTTTTGTAAAACTTAATCCAAAAGAATTAATCAGAAATCCAGTTATTTTTATAGTTGAGATAGTCGCCGCTTTATGTACTTTGGTTCTAGTTCAAAGTATTTTTATTGCAGGTCATGATGAAAATTTTAGATTAACTATTCAAGTTACGGCGTGGTTATGGTTTACAGTTTTATTTGCTAATTTTGCTGAAAGTATTGCCGAAGGCAGAGGAAAAGCTATGGCTAATAGCTTACGTAATACTAAAACCTCAACTCAAGCTAAGCTCATTTCTTCATTAAAAAATCAAGAAAAATATGAAATGGTCGCTGCTGAGAATCTAAATCCTGGTGATTTAGTGGTAGTTACTGAAGGTGAAATAATTCCAGGCGATGGTGATGTAGTGGAAGGTATTGCAACAGTTGATGAGTCGGCAATAACAGGTGAATCGGCACCAGTAATTCGTGAAAGTGGTGGCGATAGATGTGCGGTAACCGGTGGTACTAAAGTAGTTTCTGACCGTATAGTGGTTAGAATTACAGTTAAGCAAGGTGAATCATTTTTAGATAAAATAATTAGTTTAGTTGAAGGTGCCGAAAGACAAAAAACTCCTAATGAAATTGCCTTAGGAATTTTACTAAGTGGGATGACTTTAATTTTCTTGTTAGTTACATCGTCATTAGCATTTTTTGCTCATTATTCAGGAATAAAATTAGGATTGGTTTATTTAGCTTCGTTATTTATTACTTTAATTCCAACAACTATTAGCGGTTTATTATCAGCAATTGGTATTGCTGGTATGGAAAGATTAGTAAAATTTAATGTTATAGCAAAATCTGGAAGATCAGTTGAAGCTGCAGGTGATGTAGATACATTACTTTTGGATAAAACTGGAACTATTACTATCGGCAATAGAATGGCTTCAGAATTTATTCCAATGCCTGATGTTACTGAACAACAATTAGCTGAGGCGGCCTTTTATTCTTCATTAAGTGATGATACGCCTGAAGGTAAGTCAATAGTAACTCTCGCTTCTAGTAAATTTGGTTTAAATATACAAAGCATGAATAAAGATGAAATGGAATTTGTTGAATTTTCAGCAAGAACCAGAATGAGTGGAGTTAATATTGGCGATACTATTATCCGTAAAGGAGCTATAGATACAATGTTGGTGTTTGTAGGAGCGCAAGAAAGCCAAAGATTAAATGATAAAGTCGAGAAAGCCGTAGAATATGTTTCTAAACAAGGTGGTACGCCACTGGCTGTTGCTAAAGATGGTAAGTTGTTGGGAGTGGTATATTTAAAAGATATAGTAAAACCAGGACTTAAAGAAAGATTTGATGAGTTACGCCGGATGGGTGTTAGAACCGTAATGATTACTGGTGATAATCCTTTAACTGCGGCAGCAATCGCAGCAGAATCAGGAGTTGATGGATTTTTAGCTGAAGCTACTCCTGAAAATAAATTAGATTTAATTAGAAAAGAGCAATCAGAAGGTAAATTGGTTGCTATGTGTGGTGATGGTTCTAATGACGCTCCAGCTTTAGCGCAAGCTGATGTTGGTATTGCTATGAATACTGGAACTATGGCAGCTCGTGAAGCCGGTAACATGATAGATCTAGATAGTAATCCAACTAAATTAATTGAAGTGATAAAAATTGGTAAACAATTACTAATGAGCCGTGGAGCTTTGACTACTTTTTCATTAGCTAATGATATTGCCAAATATTTTGCCATTATCCCAGCGTTATTTGTCGCCACATACCCAGAGCTACAAGTATTAAATATTATGAATCTTCATTCAGCAGAAAGTGCCATATTATCGGCAATTATCTTTAATGCTTTAATAGTTTTAGCTTTAATACCACTTGCTTTAAAAGGTATAAAATATGTACCAACTACAGCTAAAAAATTACTCAGCCGAAATCTCTTAATCTATGGTTTAGGTGGAGTTGTTACGCCGTTTATTTTTATTAAAATTATTGATATGACTGTTACTTATCTTGGACTTATATAATTTTTATTATTGGAATAATTTATGTTACTAAAAGAAATTAGATCTTCATTAATTCTCCTGCTTTTAATGATAGGAATATGTGGTTTTTTTTACAATTTTTCGCTTACAAAAATAGCGGAATATTTTTTTCCAAAACAAGCAAATGGCAGTTTGATTTTAAGTGAAGATGGTAAGGTTTTGGGCTCAGAATTATTGGCTATTCCTTTTGCTAAATGTAATGAGAAATATTTTTTACCTAGGCCATCTTTAACTAATTTTAATGACCCTAATCCAGAGAATAATATTATAGTTGGTAGTGCGAGTAATTTAAGCCAAGCCAATAAAGAGTTAATTGAACTTATAGTAAAAAGATATAATGAGTTAAAATTACTTAATCCTGATACAACTCCGCCACTTGAATTATTAAATGCTTCAGCTAGTGGTTTAGATCCTAATTTATCAAAAGAAGCAGTTATATTTCAATTACCTATTGTTGCTAAAGCACGAAATGTTAAAACTGAAGAGCTTATTGACTTAATTGATAAAAATATGCAAAAACCTTTATGGGGAATATTTGGTTCAGAGATGGTTAATGTAGTTTTATTAAATAGAGCTTTAGATAAAAAAATACCAATTGATAGTGAGTGTAAGATTATAAAGTAGTATAAAATAAGGGGAAAAAGATGGAACGTAATAAGATAGATAGTAATTATAGACCATCTCCTGAGGCTTTTCTTGCTGAAGCTAAAAAAGAAAATCGTGGAAAATTAAAAATATTTTTAGGCGCATCTCCTGGAGTTGGAAAAACCTATGCTATGCTTGGGGATGCTACTGTACTTCGTAAAGAAGGGATCGATGTAGCAGTTGGTATAGTTGAAACTCATGGCCGTAAAGATACCGAAAGCATGCTCCATGGACTTGAAATTATTCCACGCAAAAAAATTCAATATCGTGATAAAGAATTTCCAGAGATGGATATAGATGCGATATTGGAGAGAAGGCCAACAGTAGTATTAGTTGATGAATTGGCTCATACTAACATAGAAGGTAGTAGACATCCTAAAAGATATCAAGATGTTGAAGAATTATTAAGTTCAGGTATTGATGTTTATTCTACAGTAAATATTCAGCATATTGAAAGTTTGAATGATGTGGTGAGTAGAATAGCCGGAATTCAAATTAAAGAAACGGTACCGGATAGAATTTTACATTTAGCTGATGAAATAGAATTAATAGATATTCCACCAAAAGAGCTACAAAAAAGATTACAAGAAGGTAAGGTTTATGTACCAGAACAGGCACGTAAAGCCATACATAATTTTTTTACTCAAAGTAATTTAACTGCGCTTAGAGAGTTAGCTTTAAGATTTACCGCTGAGCGAGTTGACTCGCAAATGCTGCAATTAATGCAAGTACAAGGAATCGCTGAAAGCTGGCCAACCAGAGAAAGAATAATGGTCTGTATTGGTGATGATTATGAGGGATTAGAATTAGTTCGTACTTGTCATCAAACAGCAGCTAGATGGAAAGCTCCGTGGCTTGCAGTCCACGTTAATACCAATAGGCAAGCAATGCTTGCAACAGATGCTGATTGTGTAACTAAGGCTCTGCAATTAGCTGAAGAATTAGGTGGTGAGGTTATAACTTTAGCTGGTGATGATATAGTAGGGCAGATTTTAAGTTTTGCTAAATCACGTAATGTTAGTCATATAATAGTTGGTAAACCACCAACCAGAAAATGGTATAAATTTTTTAGTCAAACTTTTGCTATTGAACTTTATAAACGTAGTGAATTTTTGAAAGTTATTTTAGTACCAACTGGCGATATAGTTGTAAGAGAACGTAAAGAAAAGAAAAAGAAACGGCATAAATTGTCCAGAATATATACCGGTTATATAGCGGCCACTCTTGCTTGCGCTGGAACTAATATATTAGTTTATATTATTTCATCTTTTATTAATTTACCTAATTTATCGATGATATTTTTATTGCCTATTCTATATGTGGCGGTAACCTATGGAATGTGGACATCTTTATATACTGTTATTATCAGTATGCTGACTTATCATTTCTTTTTTATTGAACCATATTTTAGTCTTTTAGTAATTAATAAAGAACATGCTTTTGCTTCCTTCTTCTTCTTAATTGTAGCGGCAACCATAAGTAGGCAAGCTTCATTAATTAGAGAGCAGGTAGAGACTGTGCAGCAAAATGCTGAACGCACCGCAAGCCTTTATGGTTTTAGCAAAAAAATTGCTGCTGCAAGTGACATAGATACAGTTTTTAAAGCGGTAGTAAAACAAGTTGCAGAAATATTTGATGTAAAAGTAACTTTGTTAATGCCTTTGGATGATATGCTAAAAGTTGTTGCAGGTTACCCGCATTTAGATGAATTATCAAAAGGTGCCGCAATGTGGGCTTGGAAGAAAAACGAACCAGCTGGTCATTCAACTACAACTCTTCCGGCATCTAATTGGTTTTTTGTGCCGATGCAAACTGATAGTGGAATTATTGGAGTTATTGGGATTGAATTTTCTGATAAAAGTAAAGTATTGCTTAGTAATCAAAAAAGAATTTTGGATGCCTTGTCGCATCAGGCTGCTGTTGCTATTGAAAGAATTCAACTTTCAGAAACTATTAATGATGCTAAACTTTATACTAAAACCGAAAAATTACGAGCTGCTTTATTATCCTCAATCTCACATGATTTTTGTGAGCCTATTGCGCTAGTTATGGAAAAAGTTTGGAGTATTAAAGGTAAAAATAAATTAGATAAACAAGAAGAGGAAGAAACTTTAGATATTATTTATAAAGAAGTAAGTAGAATGAATAGATTTATTAAAAATCTAGTTTCGATGTCTAAAGGTGGTAGTGATAAGTTAGAGCTAAATAAGGATTGGATTAACCCAGAAGATATTATAGATATAGTTTTACAAAGAAATAAATCTAATTTTGCGCAAAGAAATGTTATTGTAAATATTCAAGATAAAATGCCAAAACTTTATGTGGATTCTATTTTACTTGAGCAAGTTCTAACTAATATTTGTAATAATATTTGCGATATTTCAAGTGTTGATGGTACAGTTAATCTTAATGCTAGTTATGATCAAAATGAAGCTTTAATTGAATTAAATTATGATCATAAACAGATTGGGGATAAAGAATGTGATAATATTTTATTTGAATTTAATAGCGATGATGGTTTAGAAAAAAATAACCAATCAGTTGCATCTTTAAGATTTGCTGTAGCTAAAAGTATTATCAAAGAGCATAATGGTCAGATGACTATTGCTAGAAAAACTGGTTTAAATACTCTAACCGTATTAATCATGTTGCCATTACATGAGCAGGGCTCTGTTAATTAATCTACTATAATTGTTGCATTCATAATTTATAAAATATATTACTAAATTAAGTTTATTTAATTAATTTAGGTTTTAAATTATGGCACATGGTAAATCTGCTACTTCCCCTTCTAAATTTACTCCTTTAGAGACTTTGGGAAAACAAATTTCAAATTTTAAAATAAATAAAGCTGAAGATAAAGCTCGATTATTCGGATTGTTAACGTCTTTGTTTGAAAAACAAAATGAAAAGGAAGATAAAGAACAATTTAATAATAAATGCAAAATAATAAATGATGCTTTAAGAGAAATTTTACTGTTTAATAATTTAGATCATTCAAAAGATACGAAAGCATTACCAGAAGATACATTTTATAGTCTTTGTAGATTTATTGCTGATAATATATATAAGTTGTTAGATCAGCATGTAGAGTTTATAGATGATAGCTCAAGCAACTTATTAGCTAATTTATTACTAAATATATATGATAAAACTGGAGATAAATTATTTGGTTTAAATAATGAACATAGTTATTTTAGAGGAAAAATAGCTATGGCTTTACTAGAGATTAAAGATAATAAATTTACTTTAGATCGTGAATTGTCCGAACTTAAAGATCAACAAGCAAGGAAAAAATATTCAACTAATCAATATGAATTAAGCTTACAGATATTGGGAGCTGAAACAGAAGCAGAAAAAAATCCTCCAGAATATTTTGAGCATGATGATGGTAAAGGTACTAAATATAAATTTAGTGTAAACAAGGCAGATGAGAATAGATTATTAAGAATTGTTGCAAATATAAAAAATATTTTAGCAAAAAAAGCAGCGAAAGAAGAGAAGGAAGAAGAAAAAAAAGATCTTGATCTTAAAAAATATATTACTGATCTAGAAAGATTTGCTAAAGAATATGGCAGTATAACCGCTGTTGAATATTTGATAGAGTTTGAAGAAAAATTAACAAAAGAAAATAATATTTTTTCTAGAATGGATTTCTTAGAAGAATTAAAAAAGGAAAAATTTAGTGAGAAAGACTGGTTAGAGATATTAGAATTAAAGATTGATTTTTATAGGAAAGATCAATCTTTAATAAGTAAAAAAGATTCTCTAAATAAACTTGAATCTTGCCTAATAGAAATATCAGATTTAATATATTCTCAAAGATCAAAGGAACCAAAGCCTCCCTCTTTGGCTGAGGTAGTAAATGGTTTTGCCTCTAGAGATAAACAAACATCATATATTGCTGGTGAATATCGTCATATAGTTACGTTAAAAATAACTTCATATTTAAAAGATAAAGATACTCAAATACTTTATCAACAATTTGTAAATATAAAAGCAGACTTTGAAGAAAAATATACAAAAAGTAGTAAAAAAATAAAACTAGATATAAATGAGGAGTTAAATAAGAAAAGAGATTTATTTTATATAATCAAATCATTTTTAATGTTCTATTATAGAGATGATAAATTTAGAGAAAAAGTAAGGAAGGCGGATAAAAATAGTTGGTTTAAAGAATTAGGTGATTTAGCAAAATATATTAAAAATAAAGATAAAAAATATTATGATAATTCAATAGAAAAAACATATATAGATCTGATAAATTCTTTGGAGAAATTATCTAATCAAGAAATTTTAAGTGAAGTTGAGGAAGAAAAATTATGGGTAGCACTAAAAAACCCAGATATTGAAGAACATAATGAAATAGCTTTAGAGTTACTTAAATTAACCTACAATAAAATAACTCTATTGGATGATAAAAAAACAAAAAATACTTTATTAGCGAAATACATAGATTTATTAGCTATATTAGCTAAAGATGGAGATTTATCTTTAGTGCCGGTAGATCAGCTAAAGAGTATAAATGATTCCCTAAGAGATAGGCTAGCTACTAATCCAGAATTACAAACATCAATTGATAAACTACAAACTATTTGTGAAGATGTAATGTCATCTTATGACAAATATTTTGCAATTATCTATCCGTGTAAAGATGTAGAAAAATATAAAGTTTATAGAAACTCATTTAACTGTATTTATGATATTTATGATAAAATAATGAGAAAGAAAATATCTAAAGATACTAAAGTAGTAGCATTGTCAGATTATCTACAAAAACAACAACAAGAAGAAAAGCCAGAACAAGAGAAAAAGCAGGAAGAAAATCAAGAGAACAAAGAACTTATAACAATTTTAGAAAAAGTAGAAAAATATAAAAATATTAATTTAAAATTAGAACAGAGAGAAGCAGCTTATCTTGGAAGAATAATCCCTAAAGATAATGCCGATAATATAGCTTTAGAATTTGAGAAAGCTCTTCTAGATTTATCATATAGCTCGTTAGAAGATATTGCTCAATCAATAGAGGCTATATTTACTTATCTTCCAAAGGTAAGATTTGTTAGTTTTGATGCTGCAGAAAGAATTATAGCGGCGATAAAAGAATATGTAAAAAATAATATTGAAAATAATAATTATTTAGAAACTAAAGATAAGGGTAGGTATGTTTCTTTAGTATTAGGAAAACTATGTTTTTTTCTCGACAGGAAAAGTTATAACGAGCATGTAGCAGAGTATCTATTAGATTTATATAGTAGGTATAGTGCAAGAATAGATGAAGAACAGACCGATAATTTATTCTTTTTAGCAAAAAGAAATTTATTTTGTAATAGTAATTTTAGAGAACCATATAAAAAATTAATCTGTTCAATAAAAGACAATGGTATTTACGGAAATGGTGATTTAGGTCGTGATATATATACTAAGACATTTGCCTTAGTAGAGTGTGCTCAAGAAATTGATGCTAAAAGAGAAGATAGATCATCAGTTGAGTTTAAAGCTGCTATAAAAAAATTAAAACAGATGGCCTTAGATAACCGTGATTCTAAGGACGCCGATCTCAATGATTTTACAGCAATTAGATTACTATTTGATTTAGCTAAAATTTATCCTGGTGATATAAAATATGATACAGTAAGACTTGAAAATATTGTAAGAGCTGAAAAATATGCGGTAACAAACGGCTCTACTCCAGCGGATATTGCCGCGGCTATGGTTATTGATCAGCCTACTATTATATATGTTCAAATATTAAGAGATAAAATTTTAGCCTTAAGGAGCAAAATTTCTGAAGCTGCTGAGGATAAAAAATCTCAATTAGTTAAAGAAATAGAATCGCTATATCAAGAATATTTTACTCTTTGTCCTGTATATAAACATAGAGAAAAAGAACTTTATGATTTTATAATTAATGTCGATGAAAATCATGTCTCTGCTCAAAATTGGCAATCTATATTATTTCTAAAATATGAAGTTTCTAAAATCATAGATTTAGCTTCAGATAGAAGTTTGCCAGAAAGAGCAACTGAAACTCAATTATATTTAAAATTATCTTGCGAAGATAAAAATACTTTTGAAGATAAAATTAGAAATCTGATGATAGAATATCAGATAAATAATAATGCAGTTAAGTTAAAAGAAGAATTATTAAAATTACGTAATTCTTTTAAAGATAAGGATTATGAATTGGCGGATATTACTACTAGTAACTGGAATTTTTTTATAAATTATATAAATATTCTTAATGCAATAAGTGGCTTGATACTTACTGATAATAGATTTTCTGCCTTATTTAAGGATGATGAGAGAGCTGATATTTTAAACAGTGTTAATATAATAGATAAAAAACTATTAACTATTAAGGAGGCGGAACATAAAAATTCTCCTATTAATGACGATGCCTTATTCTATTATGATGCGAAAAATCTAGGTGAAGAAAAACAGCGTAAGGAATTTCTTTATAATTATATTGCTCGGAAATCTGTAAATTCTGATTATGCTGTTTGTGAATTAATATCCTTGCTTGAGCAAGAAAGGGTTGCTGAAGAAGATTTGAGATCTAAAGAATATAATTTAAAACAATATTTGAGTCTATTAAGTACAAATGAAAGCTCTAAAGCTATTAATCTACTAGACCTAGGCTGTTTAGCTAAAATAGGTAAGGAAATACTAGAGACATATAATGGTCCTGAAGAACAAATATATAAAGATAAAGCTCGAGAGATTTTTTCTCTAGGAATCGCTTGGGCCAGAAGAGATCTTTTAGACCTGGATGGAAGAAATATATCTATATTAGAATCCTTTAGCCGATTATTTATTAACTTTAAAAATTATTCACAAACGGTATCTAAAGAAACATTAGAATCTTCTGAAGAACAAGCTGGATATAACAAAGCAAAAAATATGCTGTTAGTTTATTTAGATGATTTAGAGCCAGAAGAATTAACCAGAGATCTTGCAGCTTTGGATCAAATATTAACAACAAATCAAAGTAAAGAATTGGTTTATGGAGAATTATCTTCAATATTAAATGAAAAAATATCGAGTTTAGCATCTGGATCTGACCAAGATAGATTTGATTTTTCAGTTGAAAATTTATCAAGAGCAGGGGATAAAATTTTAGCGCTTAAGAGCAAGCGGGGAGGCCAATTCGCACAAGATCAAAGAGATGGTGGAGGTGGTGCTAATAAAGTAGTGCAACATCAGAAACAAGAGGTCCCAGAATCAACCTCAGATAGGCCCCAAGAAGAAAAACAATTATCACTCGCGGATTATTTAGCTAAATCACAATTACATAGTCCAATAGAGGGGTTTGCCAAATTATTATTAGATTTAGCAGATCTATCTATATTAGATAAGTCAGGAAAAAAGTTAAAAAGAACTAATTTAGCTTTAGTATATGAAAATATTAATCAATTATTTGTTACGGCATTAGCTGCCTATCATTTAGGTCAGTTTGATGTTGTACCTAAATTATTATCTGGAATAAATAATTTTTTTGCTAAGAATTTTTCAAATTCAAATTTATCTAATAGAAAAATTGAACTACAAAGATTTATTTTAGATCATTTGTATAATTTATGCGATTATATGGATGCAGATTTTTCTAGTAATAATCCAGCCTTTATATCAGAATTTATTGCTTCTTTAGTTATAGAAGCTAGGATATTTGAGACTGCAGAAGAATATGGCTATTTACGTTATTGTGCCGCATATTTAATGATTTGTAGTAATGATAAAACGAAAGATGAATCTCGCAAACAAACAGATGCCTTAGCTTTGTTAGATTCGGCAGATGCCTCTAAAATTAAGGGTAAAAGATCAATAATCTATGATCTTAGGGAGATTTTAGGGTTAGCTAGAGCTCCAGTTTATAATGATTTTGCACATAATATTTTAGATCAGGAAATATTAGGATATAGAGTTATTCTAGATGCAGAAAAATATTCTGTTGATACTTTAGAATTTAAAGAAAATATTAATAAAATTATAAATTTTATTAATAATAATCCAGGAGATGGTTTTGCTATTTCAACATTAATTATAGCTTACGAAAAAGTACTTGCTAATAATAATATTGAGATTATTGATGATTCCCAACTTGAAAAAATATTTTTGGCTTATGAAAAAGCTACTGGTTATTTACATTTAGATTATTCTAAATTCTTAATAAGAAAAATTGCTAAAGTAAAATCTACAGCAGGAAAAAGTGCTGAAGAAAAGGATGTAGAATTAGCTAGATTATATACAGAATGTTTTATAACTCCTTCAAGTAAGAGTATTTATAGTACTACTCTTCCTCCAATTGCAGGATATGAAGAATTTATTTTTAATATAGAACGAAGGCATATTAAAGATCCTAAAATCTGGCGTTCTATCATGCATCAAAAATACATGTATTTTTATAATAGAATTTTCGATATGACTCATTCTTCTGTAAGACCAGAGAGTATAACAAGAACTATAAAATTTCTAAAAGAACATATAGAGAATAATTTAGATATTTCAAGTTATTATACGTTTTTATTATATCAGGTTGAATATATAAGAGATAAAGATTTCAAATCTTTTAGAGATAAATTAGAAAATCTTTTTGCTAATGACCTAATAAATCGAATTGTAAAGATTAGAGTCTTGCATGACATAAATTTTAATATATTTTATAGTAATCAGTTTAGATCTTTTTATACAGAAGAAGAAATAAAGCAGCGTTTAGAAAGATTAAATACTCTTCATGGAGAACAAAAAAATAGTAAAGAATATTTAGAAAATAATTTATTTAAACAAGTGGAATTGTTATTATATGTTATAGCTAAATTACAAAAAGATTCTTTAGAAGAATCAGATCTTCAATTGCTTGAAAAACAAATAGTAAGTGGTCTAACAGATGCTGCCAAAATTATTGCTGTCGGTGAGTTGCAAACTAGATTTATCTTTAAAGGAGCTGAAGTTTCTTGTAGTGAAGATGTAAAAGATTTTCAGCGAAGATATTATATTTATATATTTAGCTATATGCTTAAATATAATTTTGTAGGTTTATTTTCTTGTGATTTATTAGAGAAAGTTATTGATGAGATAGTAAAATTAGAAAATAAAGATAAAGAATTATTAGAAAATATAAAAAAATTATTCTTAAGAGGAATGGGTTTTTTATACAGCAAATATCCTGTGGATTTTCAAATAAAAATAGAAGATTATATAAGATATAGAATCTTACGATCTGCATATGAAAAATTATTTAATGATTTACCAGAAAAATATAAGCAACAAGAAGAAGAGCTTTTAACTAAAATAATTGGCAGTGAAAATAAACTAGCTATTTTTAATAATTCAGTAAAATTAGTAAGAGACGCTAATAAGACATCTAAAGTTTTATTAAGGGAATTAGCTGTTCTTGCAGAAAATAAATTAGCGCAATTAGCAGAAAAACAAGAGCAAGATAGAGCTGATTATTATTATAGAGAATTATATAAAATTTGCTCAGGGTTAAATCCTGATAAAGTCAAAGAGTTAGCAGATAAATATGAACCTAACACTGAATTTAAGCTTGGTCCATTAGATATAAGGCGTTTAAAACAATATGGAGAATATAATCCGATTGCCAAAGTAGAAGAAGTCTTTTTGCAATTAAGATCTCGTATAGAACATCATGACTATGATCAAATAAAAGAACTATTAAAGCAATTATGTGATGCAATAAGTAATGCTAAAAAAATAGGCTATTTACATTTTTGGCCGGAAATTTTAGAGATTTTAGAATTATTAAAAGAACAAGAATTATTAAATTCAGATAATATTAATAATTTTCTTGCAGAAATATCTATTTTTTATGCAGTTATAAAGTGTAAATTAGAAAATAGTTTGCCTTGCAAAGAAGAATTAGTTTTTCTTTTTAATTTATATACTGAATATGGTGAAAGATTGTTAAATGCTAACCCTCAATTAGGATATATTCTATTATTTTCTTTAGTAGAAATTCCTAATTTAGCTTTAGATGAAAAAACAAAAACTAGATATGGAGTTGCTAATCAATATGAATTAGCCTTAAAAATTATAGAGGAAGGCTTTGATTATAATACCCATTTATATTCTCATTTAACTAATCAACCTAAAGATTTATTAGCAGCTATAGCTAAAATTAGACTTATTTTAAGTAAAGAAAATCCATCTATCTCAGAAATAAAAACTCAAGTTGGTATAATTATACCAATTGCTAGGGCTAAGGAGAGTCTCTATTCTATATTGTTTTTAATTGATTTAAAAAATAAATTTCCTAATCAAGATGTCGGGGTTTTAAAGGCTGTTGTTGAAGGTTGGAATGAGGCATTTTCTAAGAAAAATCCTGATAATATTTCGGCTAAAAAAGTAAAGGCCGATATATTACGAAAACAAATTATTACTGAGAGAAGTAAAGCTGATTTGAGTTCATCAGAATTAGAAAAATTAAAAACATTATACGAAGAATATTTTACATTATTACCCGTTACAGAACATAAAGAAAGTGAAGAATTATTTAATTTTATTTTAGGAGTAGATAATTCGCATGTAAGTGAAGATATCGAAAACGATATAATTTTGCTTAAGGCCCTATATAATTATGAAAATGCAGAAATGTTATCTGATTATAAAGCAGCATTAACAGAATCTATAAAATTATTTGAGGAATATTTAACAAAAAGACAAGATGATTATTCTAATAAATATTTATCAATTTACGTAACTTATTTATTAGATAAGGATGTTGTCAAATTTAAATCTTCCTTGCTTGCAGAAATTGATAAGTCTATAGCTCCTGATGCTGTAGATGGTTCAAGAAAAAATAAGAAAAATAAAGAAAAAAAATCTCCAGAACTTTCTGAAGAAGAGAAAAAAAGGCAAGAAAATCATCAAAAAAGAAAAAAATATTTTTTAGAAAAATTATTGATAGAAAGCTATGCTGATGAGGAGTTTAAGGTTTTTATAACTTCTGAAGAAAGAGAGCCATATTTTAGAGAATTAGCTGCTTTAGCTGAAGGAAAAAAAGAAAGTCCATCTTATCAATTTATCAAAGCTTTTAGAGCATTAGAATCTAAAGATGATATGGAAGCTGAAAAAGAATTTTTAAAAGTTGTAAGTGGTAGAAGTTTTTCTAAAAAATCAGAAGCATATAATGAATTATTAAAAATAACTTTTAGAAAATTTAAGCAAGAAGAAAATAAGGAGATGAAAATTTTCTTATGTAATCAATATTTAACTTATTTTAATTTATTAGTTGCAGAAAGTACTTCATCTCTGGCTGATCTTTCACAAACTAAAGAAATTTTTGCTTTTATTATCAAGGAAAAAGACAGTAAATCTGCATTAAGATGTCTAAATCAATTAGAAGATATTTGTCAAAATTTAATGAAATTTTATGCAGGACATTTAAATACAATATTTGAAAATGATAAGACTCGTTATGTATTAGATTATTCGTTTTATAAATTATTCTTTGATATATATCGAGAAGTTATAGCAGTAAGATTAGAAAATGAAGATGTTAAAGAGCATAGAACTACAATTAAAAAAACATCCTCATACAGAAAGATTAATAAAGAATTAGAAGATAGAATCTTAAATCTTGATTTAGCTGAATTTAATTTAACTATAGCGGGCTGTTTAAAGTCAGATAAGGTGGTTCCTACTCACATTATGACTTTGGTTAGAAAAAGACTAGATTTATTAGAACAAGTAGAAAGAACAAAGGCCCATAATAAATTTAAAGTAGAAAGAAGAAAAGCAGAGGAAGAAAGAAGAGCGGAGGAAGAGAAAAGAAAGAAAGCAGAGGAAGAAAAAAGAACGGAAGAAGAGAAAAGAGAAAAAGAAGAAAAACCAAGAATAAAGAAAAAATTTATTTATCTTCATAAATATAGTACGGGAGAAGTAGATCTAACAGAAATATATTTTCTTCTATTTCAAAAATATGTCAAAAGTTTAAGTAGAGATCAGCTTAATTTATTGGAGAAGGAAGCAGAATTACTGATAAAATTTTCTGAGGATCGTTCTGATAGAAATTGGTATCAACATATGTTAGATGAATTTGTTGATGAAGGAAAATATTCTATAATTACAATAGAAGGAAGAAATTCTCAGTTAGCAAGAAATATTATTGACGTATTAGCTAATATTCCTATTTCTAAAGCCATATATTCAAAAGCTCAACGTTATTATGATAAAGGAGCTGATGAATATAATTCTTTAGTTAAAGAATCAGCCGTTCTTGGGTATATTCCTGCTATAAAAGAAGTTTTTAGAAAAAAATTCTATAATGATATCTCTAAAGAAAGTTTGGACGTAATGCTTAAGGTAGTTAAGCAAGAAATTGATTCCTTTAAAGTTAAGTCTGGGATAGTTAAAAATACGGATAATACTTATAAAGAACTATTGCTAATATGGTTAGATTTATTTGTAGCAAGATATAGTCTTTGTACTGGGCGGGACGAGAAAAAAAATTTATTAGAAGCACAAGGTTATGAACAATTCTTTTTAAAAAAAGTTCAAGAATATTCTGTAGGAATTTACCCGGCTAGTGGTGATAAGAAGGATTTCTATATGGATGCAAGTTTAGTAAGTTTGGATATGCAAGATCATGAATTAGCAAATTTAATTGCAAAAAAATTAGAATCTGTAAAAATTTCTGGACCTAAAAACTGGTTAGAAGAATATAATAGACAAGTCAGTACAAAATTAGAAGACGTTAGCCGTGCGGGAAGATTGATGCTTTCAGATAGTTCAGAAAAAGTTGGTGATAAAGGTAAATTTTAATTGTGACTAGATAATTTTTTTCTAGGTAATTTTAGGCTCGTAAATATAATCAAGGCTACTAATATTGTAGCTAAAATTATAGAAGAACCTAAGGTGCCCAAATTAAGGCCTCCTTGTGCTATTGGCTTAGTTAATAAATCACCAAAAGTGGCGCCAAAAGGCCTAGTTAGCACAAAGGCCGTCCAAAAAAGGATAATATGAGAAATTTTGGTATAATAATAAGCTAATATGGTAAGAGCAATTAAACTGGCAATTAATAAAGCTCCGCCAATAAAACCAAGACCTGAACTATCGGCTAAAAAATCGCCAAAAGCAGTACCTAAAGTATTGGAAAAAAGTATGGTAAACCAATAGAATAATTCGCTTTTTTTATCCCTTACATTACTTACTGCTAATGAGCCAGTGCTGTAACGCCAAAGTAAGAGCGTGAAAATTAGAATTATAATCAAAATTATTGAGGCATAAGCATAACCTAGGCCTAAAGTTCTATCCATATAATCAGACATAGTAGTCCCAGCAGTACTAGTTGCTAAGATTACTAACCAATATAAAAATGGATGATGTTTTTGAGCAGATAATTGGCTAAATAAAGTTATTATAAATAGTAAAATCAAAAGACCTGAACTTAAGGCATAGCGGGTATGTTCAAATAACTGTGTCAAATAGTTAATCATATAACGTATAATTGTGT
>CAYZBM010000015.1:0-29938 GCA_964476705.1 uncultured Rickettsiales bacterium | reverse complement strand
ACACAATTATACGTTATATGATTAACTATTTGACACAGTTATTTGAACATACCCTCTGAGCGAAATATTATTACGCTCTCCTTACTTTACTACCTGAGGCTTTTTCTGCTTTGGCCTCAATTACTTTTGAGTTTACTTTATCATCTTCAGCTTTTTTTGCTGCTTCTTCAATAATTCTCATATGTTCACGTTCTGTTTCGGTATACATACGTAATTTATTATCTTTAAAATCAAGCTCAGCAAATTCTCTAATCCCTGCTTTTAATAAATCTAAGGTTAAAGGAGTTTCTTTACCTTTCTTATCTTCTATTTTATGAAGTTTCCATAATTGTTTTTCAAATATTTGTCCTACAAAAACATTAAATATTTGCTCTTTATCTTTTTGAGGTAAAGTTTGTAAAGGTTTAAAGGCAGTAAATGTAATAATTATGTGCCTTGCCATAGTTTTACAAAGAACATCTAAATCATCACATGGTTTTTTAGTTTTAGGATCATTACCAACTTTAGGGTAGTCATATAGCATGGCGCAAGATTGACCGATTTTTTTAGGATCTATTTTTCTTTTTTCTATTATTTGACTTTCTATTTCTTCTAATTTAGCTATTGCACCTTTTTCATCTTGTTTTTTTAGGGGAACAAGAGATTTAATAAACTCATTTAACTTTCCTATACCAATTTCTCCATTATCATTTGTAAGAAAATCAGGAATATCAATATCTTTAGAATTTATTATTATTTTCTTTGAAGTTTCATCAATATCTTTATCAGTTAGCTTTTTTGACTTAGCTATTTCTTTAAGTAATATATCTTGAAATTCTTTATATTTTATTCCATCAATCTTAGATCTAACTTGTTCAGAGATCTCCAGTTTTTTTATTTCTAGAGTATTTTCTTTTCTAATTGCAGGAAAAGATTCTTCTTTTAGAGAATTTATTTCAGTTATAAGTTTTTCTGCGGCTTCTTGCAAATAACCTATAGAAGTGTGATACTCGTTTGCTCGCATTGAATTGTTAATTTCTTTAGTGTAAGGATCATCTTTTGCTAATGTTGTAATAAATTCTCTTCTTTTCTTCTGTGCAATAGTCATCTTTTTTATGGCTTTATTAGCCAATTCTATAAATAATTCTTTTTTTTCTGGGAGTATAGTATTTACTATATTTGTGATAAATTTTTTAGGGATACTCCTGATATGTTCACCTTCAAGATTAAAAAATATCTTAAGAAGTAAAACATAGGCAGTTACATGATCCCCTTGTTCTGTGGAGCCAAGATGTGTAGAAGAACGCCAATTAGATGGAATAATTCTTAATGCTGAATTTTGGTCATGGGTGTAAGAAAATTGGATAGGGAATCTTTGGTTACGTTCTACTGTTCCAATTGTTTCTGAATCTACTGAATGTGTTGAATCTGTCGAGTCTAAACTTAAAGACCTGGTTGCTTTAACAGGTTCCTTTTTCTTAATAAGAGGGCGTATTCTTGATGCAGAAGATGTTGCTTTGGCCATAATAGATACTCTACCTATATAAATAATTTAATATATAGGTCATAATAGCATGAATATTTAAGATATTAAAAGAATAAGTTAGTCCGAAAAGGTTATTTTTTTAAATGTTTGGTTTTGACCGCTATATAATCCATTAAGGATAAAAACACTCCTGAAAAGACAAAAACTATATGAATAATTACCATCCATCTAATTTCTATCTCTGGAGTTTTATCCACATCCATAAATATTTTAAGTAAATGAATTCCTGATATAGCAACTATTGAGGCAATAAGTTTAAGTTTTAGACTAGAAAAATCAATAGAACCTCGCCATTCTAACTTATCTTTTTGATCTTCGATGTCCATTTTTGAAACGAAATTTTCATAACCTGAAAATATAACTATAAGTAATAAATTCCCGGCTAAAGAAAGGTCAATTAAAGATAATACAGCAAGTACGGCCTCATTAGCGTTAATATTAGTAATATTAATAATAACATGCCACAATTCTGCTCCAAAACTGAATAATAATATAGCTAAGGCTAAGACTAGACCTAAGTAAAAAGGTGCCATTAACCAACGGCTGGCATATAAAAATTTTTCTATTTTTTTTTCTATTTTAGTAGGCATTACTGTCCTCATGTTTAATTTACTCTAGTTATATAATTATCATTAGATAGAATTGCAATATAAGTTATGCTTATTATTTATTATATTTCAGCTTGCCGGCACTATCTTTAAGACGTCTTGGAAATATGATATTTATCAATATGTTGCAGTTAAAAGTTTATAAGGTGCTATAATTGCATGTAATATTATCGTTGATAAATTAATAAATTAATGATATATGAACGCCGAAATAGTATTTCTTAATTGAAATGAACTATATTCTGGATCCTGAATAAAACATAAAATAGTATTATAAGTATATGTTTTTTCAGGATATGTAGCATTATAAAAATGATTGGTTATATATGTATTTTACAGTTAATCATTTTTTAATCTACTATAATTTAATAGTTTTTGGAGATAATAAGATGGCAGCGGCAAAAGATACAAGATATTTTAAAAATTTAAGTAAAAAAGAGCTTTCTGATGAAACTAGAGAACTTAAAGGTCAGATATGTGGTACAATAAGGGAATGGTTAAGAACAGGCCTGATAGAATCTACTGATGCAGAAAAATCAATTAGTGCTCAGATTACTAATCTGGAATTAAATATAGAAAAATTACTAGCAGCTTATAAAGTAAAGTATGATGATGAAAAAGCAGTAAAGCATCTGGGCGAATTTTTAAATAGTTTATTACCTGGAGTATTTAATATTGGAAATTCTCTTTTATTAAAAAAAATGTTAGATTTAGGGGCTGATATTTGTGGTGAAGCAAAAGCTTACCATAAAAGCATTATTGGTGGTTTAGCATCTGGTATTGATCCATTATATCTTAATCCTGATCATATAAATAATAATTTACTTCGGGCTAAACTATTAGATCACTCTAGAAGCAGTCAGTGCTCTAATATAGATAATTTTAATAAATTTAGTAAACCTATAATAGGTTCTGAAGATGAGAGAGATAAAAATTATAGAGTATTATTATTCGCAGCTTTATTAGGGTTTGAAAATGTTAAGAATGTTTTTAACTTAAAAGATGTTTCTGGCTTAAAAGGAGATGAATTAGAACAGGTTATTAAAGGTAAATTTGCTTTTAATTCTGATGACAGAAGTGATAATAATTTATTGGTACCTAATAGATCTAAAGCACAATCAATGTTAGTAGAAATTAAAAGAGTAGCTGATGAAGCTCTTAATCTAGTAATAAAGAACTTGGAAGCAGAATGTATTCAAAGAGAATTCCGACAAGCTAATACCAATCTTTGTAATGCTGGAGGTGCTGCTGCAGCAGCTGCTGCAGCAGCTGCTGCAGATGCAAGTCGTGCTTAAAGCAGAAATTTTTTTATAGATCCCGGAATAAATCCGGGATATGTAGCATCATAGCAATGATTTATGTAAGTAATTAAAGTGGAAAATCATTGCTTGATCTACTATAATCTATCTCTCAAGTGTACTTGCCAATAATTTGACTTTGTTTTCATAGTCAGTTTCTGTAGGTAAGGTACCACTTAAGGTAAAGATCTTATGACTGGTATCTTCTAAAGTAAGCTCGTCTATAGCCTCAATTGATTTTATATTTTTGAGCGCTAATTTTTCAAATTTGTCGCTACTATTTAAACTGTTTAAAAAGTCAATTACGTTATGATCGCTGATTGAGCCGCCAACTATTTCAATTTTATTGGGGCTAGAAAAGTTGATTTCTTTAAACCAGAGACCTTCGGAGACATTTTCACTTAGAAAATGATGTAGGTTTAATAAGGTTTCTTGGTTAGATTTAGTTTTATTCATAATTTCAGCAATGGAGTCGAGATAACTAGCTTGTGTTTGTAAGCTTGCGAGAATTTTCTTTTTATCGGTTATATCTAGAGTTAATTTAGCCAAATTATTTATCTTTTGAGTGAGTGAAGCATTTTTACCTTGCTCTTTAATATAAGTAGATAAAGAATATTGAGCGCAAAATACAAATATAGCTATAACTATAGAAGCCATTATTGCGGTTTTGGCAAAATTGTTAGTAGCATTAGCACTAGATTGAGTAGCTGAGTTATTATCTTGCTTAGGATTAATTACACAAAGATCAAGGATGTTGCTTAAAGCGCTAGTCCAGCTGGATAAACAATAATTAGCATTATCTTGGCTAACTTTAAATTCATTGGGAACTTCTAGAGAATTAGTAAATAAATTTAATTCGCTAATTTGATATTCTGGCATTAATTCATTAAGTTTAGTAATAACTATATCTAAATTATTGCTACTTGCATTTACAAAGATCTTTTTGCTATTTAGATTTTTATGTTTGCTGGTTATTATATTACTAATTTTAGTCGCTAAAGTTTCTAAATAAGTTAAATCATTATTTAAAATAGCTTTGATATATCTTTGATCTAGATTAAGATTATATAGATAATTTTGTTCATGGTTAAATATACTTAAAAATATTTCACTCTCAGTTAGATCGAGCAATAAAGCATTTTCTGGGGCGTTAGAATTACTTTGTAAATAGCTTCGGTAAGTAGCATTAAAACGAAATTCGATTTGTTTTAAATTTAAATTGGCTTTTTTAACTGCATTAATTAATGGATCTATTTCATTTTTATAAGCGGCCACAAAATCTAATTGAGCTTCTTTAGTTTCTTTATTTTTAGCGGTGATGTTATAAGTAATATAACAATTTTTTAATTTATCTTCATGAAGATATTTGTCTTTGATGGCGGTCTTGATTTTTTTATCGTTAAGATAAGAGAGAGTTGTATTGCCAGTTACTGCAAAATTATTTGGAATAATTAAAGTAATGTTATTTTTAGCAAAATTATTCTTTGCAAATAAATATTTTATTTTTTTAGTTAAATCTTGAGAATCTGCCAAACCATTATGCGATATAGAATCCATTTTACTTAAAATAGATTGCCCTTTTTTATTAGTAATTTCGGTTATAAATATTTTTTCTTTGGTTATCTCAATACCAGTTAAATTATTTCCGAAGAGCAAATAGTTTATTTTGCTTAATAAATCATTTAATTTACTGGAAGAGACAAAGTTATTTTCTTCAAATATTTCGCTATTTAAGAAAAAGTCTTGGTTATTTTTTGTGCTCATAATTACTACCTGTTACTAACTGTATGTTCTATCTACATATTAAACATAATAGTAATTATAGACTCTATTCCTTAATAATTTATTAAGAAGGTAAGAGAACCTCAGATTTCTTATAGGCTATTAGGAAATGATTGAAAATAATGGATAAATAGCGCATATAGTAGGAACTTATTTATCTTAACCTATTGTTTTGTAGTTAATTTATGACGGAATATAATGGTGTCTGGTCAGAAATATGGGTAATCTTAAGTTTGTTTGCGGCCTTCTTACAATTTGTCAGGACCGCGATTCAGAAAAGACTTACCGGTAGTTTTTCGCCAATATTAGTTACGGCTTTAAGATTTGCTGTTGGCTTACCTTTTGCTATTATAACGGTTCTTTTGTTAAAAAATGCAGGGCAGTTATTCCCTAATTTAAATCAGTCATTTCTCCTGTATATCTTGCTTGCGGCTATATTTCAGATTATTGGTTCAGTAATGATGATGAATTTATTTAATAAAAGAAATTTTGTCGTAGGGATAGCCTATAGCAAAGCTGAGACTATTTTTTCGGCAATATTAGGTTTTTTATTATTTAATGAGCAGATTAATACTTATAGTCTGATTGCAATAATTGTCGGTTTCTGGGGTGTAGCTTTATTATCTTTAGTGGGGAAGATAAATAATAAAATCTCTTGGCAGAATTTTTTCTCTAAAGATTCTTTCTTGGGAATAATGTTAGGCGTTTTTCATGCAGCTACGGCAGTTTTTGTAAGGGAAGCAACGATTAGGCTTAATATTGATAGTACGATAGTTAAGACTAGCTATGCATTATTATTTATGTTTATGATTCAAACAATTATTTTAACACCGTATATCTTAAAATATTGCCGTAATGAATTATTAAAATTAAGAGCGCATAAGCAAACAATATTTTCCTTGGGATTTGTAGGATTTTTAACTTCTATTTGCTGGTATGCAGCATATTCACTAAAAAATACGGCTTATGTTAACGCTTTTGGCCAAATTGAACTAATATTTTCGTTTTTAGCTACGCATATTATTTTTAAGGAAAGAATTAAAGTAATTGAAATAGTTGGGGTGGTCCTTATTGCAGTAAGTATTGTAACGGTATCGCTATATTGATCTACTATATATTTAAGAGCCAACCATATCGCCCATTTGGAAGATCGGCATATACATAGCAACTATAATAAAGCCGACAGTAATACCCATAGATATAATCATAATTGGTTCTAAGGCCTCGGTTAGGTGATCAACGGCCATGTCAAATTCTTCCTCGTAATATGTGGCGGTTGAGGCAAACATTTCTTCCATTTTTCCGGTTTCTTCACCAACTGCTAACATTTGGTGAAAGGTTGCCGGAAATAGTGGGTTGGTACTATAAAGCGAAGATAAAGTATTACCTGATTGTAAACCTTCTTTAACTGAATCAAAAGCTTCGATATATACAGTATTAGTTACGCTATTTGCTACGATATCTAAGGCTTTAGTTACAGGCACTCCTGCCATTGCTAAATTTCCTTGCACCATGGCAATTCTAGATAAAGTAGCCTTTTGAATAATCTCGCCAATTATTGGTAATTTTAACATTAATTGATCTAGCTTATGTCTAAAAGCATAACTAGTTTTTTTAAGAATTTTTATTCCAATTATTATTGTGGCAATTGTTAAAAACATTACTCCACCTTGCATCGGATTACGGATAAATTCACTAATATTGACAATAAGTTGGGTTGGGGCAGGGAGTCTATGACCCATACTGGCAAACATTTGTTGGAATATTGGTACTACTTTGACCATCATGATAGTGATAACAGCAAAAGCGACACAAAGGAGAATTATTGGATAACTTAAAGCGCCTTTTATTTTTTTCTTAATTTTTTCAGTTTTTTCTAAGTGAATAACTAACTTATATAAGAAGGTAGTTAATTTACCGCTAGTTTCACCAGCTTTGAGTAAGTTGATATAAATTGTATCGAATATCTGTGGAAACATAGCAAAAGCTCCAGACAACGGAATACCACTTTCTACAGAATTTTTAATAGTATGAACTACGAAACGAAAACTAGCATTTTCCTGCTGACCTTCCAGCATCGATAAGGTTTTATTAATAGCAAGCCCTGCATCCATCATGGTCGCAAATTTTTTAGTAAACATCATTAACGCTGAGGTTTTAACTTTTTTTACTTTATATTTATGAACTGGCTGTTTTTGTGATTCTAGATATTCTTTTTGTTTATTACTGCTTGAGCTTGATGAAGTTTTTTGTTCAGTACCACTTATTAGTACTAAATTAGTTACTACCACTTTTCTGGCTTTTAGCTTTTCGGTAGCGTCTTCAGTATTTAGCGCTTCTATCTCTCCGCTAGTTAACTTACTACCTTCTAAACCTTTCCACTGATAAATTGCCATACTCTATTTCCTAATCATCTACTACTAAAACTCGTTGATATTCCTTAAGGCTAATAATTCCTTCGCTCATCAATTGCCTGCCTCTATTTTGCATTGATAAAAAACCATCTTTAGTTTCAGCTATTTCCATTAATTCAAGATCATTTTTATCATTTAATATCGCTTCTTTTATATTTTTAGTAACAACTAAAACTTCATGAATCGCCCGTCTACCTTTAGTGCCTGTATTAAAACAATTATCGCAGCCGGCTCCAATATATGTTTTAGTGTTATTGGCGTCTTCTTCAGTAAAGCCAATAGACATAAGCATTTCTGTAGTAACCGAACTATCTTCTTTTTTGCAATCAGGACAGATAACTTTAGCTAGCCGTTGCGCAATTATTAAAGTTAATGATGATGCAAGTAGATAACCTGGTATACCCATATTCAATAATCTGGTAATTGTTCCAGGTGCGCTATTAGTGTGCAATGTACTTAATACTAAGTGACCGGTTAATGAGGCTTTTACTGATATATCGCCAGTATCTTTATCCCTAATTTCTCCAACCATTATTATTTCTGGATCTTGCCGTAAGAAAGATCTTAAGGCAGCAGCAAAAGTTAGACCAATATGATCTTTTACAGCAACTTGACCAATACCACTTACTTCAAATTCTACCGGATCTTCAGCAGTTAATATATTTACATCAGGGTCATTTAATGCATTAAGTACAGCATAAAGAGTAGTTGATTTACCACTACCTGTAGGGCCTGTAACTAAAATCATTCCTTGAGGTGAGGCAATAGCTTTTCTAATTTTAGGTAATACAGATTCTGGAAAACCTAGTTCATCTAGGGGACGCGTAAGAGAAGTTTTGTCCATTATCCGCATAACTATTCGTTCGCCAGCACCTGTTGGTAAAACTGAAACCCGAATATCCACAAATCCATTCATATAAGGAAAAGATATAGCACCATCTTGTGGTAAACGACGTTCGGAAATATCTAGTGAGGCTAGAATTTTGACCCTAGTAGTTATAGCAGAATAATTCTGATGTAAAAAATTACGATATTCTTCGACTTCTTTTAGACCGCCATCCCGACGATAACGTAAACGTGAACTACCTTTATATGGTTCTATATGGATATCACTTACTTTTAATAAAACCGCATTTTCTATAATGTTATTAACAAAGCTAATAACTCCTGAACCTTCAGCTTCATTTTCGCCTGACTGGCTTTGTTCAGCTTGAGTATTAGCGTTTTGGCCGCTTGGTTTATTATTGAAAGGATTACTTTTATTTAATGGATTACTTGTAGCTCCAAATTGTGGAGCTTGAGTATTTGGAGTTTGTGGAGATAAATTGGCATTAATATTTGGTCCGGTTCCAGGTTGTGGGGCGCCAGTTGCTTTCTTAAAAGCATTCGTTGCCGACATTTGGTTATTGCCGGCTTTGAATGGGTTGTTATTGCCTAAATCTTTACTCATAATTATATCGAACCATTTGTTATATTATTTTAGGCGCCATAAAGATCATTAGTTCTTTCTTATTATCTTTTTTGACACTATTCTTAAATAAATTTCCTGCAACTGGTATATCGCCAAATAATGGAACTTTATTTTGAGCATCATTCTTATCAAGTACATAGATACCGCCGATTACTACTATTGAGCCATCTTTGGTTACTAAGTTAGTATTAACTTCACTTTTAGTTATTGGAGGATTTTTACTAGTGGTATCTACGGTATCATTATTAACTTTGATCGACATTAAAAGATTCCCATCACCAACTACAGTTGGAGTTACTTCTAGCCTTAATCCTGCTTCTTTAAACTGGACAGAGGTTCCATTATTAGCTGATGAAGTTTCATATGGAACTTCAGTACCTTGGAAAATAAGGGCTTTTTGATTATCTAAAGTAAATATCCTTGGATTAGATATAGTCTTACTATAACCTTGGGATTCAAGAGCCGTTAATTGTAGTTTTAAAGCTTCAGATCCAGCTCGACCAAAGGTAAAGCCAATCCCGCTTGTGGCACCATTTGCGGCTAAATCAACTAAAGTATCGCCTCCAGTACCTGTAATACCAGTGGCAGCAACATTATAGTCGGTACCTTTACCTTTAATATTACTTGATAAATTAGTTTTTAATTTTACGCCAAGTGCATCTCTGAAATTATCTTGAACTTCAACGATAAAGGCTTCGATAAATACTTGTTTAGTTCGAGTATCTATATTACTAATTACTTTGCCTATAGTATCCATATCATCCTTACGGGCTTTAATAATCAATTGATTCATTCTTTCGTCAATAGTTATTTGTGTTCCTGCAGATGCTGGATCTTTAGAATTGCCAAGTACGCTTTCAATTATAGTTTTTACTTTATCTGGTTTAGTATAAAAAAGTTTAAAAATTTCAGTGTAAAGAGGTTCAGAAGATTTTTCAAGCAAAGCTATCTTCTGTAAATCTTCATTACGCTGTCTTTCAAAATTCTCAAGTTTTACAATTGCAGTTTGACTGTGAATTCGTATAATGTTAGCTTTGTTATCCACATGTTGGGCTAGATTTTTAAGATTTAAAACAGAATCAAGTGCACTGGTCCATGGCACATCAACTAATTTTGCTGAAACAACTCCAGTTACCTCATCAGAAACCAAGAAATTAACTCCAGTTATTTCTGATAACATATGCATAAAAGTTCTGATATTAACATTTTCGACATTTAAATCGATATTAAATACTTTGCTCTCATTATTGTCATTAACTGTAGCACGATTAGTAGAGCCATCTCTGGTGATCATTCTTTTAGATTTGCGTAGACCTTCTATATCGTCAAAATCGATAACCTCTGGGCTAAATTTAGAGATGTTTTCGGCGCTTTTTCTAGTGTCAGATACAACTTTATCTTTATCTACTAAAATGCCTAGCTCTTTATTTTCTTGTTTTATAGCTTTATCTTTTGCTATCTCAGCTTTAGTTTTTTTTACATTGCCGTTATCATCTGTAACGCAGCTAGTAATAGTTACTGTGCTTAGCAATAATATAATTGTAAGGATGCGAATAAACATATTTTTACTCTTATAAAGTTTAGTTGCCATTGGTTTTAATCTCAAATTTGTTGCTAACATTAATTCTACTAATATTCCCGCCTTTATTTATAGAAATACCATCTTTATCAATTGTAGTTATTATGGCTTTTTCGATACCGATTTTGTCGCCGATAGTGACATAATACTCATTTTGACTTTTATCTTTTAGTACAGCTATAGATTTAGTTTTTGATTTAATAACACCAGTTACTCTAAAAGCATTAAGTGATGAAGATGACATACTGTTGCCTATAACTACAGAATCGCCATTTGCTGCAGAGTTATCACTAGCTGGAACTCCTGCAGAATTAAGGTAAGGTACAAAAGGATCACGTACAGTTTTGGCTTTAACCGGATCTAATTTAGCAGTATCTGTTTTAACATTATTATCGGCAACAATTAAGGCATGATTCTCCTTATATAAAGGGACAAAAAGCTCGCGGCTATTTGCATCAGATGCTTTTGCTGTTCCTACTATAATTATTAAAGATATAGTAAGTATATTAACCAATGTCCTTAACATTTGTTGCTCCTTTTTTATCTAAGCTATTATTTTTAATATTAATATTTTTTATTTCAGTTGGATTTGTATTATCTTTAGGTTCTTTTGTTTCTTTATTTTCATTATTCACATTATTCACATTATTATTATCTTTGCTAATATTACTATCTTTATTGTCTAAAGCATCATTAAACGGCTGTTTATTGATAGCATAAGTTGAAAGATTTATCTTACTTTCAATAACACCCTCATTGCTTTTCGCATCAACAGTAATAGATTCTTGATTTATATTAAGTAGAACTTCAGCCACGGCTAAATCTTCTTTAAATTTTATGTAATCACTGTAACGGCCTTTAAGTGTGGCCTCAACTTTAATTTCTTTAACTGCAACTTTATTATTATTTGGTTTAGCATTATTAGCAGTTGCTGTACCAGCTGCGGGCTTAGCTGGATTTGCCGCAGGTTTATTTGCTTGTTTATCATTTTTAGTAGAAGATTCCTGAATATTTAGTACAGTAATATTATATCTATTAGCAATAGTACTAATTGATTGATAAAGATTCTCTAGGTTATCGCTGCTGCCAAAATGCGATAATTGTTCTAAATATTTCACTTTTGACTCATTAACTTTTTTCTCAAGTATATTTATTTGTTTATCTAGATCACTTATGCTTTGCGCTTTACGATTTAATTCAGCTAATTCTTTTCCTTTTTTTTCATTACTATCATATAAAGGAATATATATTTGATATACAAAAGTAAGTATAGCGGCAGACATAAGTATTATACAAAGCACAAAAGATTGGATATTTTTTTTGATTAAGCTAAGATTTTGCCTATGTTCTGAAGCATTACTTTGCTTTTTCTTTCTTAACACTTGTCCTATATCTAGCTTAAGATTTAATGGCATTAGTTTTCTCCGCTGTAATTTTTTCAATTTTAACTGGTAGCAATTCAATTTCTATATTGAAATTCTTTAAAATAATATCATTATCATTTGCTGTTGATTTTTTTGATACTGCTTTCATAGTTTTTAGAGCTATTTTATTAAAAGATTTTTCTTTACCAAGACTACTTACAAAATCAAGGATTCTTTGATCGTCAACTGCATTGGCGGTAATAATTATTTTACCAGGCGCTATAAAATCCATATTAGTTAGCCATATTCCTTCTGGAGTTGATTCTGCTATATCTTTAAAACAATCTATTATTTGCAACTGATTTGATGGTAAATTTCCTTTTACATTATTTAAAGTATCTACTTTACTGATAATCAATTTTAAATGATTAAGCTTCTTATCTTTATTATCATATTCTATTGATATAGTACTTAAAGATTTTATATTTTTTTCTAAGCCATTTTTTTGTACTATAGTGATATAATATACTCCTATGCAGCCAAGGATAGATACTATTATCATTGCTAATGAAAACATATTACTAGCGATTCTAAAACGTCTTTCAACTTTTTTATCTTCATGGTTCGCAAGTAAATTAATATTATAAGCCGCAGGTAGTGGATTTGTATCAAATATGTCTAATTTTCTAGTGGCCATACCAAGAGATGCAACCCAGGCTGATAATTTTCCTTCAGCATTCACTTTTTTATTAAATTTTTCTGGTACTCTGATGTGATCACAAAAACTACATTCACTAACTGAATATTTGTTTAATATTTTAGAGAAATTATCGATAAACAAGTTTACATAAGGTAAATTATTATTATCTTTTATATATAAGGGCATAGATGAAGAGACATAAATATTTTGAATATATTTATGGGGGTTTTGTTCAGAAAATCCAGCTAAAGTTTGTTTGGTTACTTCCGCGAAATTATTAGCAAATTGGATGAAATATTCTGGATTGTCTATATTTCTAATTAGATCAGCCTTTATTTCGTCATCTATAGGCATTGGAATTAAATGTAATTTCTCACCATCAATAATAAAGATATAGTTATCGTCGGTGCCAAATTCGATAAAGACATTGGTTCCTTGCTCAGCTTTTAGTTGTTTATTTATTGCTAAAGCATGGTTAAAAGCATTACATCTTAAATCGGCCAATACTGGATTTAATCCGGCCCCGGCAATTATTTCAGCATAAATTTCAGTGATGTAATTTGGAATGGCTACAAATAGCACATCCATAGTTTCTTCATTTTCAACTGGGTTTTCTTGTTCTGCAGATTGTGCTGTTTGGCCAGCTAGATTTATTATTGGTACTATACCTAATTGTTTTTGGATTCTTACTTTATCTTTATGGCGATTTATTATTTCATAAGATATTGAGTAATCAGATATGTTACCAGGAATTGATAACATACTTTGCCATACATCTCCTGATGCAACAGCTTTATCTAATTCTTCTTTTTCCATATCGGGAATTGAAAGAGTAGAAACTATAGCGCTAGATACTGGAAGAGAGAAGGCGGCATCTTTAATTTTGATGTTATTTTTCAAAATTAAGCTTTTTAATTGTTCGATATAAAATTCTTTATGGGCAAAAATATCATTAAAGCTATACATTTTTTCCATACATGCAGAGGCCAGACTTTTTAAAGTCCATTTGCCATATTCATTATACATGTTACAGATACGGATATAATGCGGGGAGATATCTATCCCGATCATTTTTTCTTGTTTTAAAGAAGAATTACCAAATATGTAAGATAAGAATTTTCTATGTTTTTTTGCCATCCTAGCATTATTAGTCGGAACTACTTGTTATTTTAAAAGACAGTTATAATTAATGTTAAATATTCTCATTAATTTTACTGCTTTGTTTTAGATCCCTTCCAATACTCCCTAAAAATTAAATTACCTATAAAATTTATTTTAACTAATATTTATTATAATAACAGTCATTCCTTAACAAAGTGTTAACGCATACAGAGATTTTTTGAAAATTAACTTTGTCATACAAATATTACTAAAATGGAGTTTTTGATAAAGGTAATTGATGAATATTCAAATATTTTCCTTGATTAAAGAGAATAATAGGCTATTTTTATAAATAGTTAATTTTTAAATGAATGAGCGATAAAATGTTAGATGATCGTAAACAATTTGAGCATAACCAATTTATTTTATTATATAATCTTTGTAAAATTTTATTTTTTAAATTTAAATCGGGCTCTCCAGCTAATCTTATTGATAAAGGTACTGATGAAGATGCTTTAGATAGGGCAATAAATAACGGAGATCTAAAAGCAATTGAGCTTTTGTTAGATGGAGGCTTAAATATAGAGGCTAATTATTACGGCAAGAATCTTTTAATGAATGCTGCAATATTAGATAAAGGAGAAGTAATCAAATGTTTATTAGATAGAGGTGCAAAGATAGAAGCTAAAGATGATAATGGTAATACAGCTTTAATGTTAGCAGCGTATAATGGGAAAGTAGACGCAATTAAGATTTTATTAGATAGAGGTGCAGATATAGATGCTATGAATAATGTGGGAGAAACAGCTCTTGCTCGAGCATTATCCGCTAATCAAGAAGAAGCAGTTCATCTTTTATTAGATAGAGCAGCCCCAATAAGTACTTTTACTAGCGCTGCAAGTTCTAGTGTTGCAGGAGCTGGTGCAGCCAAAGGCCAATTTGATTTTGTTCGCTAAGCGGTTAGGTGATGGTGACCTCAGCAAGATACCCAGGATGAGGGAGAGCTTGATATCACTTACTTTCTATCAATTTTTTCTTAAGTTGATATTATTGATTGTGTGAGTTCTTTCGCGTTAAGATTAAGGTATAGTAGATTAAGAAAGAATTGACAGTAAAATACATATATAATAAATTCTTTCTATAATGCTACATATCCCGAAAAAACATATACTTACAATACTATTTTATGTTTTATTCGGGATCCATAAATACATTCGTTTCAATTAAGAAATACTATATTTTACACTCAATCATTAGCAAATCAGCGATTTACTATTAATCTACTATACTATATTTTCTAATTGTACCTCCGACTCTTTAGAAAATCTCCCACCAGGATTTTGATGTAACCTGACCTGGTTTTAATATAGGAGGGGTTCCGGTGATAATATTGTTTTTTTTCGTAAAACCAGGGGGAAGGGCTGTACCCCCACTGTTGCCACTAGTATCATCAGGGCCTGAAAATCCAATATATATCTTATTTTGATAAATTACTGGTTCTGTTGGGAAGCCTTGACCTAAAATAGTATCTCTGGATAATGAACCGCAGGTGAAATTATGCTCGGTTAGTCTTGAACTGCCTAATGAGCATACGTCGCTATTATTAGGGTTATATCTGGTTACCATCACATTATTATTAAATAATACAGGCTTAGCTACAACTTTTTCACTGTTATCAAGATCTATATACCAACCTAATTGAGACTCGAGTGGACATATAACGTCAGTAGTGCTTGTAGGCACCGTATTACTTGTTGCATTAAATAAATCTGCTACAGTTCCCATAGTTTTTAAAGAAAAGTTAGGGAAAGAAGTATCTTTTATGGCATAAAATCTATTTTGGATAGTTGAAGATGTTTCATCTATATTATTCATATTTCCTGTACCAAAAAATTGATATAATAAGCCTGTATTAGTTATACTTGCTGCAGTTTTATTAAAGCAATATCTACCGTTTGTATTAGTGCTTTCAGCATCAAATAATTTGGTAGTTACATAAAGATCATTATTGTCGATTAAATTTACTTCCCATAATTTACCTTCTAGATCGGTAAAATATAATAAAGCGCCCTGATTTGTAAAATTGATTGTAGAATTTGAATCAATAACTGTCACTTCTGGCGGCACAGAATTAGTAATGTTGTTGGTGCTATCGGTGTCAGGTATAGCTATTTTTTTAATTATTTTACCGCCATCTTCTAAGTCTATAATAAATAATTTAGCACCATCTGTAGTGTTAACTCCATTATTATATCCGCCAGCAATTGCGGCAACCCATTTTCTTACTCCAGCAATTGGAATATTTAAGATTACTGGCGTTGACCAAGACTGGCCAAGACCTGAATAATTATATTCATCTGGTATAGTATTATTAGTATTATATATTGTTTTAGTACCATCTGCATTCCAGTAAATAACTTTATTTACTTCTGGATAACTTGCAAAAGTGAATAAATGTTTAGGAGCATCAGGATTGGTAACGTCTAAAGCATAATAAGAATTTCCACCCTGTCTTAAGCCTCCAATAAGTATAGTATGCCATGAAGTATCAGTACTATTATAAATATCTTTAATAGCAAGCTGTCCATCAATACCAAAAATACTAATACTTCTGCCATCTTGTTGGCTAATAACATTAGGTAGTTTTGGTAAAAGGCTAGGGGGAATAAATGCCCATAACTCAGCCCCATCTATCAAGTTGAAAGCGTGGAGCATGCCGTCATTGCCTCCAGCATAAATAACTTTTTTACGATTAATACATTCTGATGTGCCGCAAAGATTACTTTTTTGGAATTCACTATAGCCTAAACTTGCGCGATAATAATCCTCGGTAGTAATTGGCCTGCCTAATGAAGCGGAGGCCCGAGGAGCTCCAACATATACAGCTCTTGAGTTATAAATGTCAGCTAGTTTCCAACGCTCGCCTCTAATTAAGGATATATTATCTTCATCTAAAGCTGAGGTATATTCGTTATAAGAATCTTTACCTCTAAAGAAATTTATTAACTTAGTTATTTGTGCTTCATTATAGTCTGGAGCACTATTTAAATTTAAAACTGGAGTTAGGTTGCCTATATTAGCTAAGGTAAAATTATTTAGACTTGAATTCTCAAGATTATCATTAACTGTCCAAATACTCCGATCATCAGCATGGCGGAGATTTAATTTGTCGCCAGCATCCCACATTAGATCGCCTATGTCACCATTTGAATCTAAGCTATAACGGTATAAATGGCCTTTCCACTGATGTCTAGATCTATGTTTAAATACTGATTGAACAATACTATCCCCTGATCCTAAGCCTGGAATTATTGTCGGTGGAGCGAAAGTTAAATTATTTTCATTTACTTTGGTGATGTAAGTTGAAAGAGTATCGATTAATTCTTGGGTACTTGTAGCATATATTGGAGCGTCAGGGTAGGTTCCTCCGCTTTGGGCTAAAGTTACATAATTACTGTTTTCATTAACGAAGAATCCCACAATAAAAGTTTTAATTTTATATTGCTTATATAGATTATCAGCAATCTGTTGCGGAGTTTCTCCGCTAGGAGTGTTCCATTCGCCATCGCTTATCACCATTAAGATATTTTCTTGGCAATTTATATCAGGATTTCTTGGACTATCTGGACCTAAAAAATAGCTTCGAGCTAAATCAAGTGCGCCTGCGAGGTTGGTTTCCCCATCAGGAGAGGTATTATCTAGAGTATTACTAATAGCTGCACTACTGCCTTCTTCTATTCTTTGTACTAATCTGGAATTTGAAGACCATTCTAGATATCCAAAATTAGAACGTGAAGTTATGGTGTCGTCGTTGATTACTGATTTAATGGCATTTGTAGCTAAAATAAATTTAGAATTACTTGAATCAACTTCTAAAGGTAAAGTACCGCCACTAGTATTAACTACAATATTATTAGCCTCATCAGTAATCCAAACTAAACCGTCAGATGCTTGAGCTAGGGATGTAGGACTGATAGCTATTGTTGGATAATTGGTAATTAAATTACCAGTGGCGCTATATTTTTGTACAGTTCCTAAGGTTGTACCAGACGTATCGACATAATATAGAGAGGCGTAAATATTGCCTATATTATCAACATAAATATTAATAGCTTGAGCATCTAAGCTAATGCCACCAACAGTTGGAGCAAGATTAGTTGTTACTCCTGAGCTAGTATATTTTTTAATTTGGTTGTCAGTAGTAGAAATATATATAAAGTCATCGCTAGCAATAGAGAGATTAATTGCTGGAATATTGCTCCAAGTAGTTAGAAGATTTCCGGTAGAGTCAAATTTCATAACTATACCCTGACCATCTACTATATATATATTATTATCTTTATCGATTTCTATATCTTTAACATAATATCCTGAATCATTTAAGGAACTTTCAGGTATAGTTAAATTAAAGCTACTATCGACTACCCCTTCAGAACTATATTTCCTAATTTCTGGTGAAAAATCTGCAATTACATAAATATTATCACTTGAATCTAAGGCTATAGACCTTGTTGCCATAGGATTAGTTGCGCTGTCTGTAGGTGTCCAGCTATTAATTAAGCTACCGGTTCTATTATATATTTTTATCATGCCGTAATCTTCGGCAATTATTGTATAACCAAGAGTATTAAACTTTATATCTCTAGGTGAGGCCGGCAAAGAATTTATATTACCAGGGTCATTCATACTACCTGAAATATCTAACATAAGTAAAATATTAGATTTTACGTTAGTATTTATTGCTCCTTGTGGTGGAGTTTTAGCTACGGCAATATTTGCAAATAATATTGCTATTGATATAAGTAATATCTGTACAATATTTTTCATAAAAATAAACCATCCTTTTGTTCTATCTAAATATATATTTATTCAATTGTCCTTATTACTCACTATTATTCTTCTCGATATAAGGACTATTCTTATAATCATCGGTTATATCAAGTAATTCAAATTCTTCCTTACCTTGAAGATAAGTTATATAAGTTACTAATTTATTGTCGGCTATCCAATATATTCTAAAATGATCTGGGTCATTTTGGGATAAATTGCTGCGATTATTTTGTTTACCAAAAGTTTCAACTGCGAGCTTATATAAACTATTAGGTTCTATGCTATTTATTTTTTTTATTTTTATTTGTTTTAATTTATCATCATTTATAATCATCTCTGCTATATTACTTAGAGATAATTTTTGACAAAAATCTCTTCCTCTAAGCTTAAAACTACCGTTATGTAGAGATTTTAATTGTTCTATATGTGCATTTACACTGCTGTTTATTTTATAATATTTTATAATTTCGGTTAAATTTTGCCCAAAAGGTATTTGTTTTAAATCGCAAGCATAGGCATTATTTAAGAAGATAAAAATTATTGGAATTGTTATAGATAATATATTTTTTATTTTCATACATAGGCTCACTTTTTATATTAAAAATATACAGAAATAATAGTATTTATTTGTTTAACAGAATTGCTTGGACCTGTACCTGTTGCATTTATTTGGTAATAATCTTCTAAATCCATAGCCGCGCTGCCATTATATTCGCCACCTTTATTACCAATTTCTTCGCCTGCGGAGTTTTCTGTTTTGCTAAGACTGGTTATATAGCCTACTGTACAACTGTAATTATTTTTACTTAACTTAGAGGTTACTTTTGTACTATTTGTATCAATAAATAATCCGGTTAAATTATTTCGGCTAAATTGAGGTATACTACTTAAAGTCGGAGTTCGGGTTTGAGTTCTAAACCAATTTCTACTATCTTGGAAACAAGTTTGAGTTATATAAAATAATTCAGAGTCAATAGATTTATTATTAGTTGTATTTGATTGTCTTAAGGCAAATTTAAAAATGGCAACAGATAATAAAGTCATTACGACCAACATAATAAGAGCGGTAACTAAGATATTACCAGATTCTGTGTTTTCATATTGTCTAATGTTTTTCATAAAAACTATTTTATATTTCTTATGTTTAGGGTTGAAAAAAATTCATTATGATAAAATTTATCAGTTAGTGATATGCTTCTATTTCCTGAACTGTAACTAGGTTTTGTATAAGTGCCTGTTTTATTTAAAGCGGTTTTACTACCTAAAATTAAAGATATATCAACTAGGTTTGCTTGTCCTATAGCGTTTAGTTTTTGAGATACAAATTGTAAGTCGTCAACATAATCTGCAACTAATGCTGCGGTTGAACTTGATTGCCAAGCGCTTCCGTCCCAAGTGCTGACATCAAGATAAAGAGCTTGTCTCGTAGGGTTACTACGGCTTGCGGTATAAAAACGTTTTTTATAACGAGTATTAATATCTTTGTCGTATATTATAGTTATGCTATCACAGCATAAAGTTGTCCCGCTATCTACTATATCTATAGGAGTATTTATATCTCCATATATTGATGACATGTTGCTATCTACGGCTTGAAAGCCAGCCATTCTAATTTCACGGCTTAATAAGTTTATTGTAGTAATTCCTGCGCTATGAACTTCAGATATAGCGGCAACACGTTTGTAATAATTATAGATATTTATGTAAGAAGCGTAAGATGCTGCAATAATTATGCTACCTACGGCAATAGCTAATATTAATTCAAGTAAAGTAAAGCCTAAATTTTTTAAATTAGCTTGCATGGTCATATACTCTTTTCATGGCAATTTGTACTTGGCCATTATATGCTTCAAATAATATATCAACAATTTTTCCGCCTTCAGAAAAATCAGTTACCGTAATAATTCTTTTATCATTGGTAGTTGGACTTATAACCGTACCATTAATTCTTTGGCACCATTTATTTAAATTTACAGTTGTTATTTCAGTATCAGTACTATCTAAATCGTCACAATTAATTAAATCAAAATTATAATTATCTATATTACTAATATCATTTTCAATATTCTCAAATATTTGCTCAGCTTGCATTTGTAAAATTTGTTTAGTTAAAGATTTGCGTATTATTTCTTCTGAGGCTGAAGTCATACTGAATACGCCGACAAAACCTATGCCAATAATGCCGGTTGCAACTATGGCCTCAATTAAAGTAAAACCTTGCTCTGAACATTTTTTTTCGTACATTTAGACCTCTTCTAAATATTTTATATTTGCTAATTTGTAGCCGCACTTATTGTTACGTCTGCAAAACCAGTAGCACTTATTATGTTAATTACAGCACTTCCTACATTTGTAGCGGTTGATAATGTATCTTTGGCAATAGTAATTGTTCCACCAGATGAACTCCCATCTCTATAACTACAGACTCTAGTTGAACCTGATAACAAATATCCTGCGGGAATCTTTAAAACTCTATGTGATAATTGAGTCCATGTGCCAGAGTTATCACAAGTTGTAGTTGAAGTGGTGGTAATATAGTTAGTTATGGTTTTTATGCCTGCTGAATCGGTAGAAATTTCTGATCTTGTAGTCTTGCTTTGTAAGATAGCATATTCTCTAGCGGTATTTACTTCAGCAATAATATCATTTTGTAAATTATTAAATAGACTTTTAGTTTTTTTGGTTTGGTCGGGTAGGGCAACAAAGCTCATTACTGCGATGATTGCAATTACTACTAATAGCTCTAGCAAAGTAAACCCCAGAGAGCTATTTTTAAACTCTGCTCCTGCAGTACTTAACCTAGCGTCGGTATGGGCGACTTTTAAAAGAGCAGGATTAGAGCTCTTATAATTAAATTTAAATTGTCTAATGATGTTGCACATCTTCTAATCTGATAATTTTTTTCTCGATTAAATCATTTACTGAGGACTCCATAGTCATCATTCCTAAAGATTTTCCAGTTTGCATAGCATGCTCTATTTGGAAAATCTTATTTTCTCTTATTAAGTTGGCAACAGCAACATTACAAACCATAACTTCAAAGGCCGCTACCCGCCCAGGTCTATCTGCGCGTTTAATTAATTGTTGGGTTACTACTAAGCGTAGTGATTGTGATAATTGAGATCTTGCCTGTGCTTGTTGACTGGCCGGAAAAACGTCCAATATCCTATTTACTGAACTTGGGGCGCCATTAGTATGTAAAGTTGCGAATACTAAGTGACCAGTTTCAGCTGCAGTTAAGGCTAAAGATACTGTTTCAAGGTCCCGCATCTCACCTAATAAGATCACATCAGGATCTTCACGTAAGGAAGCTTTTAAGGCGCTAGAGAAAGATACGGCATCTTTACCTATTTCTCTTTGCGAAACTATTGAAGATTTACTTTTGTGAATAAACTCGATTGGATCTTCAATGGTTATTATATTTTCTTTACGTTCAGTATTAATGCGGTCAACCATTGAAGCAAGTGTTGTTGATTTACCAGAACCTGTAGGACCTGTTACTAATACTAAACCATTTTTGGCATGGGTAACATCCATCACGGCTTTAGGAAGACCAAGTTTTTCAATTGGAGTTGCCTGAGTTTCAATTTTTCTTAATACTAAACATGGGCCATTAATGGTGTTATATAAATTTACCCGATAACGATATTCAGCGGTTGGGATTGCAAAGTCTAAATCTTTTTGGATGGCATATTGGGCTCTTTGACCTTCATCTAAAATTTCGGCGATAAAGTTCTCTACAGATTCCCTGGTAATAAAATCATCAGGTTGAATGTGAATAGTACCATGAACCCTTAACGCAATCGGTTCATTAGAATGGATATGAATATCCGATAATTCAAAATTTTTAGTATAATTGACAATTTTTTCTAACATATTTGTTACTCTAAATAAAACTACTTGTTAAACTAAATTATAATTTGGTTAATCTTCTATTAATTTAATTCTAGCATATAATGGTTAAGAAATTCTTAACTTGTATTAATGAAATCCATAAATTAAGTAATAGTTAATAATTTTCTCTCCTAATATTAATGAAATAAAAGCAGCTAATGCTATAGATGGTCCAAAAGGCATTTTTTTAGCTAATTCAAATTTAAAAAATATTGCCGCAATTAGAGCAAAAAATAAAGCTACATAAGCCGACATAGTAATTATTAGTGGTAAATATATATATCCAGTCCAAGCACCTATAGCGGCTAATAATTTAAAATCACCGCGACCAATTCCTTCTTTTTTTCTGATAACTTTAAAAAGAAAATTAATGCTCCATAATGATAAAAAACCTAAGGCTGCGCCAATTATGGCTTCACTAAAAGAAATAAAAATATTAAAATAATTTACGAGCAAGCCTATGATTAATAAGGTAAAATTTAAGATATTTGGGAGTATTTGATATTTAAAATCAATGACGGATAATATAAGTAGGAGGTGAGAAAAAATAATAAATAAAGATGCTTTGTAAGATGATGGTCCATAAAAATATAAGGCAATTATTATTGTTATTAGCCAAAAAAAACTTTGGTAAAAAGAATATTTTTTATCATGTTTGTAATTATGATACCATTTTATATTTTTCTTATCTGTGATTATTTTAAAACTAAAATAATTATTGGAAATTGTACCCAAATTATCTATTAATGTTATTATGGCTAGGCTTACAAATAATAATGTAGCAAATGTAGCAGTTAATATCATATTGTTCACATTTTAGTGTGTATTAAATAATTTTCTACTTGAAATAATATATATTAGTATCTAAGGCTATAGCATTATAAAAGTAAACTAATAGTTTAATTACTTAATATAAAATATTTACTTTTATAAAAAAATATGATATTATTAACGAAATAAACTAATTTTTAACTAATTAAACAAATTATCCTAAGGGGGATAAAAATTATGACTAGAAAATTTGACAATCAAAAAGGTTTCACGCTAATAGAGTTACTAATAGTAGTAGCAATATTAGGTATTTTGGCAGCTGTAGCCATCCCACAATATCAAAATTATCAAAAAAGAGCAAAAATTACTGCAACGACTGCAAATCATAAAACTATCGTTAATTTAATTTCAGCTGGCCTTGCGAGCTGCTCTACTGGAGCAACTGAGATTACTCTTGGTGCTAACACAGTCAATTGCCCTAGTGCAACTGCGAGTGGAATAGGTGCTGCTTATGTTACTTACTTTACTGGTGAAGGTGGTATGAAAAATCCTTATGGCGGAACTGATGCTCCGATAGCTGAAGGTGATACTACTGGTACTCCAGCATTAGGTCAGACTCTAATTAATTTTAGTGGTGATAACGTAGGTGATACTGTATCTATTAAATCAAAAACTTATGAGCCGGATTCTACCGATACTACAGGTAATGATATACTTTCAGGTACAATTACTATTGAGTAATAAACTGGAATATTATTATTGATATAAAACGGAGTCTTAAATTTAAGGCTCCGTTTTTTTATTTGGGTACTTGTGTTTTGTTGCAATTATTAGTAGTATACATCTCTCAAATGCAGGTAGTTATAAAAAAAGGTTTAATTATATGTTAAATAAGGAAAGAGGATTTTCTTTAATCGAATTATTGGTGGTAGTTGCCATATTAGGAATACTTTCTGCTGTAGCCATTCCTTCGTATAAAGGTTATTTAAGAAATACTCGGGCTACTAACGCGCAAAATAATTTAAGAGCAATTTATCTTCAACAGCAAGAATATTATTCTGATAATAATGCTTATTATCATACCGGCAGTACCTGTACTGATAGTGCTTCTGCAATAAACACTACTTTGTTTCATGGTAAAACTTTTATAAAAGATGATTATTATGATTATTGTGTATTACAAACTGCGGGAACAAATTTTATAGCTCATGCTGCGGAAAAAATTACTAGTGGTAATGACTTTACCATTGATGAAAATAATAATATTAATTTTTAGCTTATAGTAGCTCATATTTAATTTCGCGATTGGATTTATTTTTTATGGAACGGACACAAGAAACTAAAAAACTAAAAATATTACTAGTTGAGGACGTGATGATGTTTTTGAGCATTGCTCAAGAATTATTAAAAGATCATTATATAAAAACTGCAAAAACGGCTAAAGAAGCAGTTGATGTTTATAGTAGCTACAAGCCAGATATTACTTTTCTGGATATAGCCTTACCTGATGGTACGGGTCATGATGTTTTAAAAAACATTAGAGAGATAGATAAGTCTGCTTATGTAATTATGGTTACAGCAAGTAGAGCGCAAGAAGATATTGATTTGGCAGTTAAAAATGGCGCCAATGGTTATATCATGAAACCTTATTCCCATGAAAATATTAGTAGTTCAATTGAGGAATATTTATTAAAAAATACCAAAGCCTAATAATCAGCACTAGTATTGTTATAATAACCAAATATGAGTAACTTTGGTACTATCGTCCATTTCATATTCAACTAAATCTTGATCGATTAGTTCAATAACCGCGCTTTCAATATGACTTAAGTCGCTAATTCCGGATTCTACACATTTTTCGATTAATAATTCTGGACTTAAAGCGCTAGTCATTTCAAAAGCTTCGTTTTGTTTAAGAATATTAATAATTTTTTCGGTAGTTTCCATATAATTTCCTCTCTTAAATATGAGCTTTTACATTATTATATATATCATTAAAATAATCAAGTTCAGTAATGACCCCTTGATCAGAATTTTGGGCTAAAATTGGATCAATTTTTATTTGCCCTAAAAAATTACAGTTAATTTCTTCAGCTAATTTCTTGCCGCCATCTTTACCAAATAGGTAGTTTTTTTCTTTATTAGTATCTTCAAAAAAACTCATATTTTCAATTATACCGATAAGTTTTACATTAACTTTTCGGAAAAAATCAGCAGCTTTCCTGACGTCCATGACTGATATTTCTTGGGGAGTTGTAACTAATATTGCGCCGGTTACTGGTATTTTACTTGCCAAACTTAACTGAACATCACCAGTTCCAGGAGGCATATCGATAAATAAATAATCAAGTTCTGGCCAAGCTGTTTGAAAAAATAATTGGAAAACTGCTTTGCTGGCCATAGGTCCACGCCAGCTTGCTGCTATTTTAGGATTAATTATATAGCCCATTGAATTAGAATAAATGGAAAAGTTATAATGGGGAAGCATCCGTTTATCTTCGCTTATTTCTGGCTTGCCAGTAGCACATAGCATATGTGGAATTGAGGGGCCGTATATGTCGGCATCCATAATTCCTACTTTGTAACCTTTTTTAGCAAAATTATAGGCCAGATTTACGGTAACTGTTGATTTACCAACGCCACCTTTTCCTGAGCCAACCGCAATTATATGCTTAATTTTTGGCATTTTATAAATAGTGCTATCATTTGTTTTTAAATCAGACATAATATTGTAATTCGAATTTTAGGTATTATATATATAATCATATGTTTGAAATGACTATAATGACTATATTGTAAATTTACATAGCCTTTGATGTAGCTAAAAAAGCTACTATAGTCAAATTTAAAAATTTAAAAGGTTAGATTAAATATGAATATATTATTAAATTTAGAACAAGGTCCTTGGGGAAAAAAGCCTGGAAATACAGGAAATATTGGCGCTAATAAAGGTGAGTTCTTTTTTAACAAAACTAAAGATAGTTTTCGTAAATTTACCAATAATAATCATAAAATTGGTGATTTTCATCCTAATCTACCTGTTCTGCTATTATTAGCGGCTATTTTTGTTATTTGGTTATTAAGTGGTTTTTATACTGTTGATGCTAAAGAAGAGGCTGTAATAACTAGATTTGGCGGGTATGCTAGGACTGAGAATTCTGGGTTAAAATATCATTTACCATTTCCTATTGAAAAAGTAATAAAACTAAGAGTAAAAGAACGTTATGTTGATCGGATTGGTAGTAATGAGGAAGATGCTAGATCTAATTCTTCTCAACCAGAAAGCGGAGTTTTAATGCTTACAGGCGATGAAAATATAGTAAATATAAATTTTGAAGTACAATGGCAGATAGCCGATTCGCATAAGTTTTTATTTAGTGTTAGAGATCAACGCCTAACAGTGCGAAATGCTGCAGAAAGTGCTATGCGCGAAATTATAGCGACAACGCCAATAAATGATATTCTATCTGAAGATCGGATTACTGCTCAGTCTGAGACTAAACAATTGCTCCAATCAATTTTAGATTCTTATGATTTAGGAGTAGTAGTTAAAGAAATTAACATGAAGGGTACCCCGCCAAATAGTTCGATAACTGTTGAATCTTTGCCCTCGGCAAATTCAGTAGTTAAAGAGCAGGATTTAAAAACCACTTTAATTACAACTACTGTGGCTGATGCCTTTAAGGATGTACAGGCGGCAATAAATAATAAACAAGAAAAAATTAATATTGCCGAAGGTTATGCTAATCAGCAAGTGCCAATAGCACGAGGAGAAGCGCAAAAAATCTTACAAGAAGCTGAAGGTTTCGCTAATGAAGTTATTGCTACAGCGCAAGGTGATAGTAGTAGATTTTTAGCAGTTTATAATGAATATAAAAAATCTAAAGATGTAACTAAACGGAGAATGTATTTGGAAACTATGGAAAAAATTCTGCCTTCTATAGATAAAATTATAGTAGATAGCAATATGAGTGAAAAAATGGTGCCTTATCTTCCTTTAAATGGATCTTCTAAACATAAATAAGCTAAAGAGTTAATTATTATGGATAAGTTTATACAATATCAAAAATATGTATTTATGTTGGCGGGCTTAATATTTTTAGCCTTAAATTCTTTTTTTATAGTTAATCAAACTGAGCAAGCTATTGTGCTGCAATTTGGTAAGCCAGTAAAATTTAAGGATGGCGAGAACCAAGTCGAATATATAAATACTCCCGGTCTTAAATTTAAAATTCCTTTTATTCAAAAAATTATATTTTTTGATAATAGAATGTTAAATTTTGAGGCAGCAGATAAAGAAGTACTTGATGTTGAGAAAAAAGCGCTAAATGTTAATGCTTTTGCTAAATATAAAATTATTGATCCTTTAACTTTTTATGAAAAAGTTACCGATGAAGATGGAATAAATATTCGGATGAATCAAATTTTTGAAGCAAGTTTACGTGATGCTATAGGTAGCGTGCCGCTAAAACAAATGCTTACAGCAGGACGCAAGGGAGTAATGAAAAAAGTAAAAGAAGATATTAGTAAAAAGGCGAAAGATTTTGGAATTGAGGTTTATGATGTTAGAATAGTAAGATCTGATTTGCCAAAAGAAAATAGTGATTCAATTTATAAGCGGATGTATGCTGACCGTGATAAAGAGGCTAGAGAATATCGAGCGCAAGGCGAAGAAGAAGCCAATGTTATAAGAGCTACGGCCGACAAACAAGTGAAAATAATATTGGCGGAAGCAAATAAAAATGCTAAAATAATCCGTGGTAAAGGTGAGGCAAAGGCAACAGAAATATATTCTGAATCTTTTGGTCAAGACCCTAGTTTCTTTAAATTCTACCGGACTATGGAAGCCTACAAAAAAACATTTAATAAAGAAAATACTAAAATGGTTTTATCGCCAAATAGTGATTTTTTACAGTATTTAAATGATTCTAGTGCGAACTAATATTATGAGATTTCATGATTTAAATTAAAGAGGATTAATATGTTTTTTTCAAAAAAAATAATAGCTTTCGTTGGAGTTGTTCTGTTTTGCTTTAGTTCTGAAGCTAAGGCTGTTCCGCCAAGTTTTGCCGATTTAGTTGATGTTTTAAATCCAGCGGTAGTAAATATTTCAACCACCCAAAAAGTAAGTGGTGAAGACGGTCCAGCTGAAGAATTTTTTGCTTATCAATTTCCTGAAGGTTCACCATTTAGTGAGTTACCAGATTTGCTAAAAAAATTCTATGGCCAAGAAGGGCAAAATAGTGGTAATGGAGGAGAAGGAGAAGGTGGAAATGGTGAAGGTAAAGATCATGAAGCTGTTTCGCTAGGTTCGGGTTTTATAGTAGATTCTACAGGTTATATTGTAACTAATAACCATGTAATTGATAAAGCTGACGAAATAACCGTAATTTTTAGTGATGAAAGCAAAGCTAAAGCTAAAATTATTGGCAGAGATGGTAAAACCGATTTAGCTTTACTTAAAGTTGAAGTTAATAAACGTTTACCGCATATAGAATGGGGTGATTCTGATAAAGCCAGAGTTGGTGATTGGGTTATTGCCATTGGTAATCCTTTTGGACTTGGTGGTTCGGTATCTGCTGGTATTATTTCGGCAAGAGCTCGTGATATTAATTCTGGACCTTTTGATGATTTTTTACAAACTGATGCGGCAATCAATCGGGGTAATTCCGGCGGTCCATTATTTGATATTGATGGTAAAGTAATAGGAATTAATACGGCTATATTTTCGCCATCTGGTGGTAATGTTGGAATAGGTTTTTCTCTGCCGGCTAATATGGCAAAACCGGTAATTGATCAATTACGTGCCGAAGGTAAAGTTGAGCGTGGATGGCTCGGTGTTAAAATCCAAACTGTAACTGATGATATTGCAGAAAGTGTTGGTTTAGATAAAGCTTCTGGTGCTTTAGTTCTTGATGTTACTAAAGGAAGCCCAGCAGCTAAAGCAGGGATTCAAACTAGCGACATAATTTTAGATTTTGATGGTAAAGAAGTGCCCAACATGAGGAAATTACCAAGACTTGTTGCTGATACTAAAATTGGTAAAACAGTGCCAGTTAATCTCTGGCGTAATGGTAAGAAAAAAACATTAGAGGTGACTATTGCCGTACTTGACGAATCAAAAGAAGAAAAGAAAGCTAAATTATTAGCTGAACCTGGAACTGGTGCTCCTGATTCTTTTGGTAAAACTATAGATAAATTTGGTATGACTTTGGCAGAACTCACTCCTGCTAACCGTAAACTTTTACATATTAAAGAAAATGTAAATGGGGTTTTAGTGGTTAAAGTTGCTAAAAACGCCGAATCAGCAACTAAAGGCTTAATGCGTGGTGATGTTGTGGAATCAGTAAATCAGGAACCAGTAAAGACTACTGAGCAATTTACTAAAGTTATTGATAATGCGATTAAAGCTAAAAGAAAATCAGTAATGATTTTAGTCAATAGAAAAGGTAATACACAGTTTGTGGTATTGAATTTATAGTCGGTTGGGAAAAAGTGTTTTTTTATAAAAAACACTTTTTTCTTAAGTCGTATATGTAGTCTATAATATAGTATTTTAGTTTGAAAAATTTATATTTTGTGGATCCTTCAGCAAAACATA